>DASPKO010000001.1:0-6515 GCA_035628055.1 Phycisphaerales bacterium
ACTTCTTGCGGCGCACCCCCGCGGTGTCGATCGCCAGGAAGCTCCGCCCGTCCATCTCGAAGCGCACGTCGATCGCGTCGCGCGTGGTCCCCGCGATCTCCGAGACGATCACGCGCTGCTGCCCGGCGAGCGCGTTGACCAGCGAGCTCTTGCCGGCGTTGCGCTTGCCCACCATCGCCAGCTTCAGGTCCACCGGCGGCTGGTGGGCCTCCGGGTTCTCGGCGGCTTCCGCGCTGGGCAGCTTCCCCACGGCCTCGTAGAGCGCGCTGACGAAGTCGCGCCGCCAGTAGTTGTTCTTCGCCGACACCAGCAGGGGTGCCCCAAACCCCAGGGCCGCGGCCTCGGCGGCGTGGGCCTCCCAGCGCGGGCCGTCCACCTTGTTGGCCACGATCATCACCGGGACGGGCGGGCGGTCCTTGGCCCCCAGCACGCGCTGGCGGATCAGCCGGGCGATGAGCTCGTCCTGCGGCGTGATCCCGGCCTGCGCGTCGATCACCAGCAGCACCAGGTCGGCGCTCGCCACCGCCTGGGAGATCTGGAACTCGATGTCGTCGGTCAGCGTTGACAGGTCGGCGCCGACCTCGTCATAGCGCCGGCCCTCCGCGGTGTAGACGCCGTAGCCCCCGGTGTCGGTGAGCTCGACCGTCCGCGTCGGCCCGCGTCCATCGGCGGGCTCGAGCGTGACGATCGCGGTCACGCGGTCGCGGGTGACGCCGGGCGTGGGGTCGACGATAGAGACCTTCGCCCTGGCGATCATGTTCAGGAGGGAGGACTTGCCGACGTTGGGTCGGCCGACGATGGCCAGGCGCGGGATGGGCATCGGGCAAGACTAGGGGAGACGGGGGATGGCCTCGCGGGGTTCCGGGGTTAGCATTTCTGCTTTCCCGGCCCGGTTCGGGGCCGATGTGAGCCGGAATGATCCACGAACAGGACCTGGATTTCGCGCTGCGCCTGCTGGTGGCGGTCGTGCTGGGCGGGCTGATCGGGCTGGAGCGCGAGCGCAGTCATAAGCCGGCGGGACTGCGGACGCTCATGCTGGTAAGCATGGGGGCCGCCCTGTTCGCGATGCTCGGCGAGGGGATCGTGGTGCGCGACGCCCGGGGAGTGGCACAGGGAATCAACTCCGATCCGACCCGCGTGGTCGCCGGCATCATCGGGGGGGGGGGGTTCCTCGGCGCGGGCGCCATCTTCCAGGCCAAGGGCTCCGTCAAGGGCCTGACCACGGCGGCCGGCATCTGGATCACCGCGGCGATCGGGGTGGCCGCGGGGCTGGGCTTCTTCATCGTGGCCGCGACGGCCACCGCGCTCACGCTCATCACCTTGGCCGTGCTGGCGCCGCTCGAGGACCGCGTCAACGGGAAGCAGGCGCGTCGGGCCACGGCCGGGGGCGGCGCCGGGGCCGCGGCGCCCCCCGGGCCCGCGGACGACGAGGCGGAGGGCGGCGCGGGGACGCACCGCACCCGCGTGGCCTCCTCGGCCTGGTCGGGCCGCGGCACCGGCGTGTAGGGCCTCGCGCCCAGCTCATGCAACTGCGGCGATCCGGGGCGAAGCGCGGCACGACCCGGCCCGGGCCGCCGTCCCGGCGCCGCCTCAGCCGCGCGTCGCGAAGAGGACGACGTTCACGATCACGCTGATCACGAAGAGCACGAGCATCACGTAGAAGAGCGTCTCGAAGAGCCGCCCGCCGGCGCCGGCCCGGCTCTGGTCCTCGCGGAGCGCGCCGGGCGCCGCGGCCTCGGCCTGGGCCAGCACCGCCAGCTCGGTCCCCGCGATCTCCTTATGAGCCAGCACCGGGTGCTTGCCCTCGCGGACGGCGCGCAGGTCCGTGAGCAGGTCGCTGGCCCGCTGGTAGCGGGCCCGCGGGTCCTTGGCCATCATCATCTCGATGACCTCGGAGATCCCGGCCGACAGCCGCGGGTTCACGTGGTCCGGCGGGATGAGCTCGGCCTTGAGATGCTTGTGCATCACGTTCGTCGGGCTCTTGCCATCGAACGGGACGTTCCCCGTCACCATGTGATAGAGGGTCGCCCCGAGCGAGTAGATGTCGGCGGGGGGGCCGATGTCCTTCTCCCCACGGATCTGCTCCGGGGAGATGTAGTACGGCGTCCCGAAGGCCTTGCCGGCCTCGGCCTCGGCGGCCTCCTTGTCGCTGATCGCCCGCGCCAGGCCCATGTCGGCCAGCTTGGCCACGCCCTCGGGCGTGATCATCACGTTCTTCGGCTTGACGTCGCGGTGGATCAGGCCGCGGCTGTGCGCGTGCTGGAGCGCCTCGGCGATCTGGATGACGATGTCGATCGCCTCCCGCTCCGCGTACCGCTTGTGCTTGACGATGTCGTCGTACACCGTCCGCCCCTCCACGTACTCCATCACGAAGTAGTGGAACTCCCCCGACTGCCCCACGTCGTACGCCTGCACGATGTTGGGGTGATTGAGCTGGGCCGCGGCCCTTCCCTCGGCGTAGAAGCGCTCGATGAACTGCTGGTTGCTCGAAAACTTCCGGGGCAGCACCTTGATCGCGACCAGGCGGTCGAGCGAGAGCTGGCGGCCCTTGTAGACCGCGGCCATCGCCCCGGCGCCCAGCTTGCCCAGGATCTTGTACCCCGGGATCTGCTGGCCCGAGCGCTCCGCCTCGACGATGGCGCGGAGCCGGCCGAGCTGCCGGCGCGTGATGTACTCGTTCGCCACCAGCAGGTCGCCCAGCGACTTCTGGCTCTCCTCCTGCGCCAGCAGCCGCGCCTGCTCCAGGCACTGCTGGACCTCCTCCGGGGTCGCCAGGCCCTGGTCGACCACCACCTTCCCGATGATCGTGTCGACGTTCGTCCCGCCCTTGGTCTTGGACGCCCGCCCGGACCGGGTCTCACCGGCCACACCATTCCCCGTCCCGGAAATCCGGGCCGAGCCGGAGCCTTCGCCGCTCTGCATGGGCGAGGTTTCGGTGAGGTCCGGTCTGTGGGGGTTCTCACTCATGAGGTCGGTGGCCGTGACTGCGACAGGCCGGCCGGCGCGAGAGTCCTTCCTGCCGGGTTTCGGGCAGGCGAACCTACGTCGTGCGGCCCGCCCATGTCAATGTACGAACCCCGGGGCGTCGGTGTCGCGGGTAGACTGCAAAAACCGGGTGTCCCACCGCCCGTCGTATGCGAGGCCCGCCCGCACCGATGGCCGCTCCGCCGTTACCAGACCAGGCCGACGCCGTGGTCGTTGGCGCCGGACATAACGGGCTGGTGGCTGCCAGCGTGCTGGCGCGGGCCGGCATGCGGGTCTGCGTGCTCGAGTCCTCCGATCAGTTGGGCGGTGCCTGCCGGACCGAGTATCCCTTCGCCGCGGCGCCGCGATTGGGGGTCTCCACGGGCGCCTATCTGCTCGGACCCATGCCCCCGGAAGTGCTGGCGCGGACTGGTCTGAGAGTCCGGCTCATTCCCCGGCGGCCGCACGGCTACTTCCTGCTCGAGGACGCCAGACCCGTCGCCCTGGGCCTGCGCGGCGGCGGCGTCAACCTCCGGGATCAGGACCGCGCCCGCCTGCCCGCCTTCGACGCGGCGGTCGACGCGATCCGCGACGACCTCGCGCCGCTCTGGCTCAAGGAGGCGGTCACGCTCGAGGAGTCGGTCCGGCACGTCCGCGCGACCGAAGCGCCCGGGCTGGGCGTGCCGGTGCGCGAGGTCTACCGGCGCCTGGCGTTCGGATCGGTCGGCGACTTCTTCGCGCTGCTGGACCTGGAAGACTCTGCCCTGACCGCGGTGCTGGCCAGCGACGGGCTCGTCGGCTCGGCGCGCGGCTACGCCGAGCCGGGCACGGGCATGAACTTCGTCGCACACAACATGCTCCGGCTGCCAGCGGGAGACCGCTGGTCCCCCGGCCGCCCGTCGGACCCGGAGGGGCCACCCCCCGCGCCGCTGGCCGCCTGGCAACTGGTGGAGGGGGGCATGGGAGCCATCACGGCCGGCCTGGCGGCGATCGTGCGCGAGCTCGGGGGCGTGGTCGCCGCGGCGACGCCGGCGCGCGGCATTGAGACCGAAGGCGGGCGCGTGGTGGCGGTGCGCGCCGAGGGCGGCCGGGTGCGTGCCCCCATCGCCATCCTGGCCACCGATCCGGTGCGCGCCCTCGCGCTGTGCGCCGACCCGTCCCTGGCCCCGCTCGCCGCCCGAGTCCGGGCTCTGGCTTCTCCCGGGACCTCGCTCAAGGTCAACCTCGCGCTGCGGGCGCTGCCGAGGGTCGTCGCCGCCGAGCACCTGCCCGTGGTGGGAACCTCCGAGGTGGCGCTGCGCGGCACGGTGCACATCGTGCCGACGGGAGAGGTGCTCGAGCGGCTGGAGCGTGCCCGGCGCGCCGCCCTTGCGGGCCGGACCCCGGACCCGTTCAATGCCCTGATCGACGTCTACACGCACACCGCGGCGGACGACTCGCTCCGCGACCCCGACGGCCGGCACACCATGAGCCTCTTCGTGCAGTGGGTCCCACCCCGGATGGCCCAGACCGCCGCCGAGGCGTTCGCGCGTGACCTGGTGCGCGGGCCCGTGGCGCGCGTCCTCCCCGACCTCCCGGGTCTTATCGAGGACATGCTGGTCCTTCCTCCCCTGGGGATCGAGGCCCGGTTCGGCATCACAGGGGGGCACATCCACCACCTCGAGAACGCGCACGCCTTCGACCGGCGCCTCCCGTGCCGGACGCCGGTCCGTGGGCTGCTGCTCGGTGGCGCGGGATGCCATCCGGCGGGCTCGGTGATCGGGTGCGCCGGTCTGATCGCGGCGGAGGCGGCGTTGGAAGATTGGGGGTTGTCAGGGTCTGCCCGACCCGGGGCATGAATTTTGCGGGCAAGTGCCCCGGAAACCTGTGGGAGGCTGGACAACCTGGGAACTCTCCGGCATAGTTGGCGCATAGGCCGTTCGGCCTGGACCTGTGCTGGGCGTCTTCCGCGCACGGCACGCGCCGCTTTGGTAGGCTGACGCCCGGTACCCGGGGTGAGAGCAGGCTCTGAGCCTCGTTCCCCGCGGGACGGATTCGGACGTGCTTGCATGGCTGAAAAGACCGCCAAGCCGGTTAAGAAGGATGAGCGCCAGGGTGTCAAGCTCGCGGTCGCGCTCGGGCTGTTGCTGGCCGCGGGGGCAACCTACTGGTTCATGACGCGCCCCGAGCCCATCCCTCCCCCGCCCCCGCCCCCGGCGCCCGTTGTCCCGGAGGAGCCGGCTCCGGATGGCGCGCCCATCGAGGCCCCGGCGGAGCCGGAAGACGAGGGGGGCGGGCTTCCCCCGACGGGCTCGCGCGCGGTCAACCCGGACGCGACCGACCTCGAAGACGAGGAGCCGGTGGACGAGGGGGAAGAGGGAATGGAAGACCCGGAGGGGCCGGGCTGAGCCCGCCGGGGTTGGTGGCTGACCGGGGTGGAGCACGAGGGGTCGGATCGAACGCGAAGAGAAGACGCGAACTCAGGAGGTTCCAAGCATGAATCGGAAGCGTGGCTTCACCCTCATCGAGCTGCTGGTGGTCATCGCGATCATCGCGCTCCTGGTCGCCATCCTGCTGCCGGCGCTCGGCAAGGCCCGCAAGGCGGCCCGCATGGTGGTCTCGCAGAGCAACCTGCGGCAGAACAGCGCCGCCTGCGCCAGCTACCGCGCGAACAACCGGGAGCGTGTCCCCATCACCATGACCTACCAGCGCGGCTGGGACGGTCCGGACAGCGCCGTGCTGGGCTGGTGCACCTGGAGCCACGGCGGCAAGAACTGCGACCAGTGGTGGTACGGCGCCTTCGGCGGGGCCTTCGACGTCGAGGCCGCCGACCGGCCCATGAACGATTACATCTACCCGGACATCGACATCTACGCGCCGCAGATGATCAACAACTCCGGCATCCGCCTCCCGGCGACCGATCCCAGCCGCAAGTCGCTCGAGATGTTCGCCTTCCGCGACCCCAGCGATGCCAACTCGCACCAGCGGGCCTGGCCCAACCCCAACAACCCCCCGATGTCCAGCTACGACGACGTCGGCACCAGCTATCACTGGAACGCCAAGTGGTGGGAGCAGCCGGACATCCAGTCGCTCAACTTCTACCGCCGCTTCCGCTTCGGCATCACCCGCATGAGCATGGCCGACGCCCACGACCCCGCCCGGTTCGTCTGGCTTCACGACCAGTACGCCGACCTCATCGTGAACAACGACAGCCCGACCTACAAGCTCCGCAACGGGTATGACGACGTCAATAAGTCGCTCATGACCTTCCTCGACGGGCACGTGGGCTACTACACGGTCTATCCCGGCATGGGGCCGACCTCGTTCTCCAACGCCCTGTACACCTTCATCTTCGAGGACCTGACACCCCCGTAACCCTCCGAGAGTCCCGCGGCCCGTCCGCGTCAACGAGCGATCCCAGCAGGCCGTCCCACCCGGACGGCCTGTTTTTTTTCCTGGCGGGCTTGTGGGTTCGTGGTGGGCTGTCCGGGGGACGGGCGCTAGCTCGCGACCGCGTGCGGGAGCGCCCCCGCCTGCTCGTCCGCGTGGTAGCTGGAGCGCACCAGCGGGCC
>DASPKO010000002.1:0-12305 GCA_035628055.1 Phycisphaerales bacterium
CGTCGGCGCCGCGATCACCACGGCCCTGGGCACGCTCGGGGCGGGCGACATCATCCTGATCGAGCAGCAGGCCTTCGGGCCGGGCGGGAACTACGTCCCGTGCGAGTGGGTGGTGAGCATCTACAACGCCATCGTGGTCGCGGTGGGCAACGGCGTGATCGTCGTGGAGGCCGCCGCCAACGGGAGCCAGAACCTCGACGCCCCGGTCTTCGCGACCGGCAACGGCGGGCACTGGCCCTTCCTCCCGCAGAACGATTCCGGGGCCATCATGGTCGGCGCGGGCGCGGCCCCGGCGGCCAACCTCGGGTCGACCACGGACCGGTCCCGGCTCTGGTTCAGTTGCTACGGCTCGACCGTCGACCTGCAGGGGTGGGGCGAGCGGGTCTATACCACGGGGTACGGTGGCCTATATGCGCTGGAGGGCGCCAACCTGCTCTACGAGAGTGACTTCGGCGGCACCTCGAGCGCCTCGCCGATCGTGGCCTCCGCCTGCGCCGTGCTCCAGAGCACGTACCGCCAGGCGACAGGCACGACCCTGACGCCCGCCCAGATCCGGCAGTTCCTCCGGGAGACCGGGTCGCCCCAGCAGAGCGGGCAATACCCCGCGACGCAGAACATCGGGCCCCGGCCAGACGTGCTCGCCGCGGTCGCCCTAGCCCTCGGGTCGCCCGACTGCGACTCGGACGGCGTCGGCGACGTGGCCGAGATCGCCGCGGGCTCGATGCCCGACGGCGATGGCAACCTGGTTCCCGACGGGTGCGATTGCCTGCCGGACTACAACCACGACGGGGCGATCAACACCACCGACATCACGCTCTACCTCTCCGACTGGTTCACCAACGTGGGCGGCTCGGGCCTCAGTGCCGACGCGAACCACGACGGAGTGGTGAACACCGCGGACCTGAGCACGTTCCTCGCCGCGTGGTTCGCGGGCGTGCAGTCCGGCTGCTAAGTTCAGGTGGCGCAAGGCGCTAGCTCGCCCGTCGGGGGGCTGGAAATCCCGCGCGCCGGGCCTGCCCCGGATCGCTCGGGCGCCGCGCCGCGGTGCCTAAATCCATTCTGGCGGAGGAGAGGCCATTGTGCGCGCGGTCCGCGCGCTGGTATGCTGCGGCCCTTGGCACCGCCGCGGCCGGGCGATCAGCCCCCGGGATGCGTGCCCGACCTTCTTCGAAGAGTGGGAGTACGATAATGAGGCATGGCAGACGGAGCGGGGCCGCGCGCCTCGCGGCGGTGGTGTTGGCATGCGCAGCGGCCGGACTCGGCGCGCCCACGCCGGCCCGGGCACAGCAGGGAGGGCAGGCGGACCTCACGCCGCTGAACCTGAGCGGGGGCGTGCTGGTCCGGCTCGAGATGGACCTGTCGGCCCCGATCGTCCCGATGGTGCTGAACCTGCCCATCGGTGGCGAGTGGCGGGCGGTCGAGCTCTGGCCCCACTCCGTGCGCGCCGAGGGCTTCCAACTCTTCGAGCAGGGACCCGACGGCCGCCTGGTCGAAGTCAAGCCCGCCGCGGAGCGGACCGTGCGCGGCCGCCTGCTGGACGCGGAGGGGTCCGCGGTCGCGGGCGGGATCGAGGAGGACGGGCTGTACCTGCGGGTGATCATGCCCGACGACCGGCAGTACTGGGTGCAGCCCAGCGGCGACCGCCTCCCCGGGATGCCGGCCGGGACCCACGTGGTCTACACCGCGGACGACCGGATCGCGGGCGACCACCGGTGCGGCACCGACGACGTGCTGCACCAGCGGCCGCAGGACGGGCACGACCACGGCGGGGACGAGGGGGAGCGCGGGGCGACGGTCTATACCGCGCAGCTCGCCACCGACGCGGACTTCGAGTTCTTCGCGCGCTACGGCAGCAGCGCCCGCGTGCAGAGCCGCATCGCGACCGTGGTGAACACCATGAACCTGCAGTACGAGCGCGAGCTGGACATCACCCACGTGATCACCAGCTCCATCGTGCGCACCAGCGAGCCCGACCCGTACACCTCGAGCAACTCCAACACGCTCCTCGACCAGTTCCGCGCCCATTGGAACGCCAATCACAACGGGATCACCCGCGACGTGGCCCAGCTCTTCACGGGCAAGGAGGTCGACGGGAGCGTCATCGGCCTGGCCTGGGTTGGTGTGATCTGCGACTGGGACGACTTCGCCTACGGCATGGTCCAGAGTGACTTCGATGGGCTCTTCATGAGCGCCACCGATCTCTCGGCCCACGAGATCGGGCACAACTGGAACGCCGGGCACTGCACCTGCTCAAGCCCCGCGTTCACCATGAACCCCTGGATCACCGCCATCAACCGGCACCAGTCCGGGTCGATCAGCTCCATTGTCGCCCACCGCAACAGCCGGAGCTGCCTGACCACGGGCGGCGGGGGCTCGGTGGCCCCGAACGACGCCTGCGCCAGCGCGGTGCTCATCGGGCCGGGAACCTTCGGCTTCAGCAACCTCCAGGCTTCCAACGACGGACCACTCGATTGCGCCATGGGCGACAACGTCTGGTACACGTACACCGCCCCCTGCGACGGCACCGTGACGGTGACGACCTGCGGCTCCACCTTCGACACCGTGGTCGCGGCCTACACCGGGAGCTGCTCCAGCCTCACGCTCGTGGAGTGCAGCGACGACCACGCCAACTGCGGCGGCTCGCCCCCGCGCCAGTCGTTCATTTCCTTCGCGGTCACGCGCAACACCACCTATCGCATCGGCGTGGGCGGGTTCGCCGGCATTAACGGGAGCGGTCTGCTGAACCTGACCCAGAGCGCCTGCCCGACCCCGGCCAACGACAACTGCGGCAACGCCATCACCATCGAGCAGGGCCAGACCTACAACTTCAGCAACATCGGGGCCACCCTCGACGGCCCGATCGAGAACCTCGACTGCAACTTCTTCTCCGACGCGCAGATCTCCTCCGACATCTGGTACCGCTACATCGCCCCGTGCGCGGGCACGGTGCGCGTGAGCACCTGCGGCAGCGGCTTCGATACCGAGCTGGCGATCTACAACTCCTGCCCCAGCACCGCCAACTCTTCGGTCGCCTGCAACGACGACAACGGCCCGGCGTGCGCCGGGACGCGCTCGAGCGTCGACTTCACCGCCGCCTCCGGGGCCGACTACTACATCCGCGTCGGCGGGTACGGCGGAGCCCAGGGGAGCGGCGTGCTCGCCGTCCAGTCGCTGGCCTGCCCGCCCCCCGCCAACAACCTCTGCCAGAACGCCCTGCCCGTCGGCAACGGGACCACCGCCTTCTCCACCCTCTACGCCACCACCGACGGGCCCGCCGAGACGCTCTGCAACTTCTTCGGCGACACCCAGGTGCAGCGCGACATCTGGTACGTCTACACCGCCACGTGCTCCGGCGACGCCACCGTCGACATGTGCCCCTCGGCCTATGACACCAAGGTCGCCATCTACCAGGGCGCCTCCTGCCCCACCGCGGACAACGGCGCCCTGGCCTGCAACGACGACGCCTGCGGCACCAACGGGTGGCGCTCCCGCGTCACCTTCCCGGTCCTCAACGGCGGGCAGTACCTGGTCCGCATCGGTGGCTACGGCGGCGGCACGGGCAACGGCTCCATGACCATCACCTGCACGCCCGCGCCCCCGGCCAACAACGCCTGCGCCTCGGCGATCAACGTCTCCGGCGGCGGCACCTTCACGGGCACGCTCGTCGCCGCCACCAACGACGGCGCCAACGGGTGCGGCTCCTCCGCGACGAACCCCGACGTCTGGTATGTCTACACCGCCCCCTGCGACGGCACGCTCCGCGTGACCTCCTGCGGCACCCACGACCTCAACGCGCAGGACACGGGGATGGACTCGGTCATCTCCCTCCACTCCGCTTGCCCCGGCACGTCGGCCAACCAGCTCGCCTGCAACGATGACAACAACGGGTGCCCCGGGCAGGACGCGGGCATCATCCGCGACTCGGTCGTCACCACCCCCGTGACCGGCGGCCAGGTCGTCTACATCCGCTTCTCCAAGTTCGGTTCCCACCCGGTCATCGGGGAGTTCCGGCTCAACGTCGCCCTCCAGCAGCCCAACGACGCCTGCGCCAACGCCATCCTGGTCGGCAACGGCACGACCACGTTCTGCACCCGTGGGGCAACCACCGACGGGCCGCCCGACCTGCTCTGCGACTGGCTCGGCGACAGCCAGGTCCAGCGCGACATCTGGTTCCGCTACACCGCCACGTGCACCGGGCCGGTCGTCGTCGACCTGTGCGCCTCGGCACTCGACACCAAGGTGGCCGTCTACGGCGCCACCTGCCCGGCCTCGGCCGACACGGCCCTGGCCTGCAACGACGACACGTGCGGGCTCAACGGCTGGCGCTCCCACCTGACCTTCAACGGCGTCTCCGGCGCCCAGTACCTGGTCCGCATCGGCGGGTTCTACGGCCTGACCGGCTCGGGCACGATGACCATCAGTTGCGGCGGCGCCGACTGCAACGGCAACGGCACGCCGGACTCCGGCGAGATCGCCGGCAATCCCGCTCTCGACTGCTTCAATGCCGCGGCCACCCCGATCGGCGGATTCCACCAGCGCGGCTCTCCCAACGGCGTCCTGGACGCCTGCGAGTGCCAGGCGAACTGGAACCGCGACGGGGCGGTCGGCACCTCGGACATCTCGGGCTTCCTGAGCTCGTGGTTCAACGACATCTCCACCGGCCAGGTGAAGGCCGACATCAACTGCTCCGGCAGCGTCGGGACCAACGACATCTCGGGCTTCCTGAGCATCTGGTTCGCGGCCGTCGCCGGCAACCCACCCTACAACGGCTGCCCGTAACCGGTTTGCCGCCGCGGGCGGCGCGCGATCGCGCCCCCGCCAATGCGTCTCGACCCAGCGCCCGTCCGAGCCAGCTCGGGCGGGCGCTTTTCTTTTTGCATTTGACAGACCGGGCCGGGCGTGTAGGCTGCGCTCTGTTCACGGTGCCCGCGTCGCCGGCCGCGTGCCGGTGCGCGGGTGAAAAGGGAAGGCGGTGAGAAGCCGCCGCGGACGCGCCGCCGTATGGGGCACACGTCCGCGCTCCACGCCGTGCACGGGTTCAGGCGCGGGCACACGGCCCGCGCGGCGCTCGTGCACAACAGCCACTGGCCGCATCGGCCGGGAAGGCGGAGCGCGGGGCCCCGAGCCGGAAGACCTGCCGTGATCGGTGTCTGGGTTGCCCTCGCGACAGGGGCGCCGGAACTGCCGATGCGCGCTTCCCGCCTCGGCACCCCGGACGCACCGAACCCGGCGAAGGCAACGGCGCGGCGTGGGTCCCCTTTGAAGGGCGCACGCCGGCGCGATCTTGTGCGGCGCTCGCGCGCCGCCCGGCCGGAGGCCGTCCCGCGCGAAACCGGGACGCATGAGCGGGAGTTGTCCCATGACCACATGGTCGAGCGGGATCGAGCGGGCCGCGCACGCGCGCACGCACCTTCCTCTGCTGGCAGCGGTAACGGCCTGGGGCCTCGGGGTGTTCGGATTGAGCGGGGCGGTCTCCGCGCAGGGCGGCGCCCTGCACACGTACGGGCAGACGTGGCGGGCGATCGCCATGCCACCCACCGGGGCCGGCTCGTCGCAGCTCGCGGGGGACGTTCTACCTGACGGCCGAATCGTCGCGGTCACGGGCATGAGTGTCTTCGTGGAGAGCGGGGTGGGGACGGGCACGTTCGACGTGGTCGCGCTGCTGGATCCGGGCGCGATCGGCGGCAACGGCGCCGTCGACCCCGGGTTCGTGCGCGTGAGTCCGGACGGCGCCCGGCTGGCCATCGGCGGAGGGTTCGGAAAGCCCGTGGTGGTCGCCCCGCTCGCGGCGCTGGGCACCCCGGGGGCGCCCACGCTTCTCGGGCCCGGCCAGGCGTCGTTTTACCCGGTCGCCAACTACGACGGCGCCTGGGCGGGCCCGACCCAGCTCGGGCTGACCTCGGGCGTTTTCGGTGCGCCGGCGCAGGTCACGGTCCTCGACGTGACCAGCCCGGTCCAGGCCCCCACCAACACGCCGGTGATCGTCAACATCGGCGGGGCCTCCGCGGGCATCGCCTTCGACGCCGCGGGCCGGCTCTACACCGGGAACGGGTTCGACCTGGGGCCCGGCGGCTCGGGGACGGGCACGATCCGCGCGTTCGATCCCGCCCTGTGGATGTCGGGCGCCCCCGCCGACTTCGAAGCCTCGGGCACGCTGATCGGGACGATGCTGTCGGCCAGCTCGCTGGGGTTCGACCTCGAGGGCAACCTGCTGGTCGGGGGGGCCGACTTCGCGGCGGGGGAAACGGGATACCTCGGCGTCGCGGGCGCGGCGGCGCTCGCGGCGGCGCTCGCCGGGTTGGGCCCGGTCGACATCGAGAACCCAGCCGAGTTCCTCCGGCTCACCCCGCCCGGGAGCACGCAGCTCTACTTCGGCTCGGCCTTCAACCCCGTGACCGGCGAGCTGTACCTGACCGCGACCGACTTCTTCACCGGGACCACCACGTGGTACGCGACGGTGCCCGGGCCGGGCGCCGCCGTCCTGCTCTGCCTGGCCCCGCTGGCGCGGCGGCGCGGGGTGGGGCGATGAGCCGCGGGGGTCTCGCGGCGCTCGTCCTCCTGCTGGTGGCCCGGAGGGCAGCGGCGCAGGACTTCGCGACGCAGGTGCTCGAATTCGCGCCGGCGCCCGGTCAGCTCGTCAACGCCGCCGCCTACAACGACCCGGCACGCGCGCTGGGGCCGCCTGCGGGCGGCGGACCGTCGGCGGCGGACAACACCAAGCTGGTGACGCTGGGTGGGTTCGGGGGCTCGATCACGCTCGGCTTCGCGGCGCCGGTCCGCGACGATGCGCGGAACCCGCTCGGGATGGACCTGATCGTTTTCGGGAACGCCTTCTACGTGGGCGGGGCGCCGTGGCGGCGCTTCGCCGAGTGCGCGACCATCGAGGTCAGCCGGGACGACAATGCCAACGGGCTTCCAGACGATCCGTGGTATGTCATTCCCGGCTCGCACCTCGGCCCGGTGCCCGCGGCCCACCAGCACACGCAGACCTGGGACTCGAACGCGGCCGACCCGACCTTTCCTCCCGCCAGCCCGCTGTGGATCCCGGCGGGGCAGAGCGGGACGTGGACCACCTCTGGCTATTTGCTGAGCGGGCCGGCCTTCGTCACATGGCCCGTGCTCGAGAACGCGGGCGGGCCCGACGCCGCCGCCGAGTCGTTGTGGGGGTGCGCCGACCTCTCGCCGGTGTTGGCGCTCGGGGACACCGACGCGAATGGCGCGGTGGATGACCCCGGCCTGGATCCCGGCGCGTTCTACACGCGGCCGGATGATCCGCACGCGGTGGGTCTGACGCCCGGCTCGGGGGGTGGCGACGCGGTGGACCTCGCGGCCGCGGTCGATCCCGCTACCGGCGCGCCCGCGGGGCTCCAGGAGGCTCACTTCGTGCGCCTCCGGACCGCACTCCACGTCGTGCACCCCCTGCTCGGCGAGGCCTCGACCGAGGTCGGCGGCGTGGCGCGGGTCCGGCCCGTCCTGCGGGCCGACTTCAGCGGCGATGGCGCGGTGACCACCGCGGACATCACGGCCTTTCTGTCGGCCTGGTTTGGCGACGTGACCACCGGGGGGACCGGAACCGACTTCGACGCCGACGGCGCGGTGGACGCCGGCGACGTGAGCGCGTTCCTGGTCGTGTGGTTCCAGGAGGCGGGTTGATGTGCCGGGCACGCGGCCCGGGCGCGGGCCGGCCCGGCTTCCGTGATCGACAGCGACGCCCGGCGAGCGCGCGGCCCGCCCGCGGGGTCAACATGGACGCCGGCGCCCGTAGCGCGCCCAGGGGCGCCGCGTTCACGCTGGTCGAGCTGCTGGTGTGCGTGGCGATCATCTCGCTCCTGGTGGGACTCCTCGTGCCGGCTCTGGCGGCGGCGCGGGAGGCGGCCCGCGGCGGGGCGTGCGCCTCGAACCTGCGCCAGCTCCAGCTCGCCAACGCCGCGTACGCGCTCGGCCATCGCGGCCTGCTGGCGCCGGGCGCCCCGGATCACGCCGCGAACCTGACCCGCTGGCACGGGGCGCGCGCCTCCGCGTCGGAGCCCTTTTCCCCGGTGGGCGGCCCCCTCTGCGAGTACATCTCCGGGGAGGACCCGGGGAGCGCCGGCGGCACCGGCCCGGCGCTGCGACGCTGCCCGAGCTTCGCAGCGTCCGCCGCGCAGCTCGCCGAGGCCGGCATTGGCTTCGAGCGCTCCGCGGGCGGGTACGGCTACAACAACGCGTTCGTGGGCGTGCGCCGCTCCGCGGGCTCTGGGGGCGCCTGGCCGCTCGTGACCGACCTCTCCGGGTCGCCCGAGGATCGCTTTGCCGATCCGGCCCGAACCCTGGCCTTCAGCGACGCCGCCTTCGCCGGCGGCGCCCCGGCGGTGTGCGGGGGCCTGATCGAGTACTCCTTCGCCGAGCCGCGGTTCTGGCCCGGGACGCCCGCGGGGGCGGCCCGCGCCGATCCCTCGGTGCACTTCCGGCACGCCGGGGCCCGCGCCGTCGCGTGCTGGCTCGACGGGCACGCGGGCCCGGAGACGCGCGCGCACACCTGGCGGAGCGGGCTGTACGCGGCGGACCCGGGTCCGCTGGGGATCGGGTGGTTCGGACGCCAGGACGACAACTCGCTGTTTGACTATGAGTAGGTTCCGAGCGTGGTCCGCGGCGCGACCGGGCCGCACGCCCGCGCGGACGCCCCCGACCCCTCCCATGCCGCGTGAGAGCGCGAGTTGTCCCGGAAGACGAACATGGTCACCAGGTGCGTCTGTGCCGACGTGTCGCTCGCCGAGCTCATCGAGCTGGCGCGCCGGGAGGGGCTCGGGTACGAGGGGCTCTCGGCCCGCACGGGGTGCGGCGGCGGGTGCGGGCTCTGCGAGCCGTACGTGCGCTTGGCCCTGCGGACGGGCAAGCCGGAGCTGCCGGTGCTGAGCGCCGCGGAGATCGCCGAGATCATGCGCGCTCGCTGAGCCGGCGCGTGGAGGCGACACGCAAAGGGCCCCGGCGCGGTGAGCGCCGGGGCCCGCTGGTCGTGAGCCGGGTTCGCGTGGAGCCCGCGCCGCCTAGCGCTGCGGCGCGCCGCTGGCGGCCCCGTCCAGGGCCCCGCCCGGGATTTCCACGCGCGGCACGCCCAGGGCATCGTTGCGGTCGGCCCCGAGGGCCTCGGCGGCGCGGGCCGCCTCGCGGAGCATGCGCCCGTCCTCGTCGCGGTCAGAGGGGGCCTCGACCAGGGTCTTGACGCGCACGGCCTGGTAGGGCTTGAAGCCGGTGCCCGCGGGGATGAGATGCCCGAGGAGCACGTTCTCCTTCAGCCCGATCAGGTCGTCCACCGCCCCGCGGAGCGAGGCCTCGGTCAGCACCTTGGTGGTCTCCTGGAACGAGGCGCCCGAGAGGAACGACTCGCTCTGGAGGCTGGCCTTGGTGATGCCCAGGAGCAGCGTGCGCCCCGTCGCCGGGCGGGCCTTCTTGGCCTTGGCGATCTCCTTGCCGGCCGCCTCGGCGCGGGCGTTGCTCTCGCGCACCTGGGCCTTGGTCACCAGCTCGTCGACGCGGAAGTCCGTCCCGCCGGGCTCGGTGATGCGGACCATCTCGTTGATCTCGGCGTTCTTGCGGCGGAACTCGAACTTGTCGACCACGTCGTGGGGCAAGAGGTCGGTGTCGCCCGGGTTCTCGACGCGGACCTTGCGGAGCATCTGGGCCAGGATCACCTCGATGTGCTTGTCGTTGATCACCACGCCCTGGGCGCGGTAGACGTTCTGCACCTCGTCGAGCATGTAGCTCCACAGCGACTCCTCGCCCTTGATGCGCAGGATGTCGTGCGGGACCAGCGGGCCCTCGATGAGCGGGTCGCCCGCCTGGACGTAGTCGCCCGTGTGAACCAGCAGGTGCCGGTCCTGGGGGACGTGGTGGTCCTTCTCGATCCCGGCGTCGGAGACGATCCGGATGGTCATCTTGCCCTTGCGCTTGTCGGAATGGATCTCGACGCGCCCCGAGAGCTCGGCCATGATGGCCGGGTCCTTGGGCTTGCGGGCCTCGAAGATTTCCGTCACCCGCGGGAGACCGCCCACGATGTCCTGCGAGCCCGCGGCGCCGCGGGGCTGGCGGGCGAGCATCTGCCCGGCCTTGATCACCGCCCCGTCCTTGACCTCGATGCGGGCCTTGGCCGGCAGGTAGTGGAAGTCCAGGATCTGCCCGTTGGGGTCCTCGATCACGATCTGGGGGTGCATCTCGCCCTTGTGCTCGATGACCACCAGGGCCGACTGGCCCTTGCCCGCGTCCTCCTCGCGCACGGTCTCGCCGACCTGGATGTCGACGTAGCGGACCTTCCCGTCCTTCTCGGCGAGGACGGGGAGGCGGTGGGGGTCCCACTTGGCGAGCGTCTGGCCGCGCTTGACCTCCTCCCCCGGCTTGACCGAGATGAAGGCGCCGTAGGGGATCTTGTGCTTCTCGAGCTCGCGTCCCTTGGGGTCGAGCACGGCGATCTCGCCCGAGCGCTTCAGGGCCACCAGCACGGGATTGCCCTCGTCGTCGGTGGCGGGCACCGCGTTGGCCTCGCGGATCTCGACCCGGCCGGCCTGCCCCGTGCGGACCTCGTTCTCGAGGATCTCGCGCGAGCCGATGCCGCCCGTGTGGAACGTGCGCATCGTGAGCTGGGTCCCCGGCTCGCCGATCGACTGGGCGGCGATGATGCCCACCGCCATGCCCGGCTCGACGAGCTTACCCGTGGACATGTCCATCCCGTAGTCGAGCACGGAGCACCCGAACTTGCTGTCGCTGGTCAGGGGAGAGCGGACCACGACCTGGTCGATGCCCAGCTCCTCGATCCGCCGGGCCGCGTCGGCCAGGATCACCTCGTTCTCGCGGACGATGACCTCGTCGGTGACCGGGTTGATGATCGTGGAGCGGCTGACGCGCCCGATGATCTGGTCGCGCAGGGGGACGTCGACCTTCTCGCCCTTGTAGATGGCCCGCTTGACGATGCCGCGCTTGGAGCCGCAGTCGTACTCGCTGATGATCACCGACTGGGCGACGTCGCAGAGCTTGCGGGTGAGGTAGCCCGAGTCGGCGGTCTTGAGCGCGGTGTCGGCGAGGCCCTTGCGGGCGCCGTGGGTCGAGGAGAAGTACTCGAGGATGTGGAGCCCCTCGCGGAAGTTGGCCCGGATGGGGGTCTCGATGATCTCTCCGGAGGGCTTGGCCATCAGCCCGCGCATCCCGGCGAGCTGCATCATCTGGCTGACGTTGCCGCGGGCCCCCGAGTCGGACATGAGGTAGACGGGGTTGAGGTAGAGCGAGCCCTCCTTGCTCTCGGTCGCCAGCAGCTCTCCCTCGGGCCCGCGCCGGTCGGTCTTGAGGGTCGCGATCAGCCGCTTGGTGACCTCCTCGCGGCAGTGGGACCAGATGTCCAGGAGCTGGTTGTAGCGCTCGCGCTCGGTGATCAGCCCGCGGTCGAAGTTGCGCTCCACGCGCTTGACCTTCTCCTCGGAGTCGCGGATGAGCTGGCGCTTGGCGTCCGGGATGCGCAGGTCGGTGATGCCGAAGGAGAGGCCCGCGAGCGTGGACTGCTTGAAGCCGATCTCCTTCATGCGGTCCAGCAGGTCGATGGTGGCGGGGCGTCCG
Organism: Phycisphaerales bacterium; assembly: GCA_035628055.1. Classification (GTDB taxonomy): domain Bacteria; phylum Planctomycetota; class Phycisphaerae; order Phycisphaerales; family UBA1924; genus DASPKO01. The sequence continues at coordinate 11,581 of DASPKO010000002.1, forward strand.
GCGGTGGCGTAGGCGTCGTCGATGACGCGGGCGCACCCCTTCTTGCCCAGGGCGCAGTTGTAGAAGGGCATGCCGGGAGCGAGGATCTCGCTGAAGAGGATGCGGCCGACGGTGGTGATCAGGCGCCGGCTCGGGGGGAGCGGCTTGGTCGGACCGGCCTGCTCCTCGACGATGTCCTCGAAGCCGTCGAGCCGGACCAGGATGCGGTCCTGGAGGCGGATCTTCCCCTGGTCATAAGCGAGCAGGGCCTCGCGCCGGTCCTTGAAGCGCGGGAGCTTGTCGTCGGGGCGCGAATCATCGGGACGGTGCACGGTGATGAAGTACACGCCCATCACGATGTCCTGCGAGGGCGAGATGATGGGCTTGCCGTTGGCCGGGCCGAAGATGTTGTGCGTGCTGAGCATGAGCACGTGGGCCTCGGCCTGGGCCTCGACCGAGAGGGGGAGGTGGACGGCCATCTGGTCGCCGTCGAAGTCGGCGTTGAACCCGCCGCAGACCAGCGGGTGGATGCGGATGGCGTTGCCCTCGACGAGCACGGGCTCGAAGGCCTGGATGCCCATGCGGTGGAGCGTGGGGGCGCGGTTGAGCAGCACGGGGTGCTGGTAGATCACCTCTTCGAGGATGTCCCAGACCTCGGGGTCGCGGCGCTCGAGCATCTTCTTGGCCGACTTGATCGTGTCGGCCAGGCCGTGCTCCTTGAGCTTGCGGATGATGAACGGCTGGTA
>DASPKO010000003.1:0-5107 GCA_035628055.1 Phycisphaerales bacterium
CGCGAGAGTCGCTCATAGGCACACCCACAGTCGGGTGGCGGACCAAGGCCCCAGGCCCCCACGCCAACGGTGCCCGGTTCGTCCGGGCCCACACGCGCCCCGCACCAAGCGGAGCAGCCCCTCAGCGAGAACATGAGTCCGCCGCCGAAAGTACGGAGACGCGGCGGCGCCGGGTCGGTGGCCCGAACGGGGCCGGCCCGGCACACTTGATACGGCAGCTCTCACCCCAAGGATGCTCCGAAAGAACAGGGGTGTCAAATCCCGTGCCCACGCGCGCACCCCGCTCGCGAATATCGCCCCCCGCCTTCCACGGCGCGACAAGCCGGTACGGGAACTGGGGGGTCGCCAGTTTCCGGACTTGTTGCATGAGGGTTGCGAAAAAGGCCGACCCTGATACAGTTTTGTGGGAACCGCAGGGGCGGCCCGCTGGAGTGGGCGATGCGCGACGAGGCGCCGAGGGCGCATCATCTCGTGGGGGGAGCGACCCAAGGTGAACCGGTCCGACCGGCACAGCGTCGCGGCCGGGGGTTTACCCTCATCGACCTGCTCGTCTCCCTCTCGGTCATCACCCTGCTGATCGGGCTGCTGCTCCCCAGCCTCGGGCTGGTGCGCGAGACGACCCGTCGCCTCGTCTGCGCCTCGAACGTCCGCCAGCTCGCCCTGGGGCTGGCGATGTACGCCGAGGACAACCGCGCCGCCCTCCCCGTCACCGTGCATGCCACCGCCGTCGGCGAGGTCGCCGAGCCTCCCGTGCAGATGACCATGAAGGTGCGCACCCCCGGCCCGGATTGGGACGGCCTCGGACTCCTGTACACCCTCGAATATCTCCCCGCGCCCGGCGTCTTCTACTGCCCCTCGCACCGCGGGCACCACCCGCGGGCCCAGTACGAGGCCCGCTGGACCGAGCAGGACGCCGCCTCGCCCACCACGATCTTTTCGAACTACCAGTACCGCGCCATCGACCCCCAGGGGCGGCCCGTGCGCCTGTTCGAGGTGCCCACGCTGGCCCTGGTCACCGACGGGCTCTTCACCGCCCTCGATTTCAACCACCTGGTCGGCGCCAACACGCTCTGGAACGACCTGAGCGTCTCCTGGTTCGCCGCCTCCGCGCAGCAGCTCAATCTGCCGGCCAGCGAGGCCGAGAGCGACCCCGCCGACATCCAGGCGGCCTGGTCGGCCATCGACGCGGCGCCGAAGAATCGCTAGTCCGCGCCCTCCAGTCAGCGCTCCGGCGCTGGTCGCCCTGCGCCCGACGGCCCGTACTATCTTGCCGGGACGGGGCTGGGGACCCCTGGGAGTCTGACATGCGTCTACGCGGTCTGGTGCTCGCCGTCGCCGCTCTCGTCCTCGGTATCCTCACCCCCGCAGCCCGGGCCCAGCTCAGGCCAGACCGGCTCTACTACGGCGTCAACCGCGCCGCCCCCATGACCGTCGAGGTCCCCGCCGGCTCCGCCGCCGGTGATGTCACCCTCGCCCTCCTCGAGGCCGGCACCGCCAAGGTCCTGCACCGCGCTCCCGCCACCGCCGGCTCCGTCGACCTCGCCGCTCTCTTCCCCGCGCTCTGGAAGGAGCAGCCGCGCAAGGTCCTCTACGCCCAGCTCATGCTCGGCGAGCAGAAGCTCGGGCCCGCGGTCGTGATCCAGCCCCTGCTCATGCCCTCCTACGCCCCGCGCGTCGATGGCAGCGGCACCCCCATGTTCCCCCCGGATCCGCCCGGCGGCCGCCCCTACTCGGGCTTCCGAGCCTACGTGGATCAGAACGTCGTGCTCGAGACGAGCAAGGGCGACATCACGCTGGGCCTCCGCCCCGACGTCGCCCCCAACACCGCCTGGAACTTCCGCCACCTCGTCGAGAGCGGCTTCTACACCGACATCATCTTCCATCGCATCGTCGCCCGGCTCCCCACCGGCCAGCCTTTCGTCGTGCAGGTCGGCGATCCCACCGGGGCCGGCTCGGGGGGCCCGGGCTACTTCCTCGACCTCGAGCCCAGCTCTCTCGGCCACGGGTTCGGAGTCATCTCCATGGCCCGCTCCGGCGACCCCAACTCCAATGGCTCGCAGTTCTTCATCTGCCTCAGCCGCGAGGGGACCGAGCGCCTCGACGGCAAGTACACCACCTTCGCCCAGACCATCGCCGGCGCCGAGGTCATCACCGCCCTGGCCCAAACGCCCGTCGGCCCCCAGGACCGCCCCCTCGAGCCCCCCGTGCTCAAGTCCGCGCGCCTGGTCGACGCGGCCCCGTACGGCGACGGCCCCAAGCCCGTCACCGAGCCCGCCGCGCCCGGAGCGCCCGAGCGATGAGGTCGGCGGCGGGGCCCGACCAACCGCACCGCCGACCGGCCGCCGCCGCGGCCGACCGGGCCCCCGGCGCCGACCTCGCCCCCACCGTCGACCGCGTCATGGCCGACGCCCGCGCGGCCTCCTTCCGCACGCGCTCGATCAAGGGAAGCGCCAAGCTCGCCGGCCTCCGCCTGGCGATGTCCATGCTCGATCTCACCACCCTCGAGGGCAAGGACACGCCCGAGAAGGTCCGGGCCCTCTGCCGCAAGGCCCTCAACCCCGGGCGCGCCGGCGCGCCCCCCGGGTCGGACGTCGCGTCGGACGCGCCGCCCGTGGCGGCGGTCTGCGTCTACCCGTCCCTGGTCCCGGTCGCGAAGGAGGCCCTCGCGGGCAGCGCCGTCAAGGTCGCCGCCGTCGCCACCGGTTTTCCAAGCGGGCAGTACCCCCTCAAGGTCCGCCTGGCCGACGCCGCCGACGCGGTACGCGCCGGCGCCGACGAGATCGACATGGTCATCAACCGCGGCGCCTTCCTCTCCGGGCGGACCGCCCAGGTGGGACGGGAGATCGTCCGGTTCAAGGAGGTGTGCGGCCCCGCGCACCTCAAGGTCATCCTCGAGACCGGCGAGCTCGAGACCTACGACAACGTGCGCCGTGCCAGCGAGATCGCCATCGCCGCCGGCGCCGACTTCATCAAGACCTCTACCGGCAAGGTCCAGCCCGCCGCCACCATGCCCGTCACGCTCGTCATGCTCGAGGCCATCCGGGCCCACGCGCTCGCCACCGGCAAGCTGGTGGGCCTCAAGCCCGCCGGCGGCATCTCCACCGCCAAGCTCGCGCTGCACTACCTGGTCATGGTCAAGGAAACCATGGACGGCGTCGTCCCCGGCGCCAACCCCTGGCTCACCCCGCGCTACTTCCGCTTCGGTGCCTCGGCCCTGGCCAACGACCTGCTCCGCCAGATCGCCTTTGCCACCTCGGGCCGGTACGCCGCCGCCTGGGACTTCGCCGAGGCCTGAGCGGGCTCCCCGCGGCCTTCCTTGCCCCGCCCCCGCCTCGCCTTTCCCAGGGGCCGATCTATATTCTCTGTTCCCCCAGGGCTTTACCCCCTGGTCAGTCTGGTCCTGAGACGAGAGAGATCCCGTGCCGCACCCCCCCTCCGACCCCGCAGGCCGTCAGCTCGCCCGCACGTTCCGCGCCTTGGCCGCCCTGCTGGCCGTGGCGGTCCTCGCCCCCGCCGCCGCGGCGCAGCTCCGCCTGGCCACCTGGAACATCTCCAACTACGCCGGCGGCCGCGACCTTGACCTCCGCAACGCCATCTACGCCGTCTACAACGGCAGGTCCATGGCCCCGGACGTCTTCACCACCCAGGAGTTCACCTCCTCCGCCGCCGTGGCTGCCTTCCTCGCCATCCTCAACTCCGCCCCCGGCTCCCCCGGCGACTGGGCCGCCGCCCCGTTCATCGACGGCCCGGATACCGACTCGGCCTTCTTCTACCGCACCACCAGGGTCACCTATCTCGGCACGACCATCGTCGCGCTCGGCTCGAGCGACCTCAACAACCAGCCCCGCAACACCTACCGCTACGACATCCGCCTGCTCGGCTACCTCGCCCCTTCCGCCTCCCTTGGCATCTATTCCGTCCACTTCAAGGCCCAGGGCGGCACCAACGACGCCGGCCGCCGCCTCGTCGAGGCCCAGCGCATCCGTGACAACGCCCAAGGCATCGACACCAACGGTCCCGGCTCGGGCCTCCCCGCGGGCTTCCTCTTCCTCCTCGCCGGCGACACGAACATCCAGACCTCCTCCGAGGCCGCCTACGCCGAGCTCGTCGGCTCCCAGCCCGACAACTCCGGACGCTTCTTCGATCCCATCAACTCGCCGGGGGTCTGGAACAACAACTTCGCCTTCCGCTTCATTCACACCCAGGACCCCGCCGGCGCCGGCGGCATGGACGACCGCCACGACCAGGTCCTCATCGCCGGGGCGCTCCGCGACCAGTCCGCGCTGGACTACATCGGCAGCCCCACGCTCCCCTACAGCACCACCACCTGGAACGACCCCAACCACTCCTATCGCGCCTGGGGCAACGACGGCACCAGCTTCAACCTCACCCTCACCACCGCCGGCAACTCCATGGTTGGCCCCTCCATCGCCCAGTCCCTCATCAACGCCTGCGCCGGTTCCGGGCACCTCCCCGTCTTCCTCGATTTCCGCGTCCCCGGCACGCTCGGGCCCACCCCCGCCACCATCGACGTGGGCACCCTGCCCCTGAACGCCACCGCCTCCGTCACGCTCACCATCGCCAACGACGCCGACACCTCTCTCTGGACCGAGGCGGGCGTCAGCGACCTGCTCTACTCCCTCGCCACCAGCGGCGATCTCGCCACCGCGCCCGGACCCTTCGCCGAGCCCGCCACCCCCGGGCCCAACCAGCACCAGATCGCCATCGACACCGCGAGTCCCGGACCGGTCACCGGCCTGGTGACGATCACCTCGAACGACCCCGACGAGCCCGTCCGCCTCGTCGCCGTCACCGGCCAGGTCGTCGCGCCCCCCGCGTGCCCCGCGGACGTCAACGCCGACGGCCTCGTCACCACGGCCGACGTGAGCGCCTTCCTCTCCGCCTGGTTCGCCTCCATCTCCGCCGGCACGCTCCAGGGCGACTTCAACGCCGACGGCGTCGTCACCACGGGCGACGTCACCAGCTTCCTCCAGGCCTGGTTCAACGCCATCGCCGCCGGCGGGTGCTGACCCGGCGGCGGGCGCGGGGGCGGGGACTGGGCGCGGGCGCCGGGCACTGGGCGCCGGGCGCCGGGCGCCGGGCGCTG
>DASPKO010000004.1:0-5056 GCA_035628055.1 Phycisphaerales bacterium
GCGCATGGAAGAGCGTCTGCGGCTGCTCGGGGCGGTCATCGAGCGCTGCCGTGAGACCGAGCCGGCCGCGGCGCCCCTCGAGACGCTCGGTTAATCCGGCACGCGGCCCGCCGCCCGTAGACTGCCGGGGTGCCGACCAGCCCTCCGCGCGCTCCCCGGGTCGCTCTCGAGACCACGTTGCTGGTGCACGGGGTGCCTCCCGAGGCCGCGCGCGGGGTGGCTCGTGACCTCTTCGAGGCCGTGCGCTCCGCGGGCGCCGAGCCGGCACTGGTGGGTGTGTACTCCGGGCGCGCGCGCACCGACCTGGGTCCGGCGGAGCTCGGGGAACTCCTCGCTGCCCCCGCGCGGGTCGCCAAGGTCAACACCTCGAACCTCGGCCTGGCGCTGCACCGCGGCGGGCACGGCGCGACGACGGTGAGCGCGACCGTCGAGCTGGCGGCGGGGGCGGGCATCCGCATGGTCGCGACCGGGGGCATCGGGGGCGTGCACCGCGGGCTGGCCCGCCGCCTCGACGTCAGCGCGGACCTGGCGGCGCTGGCGCGCTTCCCCGTGGCGGTGGTGGCGTCGGGGGTGAAGTCGGTCCTGGACGTCGCGGGCACGCGCGAGGCGCTCGAGGCCCTGGGCGTCCCGGTCCTCGGCTTTGGCACCGAGCTCTTCCCCGCCTTCTACCTCCGGTCGTGGAGCCAGGACCTGCGCGTCGACGCGCGCTTCGACGATGTCGCCGACCTGGCGCGCTACCTCGACGCCGAGCTGGGGCGCACCGGGCGGGGCGTCCTGGTCTGCAATCCGGTCCCCCCGGAGCACGAGATCTCCCGCGCCGAGTGGGACGGCTGGCTCGCCCGCGCCGGCGCCGAGCTCCGCCGCGCCGGCGTGCATGGCCGCGAGGTGACCCCCTTCGTGCTGGGCCGCCTGCACGAGCTCTCCGCCGGGCGCACCCTTGCGGCCAACCTGGCGCTGGCGCGTGCCAACGCGGCGCTCGCGGGCCGGCTGGCGGCCTCATGGGCCTAGCCGAGCGCCGCGGGGCGGCGGCTGGTATCCTCCGTGCGCGATGCGACACCGCCTGCTGCTTCTGATCGTGCTCGTGTCCGTGGTCCGGTGCCCGGGCGCGCGGGCCCAGGTCCACGAGTACACGCTGGACCCAGAGGCGGGCCAGTGGGTCCGGCAGACACCGGACCCCGACCCGGGCACCGACGAGGCGGTGATCGCCGAGACCCGCGAGCTCCTGGCCGCCGGGCGCTACTCGGAGGCGTACCGCCGCATCCATCCGTGGGTCGAGTCCAACGAGCGATCCGACCATCCCGCGCTGGCGGAGGCGTTCGTGCTCCGCGGCGACGCGCTGACCGCGGTCGGCCGCGAGTACAAGGCGCTCTACGACTACGAGGCCGTCATCAAGGGCTTCCCGGCCACCCCGCAGTACGTCCGCGCCGTGGAACGCGAGCTGGAGATCGGGACGCGCTACGTCAACGGGCTGCGGCGGCGGCTGCTGGGGATGCGCATCGTCAACGCCACGGACGTCGGCGAGGAGCTGCTCATCCGCGTGCAGGAGCGTTTGCCCTCCAGCCGCCTGGCCGAGCGGGCCGGGATCGAGCTGGCCGACTATTACTACCGCGTCAGCGACATGGAAATGGCCGCCGAGGCCTACCGGCTCTTCATCGAGAACTACCCGCGGAGCGCCTACCTCCCCAAGGCGATGAAGCGCCGCATCTACGCCAACATCGCCCGCTTCAAGGGCCCGGAGTACGACGCCTCCCCCCTCATCGACGCGACGGTGCTCGTGCGCCGCTTCGCGATGATGTACCCCGCCGAGGCCGAGAAGGCCGGGCTCGACGACGCCCTGGTCGCCCGGCTCAACGAGTCGGCCGCCGCCGAGATGTTCACGACGGCGCGCTGGTACCTCCGCACCGGCGATCCGGTCTCGGCGCGGTACACGCTGGGGCGCCTGATCGAGGCGCACCCCCGCACCGCGTCGGCCCAGATGGCCCTCGACCTGATGGAGCGCCAGGGTTGGGAGCCCGCCGCGGCTGAACCCGGGCATCGCCCCATCGCGCCGGCTCCCGACGAACCCGCCGCCACGGCGCCGCCGACTCCGGCGGAGCGGGTCCGCCGGTCGCAGCCAGCCCCATCGGAATCCCCCCGGCGCGAGGCCCTCCCGAGCGCGCCGGCGCCGCCCGTCCGCTCCCCCGCGCCTCCGACGCCGAGGCCGCCCGAGCCGGCAGCGGACCAGCCGGGCGTCCCCGTCCCCGCTCCCGCTCCCGCGGAAGCACCCCCGCGGCGCCGTTTCGTTCCGGGTCGTCCGATCCAGCCGCGCACGGCGACCGCCGAAGGAGAAGGGCGATGAGCCGGCACGGGCCGGGCAGAGCGCGCGCGGCGTGGCGCTTGGGCGGGGCCGCCGCCGCGGTGGGGCTGGTCCTGGCGGGCTGTGCGGACAATCCGCGCTCCGGCTACGCGTTCGCCGGCGCGCACAGCGACCGGATTGACACGGTGCGCGTGGACATCTTCCAGAACCTCACCTTCAGCCGCGGGCTGGAGATCGAGCTCGCCGACGCGGTCGCCAAGGAGATTCGCGCCAGCACGCCGTGGCGGGTCAGCAACACCGAATCCGCCACCGCCACGCTCAGCGGCGAGATCGTCGAGACGCGGCTGACGAGCCTCTCCTCGGGCCGGGAGTCCGGCCTGGTGCAGGAGCAGGGCGTCACCATCACGGTTGATTTCGCGCTGGCCGACAACCGCACGGGCAAGGTCATCACCAGCCGGCGTCGCTTCAGCGCCTCGGATGTCTTCATCCCGGCCCTGGGCGTGGGCGAACGCCTGGAAACCGGGGAGGACGCGGCGGTGCAGAGGTTGGCTCGGGCGATCGTCGCCGAACTGCGCTCCGGCTGGTGAGACCCCGCTTGGGGTGTGCGGGGGCGGGGCGGCCCGGATCGGCGAGCGGCGTGCGCATAACCTCTCGTCACGGCGCGCGGAGACCCGCGGACCGAACGCGGCCCGGGCGGCCGCGTACGTCATGGTGCGGCAATCAGCCGGGGGAATCGTGAGCGAGGCCGAATCCGTGACAACACCGGGCACCAACACTCGTCCTCGGGCCCCGGGGGGCATCCGGGCCCTCTTGGCCCGGCGCACCGAGAGCTCGGAGAAGCCCCGGCGGCGTCCGGAGCAGCCGCCCGAGTCGCGCAAGCCCGAGGGCGGACCCGGAGCGCCCCGCCAGGGCAAGGGCTACTTCGGCCTCTTCGCGGTCATCACGGTGATCTTCCTGCTCTTCCTGGTCATGAGCTCGGTCTCGACCCAGGCGCGGGAGGTGACCTGGAGCGAGTTCACCGAGCTCTATGAGGCCAAGCGCGCCCCGATGCTCGACCGCGACTCGGTGGTGGTGCGCGACAATGGCGTCTTCGCGGCGGAGATCCAGGAGACCGGCTCGGCGCGCTACGTGGTCAACCGCTTCCACCCGGACAGCCGCGAGCTGATCCTGACCAAGCTCGACGCGCTCACGCAGGGAAAGTACAAGGCGCGGCCCTCCTCGGTGTGGACGCAGGTGCTCATCTCCACCCTGCCCTTCCTGCTCCTGATCATGCTGGTGTGGTTCTTCATCGTGCGCGGCCTGAAGAGCGCCGCGGTGGGGGGCGGGGGGGTCCTGGGCAACTTCGGCAAGTCCCGGCATCGCGTGCTGGCCAAGGAGATGACCACGGTCACCTTCGCCGACGTCGCGGGCATCGACGAGGCCAAGGACGAGGTCACGGAGATCATCGAGTTCCTGAAGAACCCCAAGCGGTTTATGCGACTGGGCGGGCGGATCCCGCGCGGCGTGCTGCTGATCGGCGAGCCCGGGTGCGGGAAGACCCTGCTGGCCAAGGCCATCGCCGGCGAGGCCGACGTGCCCTTCTTCTCCATCAGCGGGTCGGACTTCGTGGAGATGTTCGTGGGGGTGGGCGCCAGCCGCGTGCGCGACCTGTTCAAGCAGGCCAAGGAGTCGGCGCCCTGCATCATCTTCCTCGACGAGATCGACGCCGTGGGCCGGCGCCGCGGGGGGGGCTTCACCACGGGCGGGCACGACGAGCGCGAGCAGACGCTCAACGCCATCCTGGTCGAGATGGACGGGTTCAACTCGGCCGACGGCGTGATCGTGATCGCCGCCACCAACCGCTCCGACGTTCTGGACCCCGCGCTGACGCGCCCGGGGCGGTTCGACCGGCAGATCGTGGTCCCCCTGCCCGACGTCCAGGGCCGCATGGAGATCCTGCGGGTCCACGCCAAGAAGGTCAAGATGGGCCCGGACGTGGACCTGGAGCGGATCGCCCGGGCCACCCCGATGTTCTCGGGGGCCGACCTGGCGGCGATCATCAACGAGGCGGCCATCGCCGCCACCCTGCACAACAAGGACTTCATCGAGCAGGAAGACCTCGAGGAGGCCCGCGACAAGGTGAAGTTCGGGCGGGCCCGCAAGAGCCGGAAGCGCGAGAAGGAGGAGAACCGGCTCACGGCCTATCACGAGGCCGGGCACGCGGTGCTCCAGAGCCTGCTCGCCGACGCCGACCCGCTGCACAAGGTGACGATCATCCCGCGCGGCAACGCGGGCGGGGCGACCTTCTCGCTCCCCGAGAAGGACCGCATGGGGTACGGGCTCAAGTGGCTGCGGGCGACGATGCGCGTGCTGTGCGGCGGGCGGATCGCCGAGCAGAGGGCGATGGACGACGTCTCCAGCGGCGCCGCCATGGACATCGCGCAGGTGACCGAGATCGCGCGGAAGATGATCCTGGAGTGGGGCATGTCCGACCGGCTGGGATTCGTGCGCTACGCCGGGGCCGACACGCGCGAGATGTTCGTGCCCGAGAAGGACTATTCGGACCAGACGGCCAAGCTCATCGACGACGAGGTCCGCCGCCTGACGGACGAGGCCTACGCCGACGCCAGGGGGATGCTCGAGGCCAACTGGGAGAAAGTGGTGGCGGTCGCCGAGGCGCTGCTGAAGTACGAGACGCTCGGGGCCGACGAGGTCCGCCGGCTCATGGAGGGGCGGGCCCTGACCAAGCCGACGGTGAGCGACCTGCTCGCCGCCGAGACG
>DASPKO010000005.1:0-6651 GCA_035628055.1 Phycisphaerales bacterium
CCCCCTGTGGTCTCTCCGCCGCGCGGCGCCCGTCACGTGCTCAGGGCTAGGTACTCCGCCCTAAGGGACGCACATGATCCCGGGTTATCTGACGATCACCATGAATGTCTCGAAAATCCGGGAAAAATAGGCAAGAACACACTCCATTCGGGGAGTTGTCTAGCCGCTGCATCCGGGACTAACGGTTTGGTTAGGAATAACTTACCCCGCTTTGTGAAGGGGTAGCTTCACCATATTATCGGGATTTGTTTCCAAGCACCGCTTCCCTTGTTTGTGGGTCACCACATAGGGGTGGTCTGGCCACCGCGTGGTCGTTGGAATGGCAACTGGCGTGACGGGTGAGTGTTGTCGAGTGCGGGTTCGGCGGGGTGCGCGCGCGGCGCAGGTCTGCCGGAGAATGGCGCCGTCGCCTGGCGAGAAGGCGTTATGCTCGCCCTCCGCCCGGGCGCGGCCGGGCCCAGCGAGGGACCGAGGGAGACTCGGGCCGAGGGAGAGCGTCAATGCGTGAGACGGGCGGGTTGAGGCGAGCGGGATGGACAGGCCGCGCTGGCGCGGTCGCGGCGGGCTTGGCCGTGAGCCTGGGCGCCGGCCCGCGAGTCCAGCCGGCCGGTCAGCCGGGCCGGCCCCCCGGGCCGCCCCCTGGCGAAGCTGCGGAGCCAGTCACTTCGGCCCCGGTTCGCGGCGTGCTTCGAGAGGCTGCGGCGGGCGTGGTCTCGCTGCGGGTGACCGGTGCGGATGAGGAGGCGGGGGGCCCGGCCGTTCTCATCGTCGCGGGTCTCGACGGCCGGCACCAGATCGGCCCGGCGGTGGCGCGGCGCGTGGCGCAGCAGTTGGCTGAGCGTCATGGCACCGAACTCACCGGGGTGAGGGTCTATGTGGCCCCGGCGCTGAACACGTCGGGCCTCAGGGCCAGCCTGGCCGGGCCCCTGCGTGGCCTGCAGGCCTTCACGACGGCGCCGGACGACGCGGACGGGGACGGGCGGCAGGACGAGGACGGGCCGGCGGATGTCGATGGCGACGGCGTCATCACGATGCTGCGCGTGGCCGATGCTCCCGGCGGGCTGGGGTTGTGGGGGCTGGCCCGCACGCACGTGATCGATGCGGAAGATCCGCGACTGATGCGCGAGCCCGATGCGGGCAAGGGCGAGGTCGCGACGCACGCGCTGCTGGTCGAGGGGCATGACCGCGACGGCGACGGCCTGATCGCCGAGGACGGCCCCGGCGGGATCGACCTGAACAAGGCCTTCCCGTACCGGTGGCCCGAGGCGACGCCGGGGGCGGGCGCGCGGCCGCTGGCGGACGAGAACGCTCTCGAGCTGGTGCGCTGGCTGTTGGGTCACGAGGAGGTGCGCGCGGTGGTGGTGTATGGCCCGTGGGACAACCTGGTCAACGCCCCGCAGGCGGGGCGGATGGACTCGACGGGGCGAGTGCCGATCGGGATCGAGGAAGCCGACCGCGCCGCGCACGAGCAGGTGGCCACGGCGTTCAAGGAGATCACCCGGATGACCGGGGCGCCGGCCGCGGGGGACCCCGCGGGCATGCTGCACGGCTGGGCGTACGCGAACCATGGGCTGTGGTCGTTTGTGACCCCGGTGTGGGTCCGGCCCGACCAGGTGAAGAAGGTAGAGGCGGCGCCCGGGGGCGCGAGCGAGCCGGCGGTGGGGGAAGCCGGAGGGAGCGCTGGCGTTGGCGCGGCCCCCCCGACCGGCGAGGCGCCGGCGGTGCCGGGCAGTCCACCCCCGGGTGGTACGCCCCCTGGTGGCGCGGGTCCCGGTGGCGGTGGCGCCGGTCCGGGCGCCGCCCCCGGGGGTGGTGCGGGCGGGGGCCGTGGCGCCGGGCGGCGCTCCGGTCGCGGGGGCGGGGGCGGACCTGCGCGTCCGGTGCAGGCGGCACCGAGCACGGGCGAGGACGCGGCCTGGTTGAAGTACGCCGACGAGGTGGGGGCGGTCCCCGGCGGCGAGCGCGTGTTCGTGCCGTGGCGGCGCTTCGAGCATCCGCAGCTGGGCGAGGTGGAGATCGGCGGATTCGTGCCGGGCTTCAAGGTCGATGGCCCGGAGGAGGCGGTCGAGCGTCTGGCTGACGAGCAGGTGCGCTTCGTGCTCGAGCTCGTCCGGCGGCTGGGGCGGCTGGAGCTCCAGGCCGAGGCCGAGCCGGTGGGGGGCGCGGGCTCCGGGCTCTGGCGCGTGACGGCGCGGCTGCGGAACACGGGCTCGCTCCCGACGCGGAGCGCCATGGCCGTGAAGGCGGGTCGGCCCGGGCCGACGCTGCTGACGCTCGGGAGCGGTCTCGAGACGGTGCTCGTGGGCGAGCCCATGCGCCGGATCGAGGCGGTGGCTCCCGGCGGCGAAGTCGTGGCAGAGTGGCTGGTGCGAGGGGAGGAGGGGACGGAGCTGGACGTGTCCGTGAAGGAGCCGGGAGAAGAACCGCGCGTGCGGCGGGTGCGGCTGGGCGGGCCGCCGGAGCGGCCCGAGGGCGGGGCGCGGGAGGGCGCGGGGCGCGAAGGAGGCGGGCGATGAGCGGGCGCGGCGTGGCGGCGATGGTCCTGGCGTGCGCGTGGGGGCTGGGTCCGGGGGGCGGGAGCGCGGCGGCGCAGCCGGACGTGCCCGGCAAGGTGGCGATCGCGTTCAACCGGTATTACACGGTGCCCGAGCTGCACGCGCACGTGCGCGCGATTGCGGCGGCGTACCCGGAGCTGGTGCGCGTGGAGGTGCTGGGAGAGAGCCTGCGGGGGCGGGAGATGCTCCTGGCGATCGTGAACAACCCGGCGACGGGGCCGCACGACTCCAAGCCGGCGATGTGGATCGACGGCAACATTCACGGCAACGAGATCCAGGCGTCGGAGGTGGTGCTGTACACGCTCTGGTACCTCTCCAAGGCCGCCGGGCGGGTGCCGGAGATCGACCGCCTGCTGGAGCGCTACTCGTTCTACCTGCTGGTGAGCCTGAACCCGGACGGGCGCGACAACTGGTTCGAGAATCCCAACACCAGCAGCAGCTCGCGTTCCAACTCGCGTCCGGTGGACGACGACCGGGACGGGCGCTTCGACGAGGACGGCCCGGACGACCTCGACGGCGATGGCTCCGTCACGCAGATGTGGCGCCCCGACCCCAACGGCGACTGGGTTCGGTCGCAGACCGATCCCCGGGTCTTCGTGCGCGTGAAGCCGGGCGAGCGCGGCACGTGGGCCTGGGCGGGGTCCGAGGGGATCGACAACGACGGGGACGGGCGGATCAACGAGGACGGGCGCGGCGGTGACGACATGAACCGCAACTGGCCGAGCGACTGGCGGCCCGACTACGTGCAGTTCGGGGCGGGGCCCTACCCGCTGAGCGCTCCGGAGACCCGGGCGGTGGCGGACTGGATCTTCGCCCACGACAACATCGCGGCGGTGCAGAGCTATCACAACGCGGGGGGGATGATCCTGCGGGGGCCGGGCGTGGAGCAGCGCCAGGACGCGTACCGGGGCGACCTGCGCGTGTACGACGAGATCGCCCAGACCGGCGAGAAGCTGCTCCCCTACTACCGGTACCTGCAGACGTGGAAGGACCTGTACCCGGTGCACGGCGGACTGGTGAACTGGACGTTCGAGAGCCTGGGGATCATCTCGTTCACCAACGAGATGTGGACCAACGCGAAGTACTTCCAGCGCGAGGCCGGCGAGCCGGACGACGAGTCGATGTGGCTGCTGCGCGACAAGGTCCAGTTCGGGCAGGTCTTCAAGGACTATGCGCCGTTCGCCCATCCGGAGTACGGGGAGGTGCTCATCGGCGGGCCGAACAAGTGGTCGAGCCGGGCCACGCCGACGTTCCTGCTCGAGGAGGAGTGCCACCGCAACTTCGCCTTCACGATGCTGCACGCGGGCGAGATGCCGGTGCTGCGGTTCGACCGCGTCGAGGTGGAGGCGCTGGGACCGCGGGCGGGGGGCGGGATGGAGGGGGGCGGACTCTGGCAGGTGACGCTCTCGGTCCGGAACGACCGGCTGATTCCCACGCGGACGGCGCGGGCCCGCGAGGTGCGGTCCGGGCGGTCCGACCTGCTCACGGTGGAGGGGGCGCCGCCCGGGGCCGCGACGGTGCTGGCGGCCGGTCGGCTGGGCGGATGGTTCGACCACCAGATGGAGGAGGTGCGCTTCGAGCCGGCGCGGGTGCAGGTGCCGGAGGGGATTCCCGGGCGTGGGGAGCGGGTCTTTCGTTTCATCATCGCGGGCGCGCGGGGGGCGCGGGTGAACGTGGCGTACGACGCGCTGAAGGCGGCGCGGATCGTCCGGGAGGTCGTGCTCGAGGAGGCCCCGGCGCCGGAGCGTGGGGATTGACCCGGGCCGGGCTGGGTCCCAACCCTTGAGCGTGTCCGCCCCGCATCACCACGGATCGCCCGGGAGCGACGTGGTGCTGCGCCCGGTGCAGATGCACCTGTGCCGCCCCACGGCCCCGGTGGTGGCGCGCCTGCACCGGAGCGAGGTGTGCACGGCCCGCAAGGCCGCGGGGATCGTCCGGCACGTCGAGCTCGACATTTCCGGGACGCCGCTGGCGGGGCAGATCGTGCCGGGGCAATCGTTCGGGGTGATCCCGCCGGGGACCGACGAGCGGGGGCGCCCGCACAAGGTGCGGCTGTACTCGGTGGCCTCGCCGACGCGGGGCGAGGAGTCGGGCCCGGCGGGCACGATCATCGCGACGACGGTGAAGCGGACCATCGAGGAGCACTGGGAGACGCACCGGCTCTTCCTGGGCGTCGCGAGCAACTTCCTGTGCGACGCCCAGGCGGGCGACCCGGTGATGATCTCCGGGCCCAACGGCAAGCGCTTCGTGCTCCCCGCCGACCCGGCGGCGCACGACTATGTCTTCTTCGCCACCGGCACGGGGATCGCGCCCTTCCGCGGCATGCTGCTGGACCTGGCGGCGGCGGGGGTGCGCAGCCGCGTGGCCCTGGTGATGGGCGCCTCGTACGCCACGGACCTGCTCTACCACGACCACCTGCTGCGCCTGGCGCAGGAGCAGAGCTGGCTGACCTATCTGACGGCCCTGAGCCGGGAGCGCCAGGGCGACGGGCACGACCCGATGTACGTGCAGGACCGCCTCCGCACCGACCGCGACGCGCTCCTTCCCATCCTGGAGAGCCCGCGCACGCTGATCTACATCTGCGGCGTCGCCGGGATGGAGATCGGCATCTTCCAGCAGATGGCCGGCGTGCTCCCGCCGGGCACGCTGTCCCAGTACCTGGAGGTCGAGCCCGAGGCCTGGGCGGCGGGCGTCCCGGCCTGGACGCGCGCGATGATCCACAAGCAGGTGCGACCGACGCGGCGGGTCTTCCTGGAGGTGTACGCGTGAGCCGGGCCCCGTCCCCAACGGGCCGCCCGAGGCACGGCGTGGTGGGCCGGCTGGCGCCCTTCGGCACCACCATCTTCGCGGAGATGACCCGGCTGGCGAACGAGCACGGGGCCATCAACCTGGCGCAGGGGTTCCCCGACTTCGACGGTCCCGGCTATGTCAAGGACGCGGCGGTCCGCGCCCTGCTCGACGGGCACAACCAGTACGCGCGCCTGCAGGGCGTGCCCGATCTGGGCGCGGCCATCGCGGGGTTCTGGGAGCGGCAGACCGGGCGCCGGCTCGATCCCGCGGGCGAGGTCACCGTCACCAGCGGCTGCACCGAGGGCCTGGCGGCGACGCTCCTCGGGCTCGTGGAGCCGGGGGACGAGGTGGTCCTGTTCGAGCCCTATTACGACTGCTACCGGGCCGACGTGGTCCTGGCGGGCGGGGTGGTGCGGACGGTGACGCTGCGGGCGACGGGGCCGGCATGGGACCCGCGGGAGCACCGGTCTGGAGACCGGTGCCACCAGGAGGGGCCTCCGGCGTTCACGTTTGATGCGGCGGAGCTGGAGGCCGCGTTCACCGAGCGGACGCGCGCGATCGTGCTGAACACGCCGCACAACCCGACCGGGAAGGTCTTCACTCGCGCCGAGCTGGGCCTGATCGCCGAGCTGTGCGTGCGTCACGACGTGCTGGCGATCACCGACGAGGTCTACGAGCGGCTGGTGTTCGCGGACGAGCCCGGGCACATCCGCCTGGCCACGCTGCCGGGCATGTGGGAGCGCACGGTCACGCTCTCGAGCCTGGGGAAGACCTTCGGGCTCACGGGGTGGAAGATCGGCTGGGCGATCGCGCCCCCTCCCCTGAGCGCGGCCGTGCGGGCGGCCCATCAGTTTCTGACCTTCTGCGCCCCGACTCCGCTGCAGCACGGGGCCGCCTGCGCGCTCTCCGAGACCGCCCTCGCGGAGGAGTACGCGCGGGACCTGGTCGCCACGCTGCGCCGGGCCCGCGACTACCTGGCGGCGGCCCTGGTGGACCTGGGGCTCACGGTCTACCGGCCCGACGGCACGTACTTCATCATGGCCGACCACACGCCCATGGGGTTTGCCAGCGACGTCGAGTTCTGCCGGCACCTGACGGCGGAGATCGGGGTGGCGGCGATTCCTCCCTCGGTCTTTTACGCCACCCCGGGAGCGGGGGCCCGGCTGGCACGGTTCGCCTTCTGCAAGCGAACGGAGACGCTGGAGGAGGCGGTGCGGCGGTTGCGGAAGCTCAGGCCGCGCTGAGCGGGGCGCGCGAGGCCCGCCCCGACGAACGGTCGGGAGCCCCGGGGCGAATATGATCCCGG
>DASPKO010000006.1:0-2267 GCA_035628055.1 Phycisphaerales bacterium
CCCGGCCCGCGGAGCTGTACTTCCTGCTCAACCCCGACACGGTGGCGCGGCCCGGCGCGGTGGGGGTCCTGGCCCGGTTTCTCCGGAGCCACCCCCGGGCGGGCATCGCGGGGAGCCGGCTCGAGTACCCCGACGGACGCCCGCAGCCGGCCGCCTTCCGCGCCCCGGGGTTGCTCGCCGAACTCGAGAACGCCCTGAGCCTGCGCCCGGTGAGCCGGGTGCTGCGGAGCGCGAGCGTGCTGTTGCCCCAGCCGGTCAACCCGATCCGCCCGGACTGGGTCTCCGGGGCGGCGATGATGGTGCGTCGCGAGGTCTTCGAGCGCGTGGGGCTGCTGGACGAGCGGTACTTCATGTACTTCGAGGAGCTGGACTTGTGCGAGCGCGCGGGGCGGGCGGGGTTCGAGGTCTGGCACGTGCCCGAGAGCCGGGTGGTGCACCTGATCGGGCAGGCGTCGGGGATCGGTCGCGAGCGCCGGCGTCGTCCCGCTTACTGGTTCGAGTCGCGCCGGCGCTACTGGGTGAAGAACCATGGCGTGGCGGGGGCCGCGGCCGCCGACGCGGTGCGGATCGCCGGGACGGCGCTGCACCGGGCCGGGCTGAAGGTGCGCGGGCGGCCCAACTGGATGCCGCCGGGATTCCTGCGCGACCTGGTGCGGCACAGCGTCTTCGTGCGGGGATTCCGGACATGACCGGTCCGCTGGCGGCGACCGGCGTGGTGGTGATCGGTCGCAACGAGGCCCCGCGGGTAGGCCGCGCCCTCGAGGCCGCGCGCGGCGCCGGGGCGGCGCTGGTGTACGTGGACTCGGGCTCGGTCGACGGGAGCGCGGAGCTGGCCGAGGCGCGGGGCGTGCCCGTGGTGCGGCTGACCGAGGGGCCCTTCACCGCGGCGCGCGGGCGGGCCGCGGGCGTGCACTGGCTCGAGCGGGCCCTCCCGGGGCTGCGCTACATCCAGTTCATCGACGGGGACTGCGCCCTCGAGCCCGGATGGGCCGCGGCGGCGGCCGACTACCTGGAGTCCAACCCCGGCGTGGCCGCGGTGGTGGGCACGCTCCGGGAGCTGCACGCCGGCACGTCGTGGCTGAGCCGGCTGGTGAGCGTGGAGTGGGACCTGCCGATCGGCGCGGTGGACGTGATCGGCGGGATCTCGATGATGCGGGCCGACGACCTGCGCCGCGCCGGCGGGTGGCGCACGGACATGGTGGCGGGTGAGGAGCTGGACCTCTCGTCGCGCCTGCTGGCCCTGGGGGCGCGGCTGGTGCGCCTCGACCGTCCCATGTGCACGCACGACATGGGCATCCGCCGCCCCATCGAGTATTGGCGGCGCTCGGTGCGCACCGGGCACGGGTACGCGCAGCTCGCCAGCGAGCACGCCCGCACCGGGCCGGCGCGCTGGCGGAGGCGGGCGCTCGGGGCGGTGGCCTACGGGCTCATGCTCCCCGCGGCGCTGGTGGTGGCGCTGGCCCTCTTCTGGCCGGCGGCGGTGGCGCTGGCGAGCGTGTACGTGCTGCTGGCGGCGCGGATCTTCCGCTGGAGAGTGCGGCGCGGGGACGAGTGGCGCGTGGCCCTGCTCTACGCCCTCGCGACCACGATCTGCAAGACCGCGGCGGGGCTGGGCGTCGTGAAGTTCCTCTGGGGGCGGATCACGGGGCGGCGTCACGGGCTCTTCGAGTACAAGCGGCCCGGCGCGCCGGCGGCGCTCTCGGAGTCCGCGCCCCGCCCAGCGACGGCGGAGGGGAGTTCGTAGTGGCCGGGTGGCTCGTCGTCTGGTCGAGCGGCGGCGCCGGGGTTGACCCCGCGCGCTGGGATCGGGCGGTGGCCGCGGCGGCGCGGCACGGCGCGCGCGCCGAGGGCTGGGAAGGGGGGTCGTGCCGGCTCGCGGCCTGGCGGCGCGACGCCGCCGAGTTCCCGCGCAGCGGCAGGCTGGTCCGCCCGAGCCCCGGCGTCGTGGTGGCGTGGGTCGGTCAGTGTCTCGAGGACCAGGGGGACGTGAGCGACCGGGGCGTCACCGCGGTCGGCGGGAACGCCGACGCGGGCACGCTGGCGGGCTTGAACGGCCCGTTCGCGGCGGCGATCGTGCGTGACGACCGGGGACGGCGTGGCGACCGCCCTCAGCCGATGGGCGGCCCGGCGGTCCGCATCGTGCTCGACCGGCACCGGCACTACCCGGTCTATCTGCACCGCGGGATCGCCGTGACCGTGGCGAGCACGGAGCTGGCGTGCGTGATCCCGTGGATCGCCGAGCCGCGCATCAGCCGCGAGGCGAGCGA
>DASPKO010000007.1:0-11457 GCA_035628055.1 Phycisphaerales bacterium
GAGATCCCGGCGCGCGTGATCGCCTGATACGGCGCTCCTAGCGACCCGTGCACGTCCGAGCCCATCCAGCGGAACAGGTCGGTGTTCTCAAACGCGATGGGATTGGCCCGGGCCCCCTGCAGCGCCAGGGGCGCCTCGCGCCCGATGGCGATCGCCGCCTGCGGGTCGGGATCCCCCGCGGCGTGGGCGCCGCCCGCCCCCGCCCCCGCGCCGGAGCCGGCGTCGCGCCGCGGTCTCGGGCCGGCCGGCGCGCCCGGGCCATCCTCGGGCTTCCCGCTCTCGCCCTTGCCAAAGCCGCAGCACTCCGAGTCGACGTACCGCCCGAGCCACCCGGTTCCCGTGCCCGAGGTGTCGGCGGTGTGCCAGATGTCCATGCTCTTGAAGTGCGAGCGGTTGGGGTTGGGGTAGCCCACGCCGTGGACCACCGCGAGCATGCCGCGCTCGTAGAGGTCCTTGAGCCCCCCGAGCTGCGGGTGGAGCCCCAGCCCGGTCCACTTGCCCAGGCGCAGGACCCGCGCCTCGGGGATCGCGATCGAGGTGCGGGCCCGGTAGTAGACCGGGTCGCCGTACGGGATCACCGTGTTCAGGCCGTCGTTCCCGCCCCCGAGCTGCACGACCACGAGCACGCGGTCCTGCGGCACGCCGGGGATCGCCGAGGCCCCGGGCACCGGCATCGGCAGCCCGAAGGCGGAGGCCTGGAGGAACGCGGGGACGCTGGCGGCCGCCGACGCGAGCACCAGCCCGCGGTGGACGAACTCGCGCCGGGTGAACGCCCGCGCCCGGGATTGATCGTGCAGATTCATGTAGGGTCCTTCACTCGAGGATCATCGGTTGGGGTCTAGCAGAGCTGGTACTCGGGCATCGCGGTGATCAGCAGCAGGAGCCCGGTGAGCACGTCGCCCGTCAGCTCGCCGTGCTCGCGGGCGAACGCGCGGAGCACCTCGCGGTTCTGCTCGCTCGAGGCCCCACCGAGCGTGAGCCGCACCAGGTAGTCGATCACGGCGTCGGGGTCGCGCGCGGCCCCGGCCTTCTCCAGCTCCGAGAGCAGCGGCCGCGGGTCGTACTTCTCCGTCCCCGCCAGCGCGTCGTATCCCACCGGCAGCTTGCCCGTCAGCAGAAAGCACAGGATGTTCTGGCGCACGAACATGGTGCTCGTGTTGATCCACGACCGCCCCCCGTGCCAGCCCGCCACGCTGGGTGGGAAAAAGAGGTTCTGGCCCATCAGGTTCATCGCATCGGCCAGCACGCCGATCTCGCGCACCGGCGTCCCCAGCGACCGCACCGCGCCCACCACCAGCTCGGCGGGGCTCTTGATCTGCTGGCTCATGATGCGCGGGTCGTAGAAGTGCTCGCTGAGGAAGAGCCGACGCAGCACCGGCCGGAGCTCGTACTTCGACCGCAGCAGCGTGCCGGCCAGCTCGCGGATGACGGCCTTGCCCGCCCGGTCCAGGTCCTCCTGCTCGCCGGGGACGTCGGCCACGAAGAACCGGTAGAGCTTGCCGGTGATGTACGGGGCGCAGGCGCGGTGCTCGAGAATCGCCGTCACGAAGCCGTCGCCGTCGAGATTGCCGCGCTTGCCCAGGATCTGCTTGGCGCCGGGGTCGTGGTTCTGCTCCTGGAAGACGAACTCGTCGTCCTGGAAGGTGTAGCCGGTGAGCGCCCGGGCCCCCTCCTTGATGTCCTGCTCGGTGTAGTTCCCGACGCCCAGGGCGAACAGCTCCATCAGCTCGCGGGCCAGGTTCTCATTGGGGCGGGTGCGCCGCGAGTCGTTCTGGTCGAGGTAGGCCAGCATGGCCGGGTCGCGGATGATCTGGAAGAGCAGCGCTCCGAAGTTCCCGGCCGCGTGGGCCCGGAAGAGCAGGTTCTGCCGGTACATGTGGTAGCTGTTCTCGATCGTCCGGTAGCTCGTGGCCAGGTGCCCGTGCCAGAAGAGCGTGAGCTTCTCCTCGAGGGGCCGCGGGCTCTCGATCATCCGCGTCACCCACCAGTGCTGCACGCGGCGCATCTGCCGGCGGTCGTCCTGCTCGGCGGTCTGCCGGCGGGCGCGCAGGCGGGCCAGCGTCTCTTCGTCGTTGGCCCGCCGGGCCCGCGCCGCCAGGGCCCGCTCCTCGTCCGTGGGCGGGCGGATCAGGTCCTTGTCGAACCCCGCGGGACTCGGCTCGTCATAGGGGACGGCCCCGTAGCCCAGCAGGTGGTCAACCGACTTCTCCAGGCCCCAGGAGACGAGCGCCTGGATCTGCTCCGGGGTCCCGCCGAACCCGGCACGCCAGAGCAGGTGCCGGGCCTGATCGAAGCCGAAGCCGGCGGGCGCGAGCGGCTTGAGGGAAGTCGTTGGTCCGGTCGGTCCGCGCCGTTCCGGACGGGCCGAGCGCGGCGCCCGCGGGCCGGGCGGGACCGGGGCCTTCGCGGCCGGAGGGCTCTGGGTGCGCGTCATCGGCCTGGGCTCCTTTGCTCGGCGGGCGCTCCCGCCCGCACGGCCAAACGGCCCGGCGGGCGGTTGCATTGCGAGTTCTTCGCACGCTTGCCCCTCCGGGCGCGAGGAGTTTGTCCTCTTCGCCCGCCCCCGGTTTCTCTAGGGGCGAGCGGGACGCCGTGAAAGAACCGGCATCGGCTCCCTCGACAATCGGGAAAAGTCGGGATATGTTTGGGTATGGGCATGGAGGCCGAGTACCGCGACGCGCTGGTTCACGGGGCCGCGCGCGGCCGGGCCGCGGGCCTGAACCCCGGCAACCGCTTCGAGCGCGTCCGGCTGCACGTGCTCGGCGAGCACCTCGACGAGGTGGTGAGCGAGAACCCCGACGGGACGAGGG
Organism: Phycisphaerales bacterium; assembly: GCA_035628055.1. Taxonomy (GTDB): domain Bacteria; phylum Planctomycetota; class Phycisphaerae; order Phycisphaerales; family UBA1924; genus DASPKO01. Next base: position 2,811 of record DASPKO010000007.1, read on the forward strand.
TGGTGACCCGGGTGCACGCCGACCACTCCCGCACCATCATCAACCCCGTCGACTCGCCGGACGTCTGCTTCAAGTGGTCTGTCAACCCGTACCGCGGGTGCGAGCACGGGTGCATCTATTGCTATGCGCGCCCGAGCCACGAGCTGCTCGGTCTCTCCTGCGGGCTCGACTTCGAGACGCAGATCTTCGCGAAGTTCGACGCGGCGAGGTTGCTCCGCCACGAGCTGCTCAGGCCGGGTTGGAAGGGCGAGAACCTGGTCTTTTCGGGGATCACCGACCCGTACCAGCCGGTCGAGAGCAAGCTGCGGATCACCCGGGCCTGCCTGGAGGTGTGCGCGGAGTTCCGCCAGCCCGTCTCCTTCATCACCAAGAATCACCTGATCACCCGCGACGTGGACCTGCTGGGCGAGCTGGCCCGGCACGGCGCGGCGGGTGCCGCGATCAGCGTGACCACGCTCGACACCGACCTGGCGGCCCGGATGGAGCCGCGCGCCAGCAGCCCCGCCGACCGGCTCAGGGCCATCCGGAAGCTCACCGGGGCGGGCGTCCCCGTGCGCGTGATGGTGGCGCCGATCGTGCCCGGGCTGACCGACCACGAGATGCCGGCGATTCTCGAGGCCGCCGCCGACGCCGGGGCGGTCGGGGCGGGCTACGTGCTTCTCCGCCTGCCCCACCAGGACAAGGACCTCTTCGTGGACTGGCTCGGAAGGCAGTTCCCCGAGCGCGCGGGCAAGGTGACCTCCAAGCTCCGGCAGATGCGGGGCGGCAAGCTCTACAACGCCAAGTGGTTCGAGCGCGGCCGCGGCGCCGGGCCGCTGGCCAGGCAGCTCGAGACCACCTTCGACCTCTTCGCCAAGCGCTACGGGCTCACCGAGGCGTGGCACGAGGAGAAGGCGTCCCCGTTCCGTCCGCCGCCGCGCACCAGCGACGGGGATCAACCCCTGCTCTTCGCGGTCTAGCGCCGTGGCCTAGGTCGCAGCGGCCCGCTGGTACTGCAAGAGCACGTCCCCGCCCAGGGGGCGCACCCGGCGCAGGGCGTAGCGGCGCGCACCCGCCAGGCGGTCGACGACCCGCCCGTGCGCCGGGGGGACCGCCTCGGCGTCGGCCATCATCATCGGGGCCACGAAGACGGCCAGCTCGTCGGCGAGATCGGCATCCAGCAGCGACCCGACCAGCGCCGGGCCGGCCTCGACCAGCACGGTGCTGACCCCCGAGAACCGGGCCAGATGGTCGAGCACGGCCCCCAGGTCGAGCCTCCAGCGCTCGGGCTCCGTCGCGAAGCGTGCCTGCGCGGGCTGCTCGCGCGCCGTCGCCATCGGCACGACCTCGGCGCCCAGCGCACGCAGCGCGCCGGCCCGCCCCGCGACCGCGCTCTCCTCGAAGGCCCGGTCGGCGGCATACAGCACCAGAGGTGGGCCGGACGCGGCGCTGCGTACCAGCTTCGAGCCCGGCGGGGTCTGCGCCAGGGGATCCAGCACCACGCGCCGGGCCGCCCGGCGCACCCGCGCCACGCCCCGCGCGGTCAGCTCCGGGTCGTCCCGGAAGACCGTGCCCAGCCCGGTGAGCACGGCGTCGACGCGGGCGCGCCGGCGGTGCACCCACGCCCGCGCGGCTGGTCCGGAGATCCACCGGGACTCGCCGGTTCTGGTGGCGACCCGGCCATCGATGCTCTGCGCCCACTTGACCAGCACCCACGGCCGCCCCGTTTCAATGCGCTTGACAAAGGCCGCCCCGGCGTCGAGGGCCAGGCGACTGGCGGCCGAAAAGCGCACGGGAATCCCGGCACGCTCGAGCTCTGCGCTCCCTCCGGCGGCGACCGGATTGGGGTCGCGGGCGGCGCAGACGACGCGGCGGACGCGCGCGCCGATCAGCGCGCGCGTGCAGGGCGGATTCCTTCCCGTGTGCGCGCAGGGCTCGAGCGTGACGTACATGGTTGCGCCCGCCGGGTCGAGCCCGCGCCCCCGACAGTCCGCCAGGGCCTCGGCCTCGGCGTGCGGGGCGCCGAAGCGGCGATGGTGCCCGATCCCCAGCAGAACCCCGTCGCGCACCAGCGCGGCCCCGACCATCGGGTTGGGCTCGACCAGGCCGGCGCCGCGCAGCGCGGCGCGCGCCGCCATGTCCAGCCAGTGCCGGTCGGCCCGCACCGTGCCCTCGCGCGGTCCCTCCACGCGCCAAGCGTAACCGCTCCGCCGCGGCTCCCCATCTCCACGAGGCCGCGCCCCGGGCTCAGGCGCGGCGCACCAGCACGCGCCGGGTCTCGGGGGTGATCACCGGCGCCGCCTCGCGCAGCCAGCGCCAGGCGTCGCCCCGATACCCCGCGGTGGGCTTGAGCTCCGGGAGCAGGCCGCACCAATAGCGGTTGAACCGGCCCATCAGCAGCTCGCGGACCAGCTTGGCGAGCATCGACGCCAGGGCCACGGGCAGGTGCCGGCTCTCGGCCTCGGGCATGAACAGCACGCTCATCTCCCGGCCCGTGCGCGCTTCCCGCACGTGGTAACGGCACCGGGGCGCCGAGCGTTCCTCCTCCACCACCTCGGCCTCCGGGAAGGCTTCCTGAAGGAACCCGGTGTAGTCGGTCCGCCCTCCCTGGCGGTCGCAGACCACCCGGGGACCCCCGGGGACGGGGTCGTGCCGGGCCGCCAGGTCCCAGACGTACCTCAGGTGGGCCCGCACGGCGGCGGCGGTCGCGGCGGCCTTGGTGCCGTGCTCGTCGAGCACGCGGTTGAAGCGCTCCTCGCCCACCACCTCGCACCGCAGCGCCAGCACGCTCGTCCGCCCCTGGCTCAGCCCGCGCCGCACCATGTTGGCGCGGATCCCGACCTGGTCGCGCGCCACCGCCACGGGGGCCGGCTGGGCCTGCCCGGCGTACCACGCGTGGGGCTCGACGCCGCAGCCCACGGCCTCGAAGAGCTCGGCGTCCGTCGCGGGCACCCACCAGCCGTCGGCCTGGGACCGCGCCGCCGCCAGGAATGCGAGGACCCCGCCCTCCAGATGCAGGAGCGGGTGATGATCCGGGGAATCGTTGGGGAGCTTGAGCTTCTTCGAGTCGTCGACGGCGATCCGTTTCCGCGTGTCGGCGGGCTTGCGGCAGACGCCCGCCTTGCAGAGCTTCCACAGGTCCGGGGCGGGCTGGCCGGGCTCCCAGCCCTCGACGCGGAAGAGCGTCATCGCCACCGAGAGGGGGCCCAGCACGGGGCCATAGCCCGCCTCGTCGATTCCGGCCAGCAGCAAGGACACGGCCCGATGCTAAATCGCCGCCCAAACCCTCGCAAGCTGGCCATCGCAAGTCCCACCTGCTCAACAGCTTCCGCACCGTTCACGCACAGGTCCGGGCCCGAGCCGCCCCGGGTGGCCCGGCGTGCGCATACGCTGGAGCGCCGGGCGGGTAGCTCAGTTGGCTAGAGCGTTCGCCTTACACGCGAAAGGTCCAGGGTTCGAATCCCTGCCTGCCCACTTGCCCTGGCGCCGCGGCCGAACCGCCTCTCCGCATGAACCTGCTCGACGTTGGTTATGGCGTGGCGGCCGTGGCGACCGCCCCGTGGTGGGCGCGCAAGGCCCGGGGCGGCTGGGCCGGGCGGCTCGGTCACGTTGGCGACCTGGCGGCGCCGACTCCGGGCAGACCGCGGGTGCTCATGCACGCGGTCTCCGTGGGCGAGGTCGGGGCGATCCGTGCGCTGGTCCCTCTGCTGATCGGCTCCGGCGCCGAGGTGATCGTCAGCGTGGGCACGGACACGGGGTTCGAGCGGGCGCGGGCCCTTTTCGCTCCGCCCGATGCGACCGGGCCGGGCGCGGAGGCCGCGGGCGCTCCGGTGGTGCAGTATCCGCTGGACTTCTCGCGATGCGTGGCCCGGTTCCTGGATGTGGTCCGCCCGGACCTGGTGGCCCTGGTCGAGCTCGAGGTCTGGCCCAACTTCGTCCGGGCCTGCCGTGGCCGAGGCATCCCGGTCGCGGTGATCAACGGCCGGCTGAGCGAGCGGTCGCGGCGGGGATACGGCCGCGTGGGGCGTTGGGTGGCGCCGATGTTCAGGTCGCTCGCGATGGTCGCGGCCCAGGACGAGGCGTACCGCGGCCGGTTCATCGAGCTCGGGGTGGATCCGGGCCGCTGCGTCGTCACGGGGACCATGAAGTGGGACTCCGTGCGCGCGGAGGCAGAGGTGCCCGGCGCCGCCGCACTCGCCGCGGCCCTGGGGATCGATCCCGGGCGTCCGCTCATCGTCGCCGGCAGCACCGGCCCGGGGGAGGAAGTGCTCCTGCACGGGGCCTGCCCGCCGGGGGCACAGCTCCTGTGCGCTCCGCGCCGGCCCGAGCGCTTCGACGAGGCGGCCGCCATGCTCCCCGGGTGCGTGCGGCGCTCGCGCCGCGGGGGTGCGGCCGCCGAGGCCCCGGGACGGGACCGATTCCTGCTGGACAGCATCGGCGAGCTGCGGGCGGCCTACGCGCTCGCCGACGTGGTGGTGCTGGGGCGGTCGTTCTACAACCTGTATGGGTCTGATCCCGGAGAGCCGGCGGGGCTGGGCAAGCCGATCGTCGCCGGCCCGCGGATGGGCGACTTTGCGACCATGGCGGCAGACCTCGAGCGCTCCGGCGGGCTGGTGCGCACGGACGCGGCCGGCGTGAGCCGGCTGCTGCGCGATCTGGTCGGGGACGCGGCCCGCCGGGAAGGGCTGGGACGACGGGCGCGCGAGTGCGTCATCCGGAACCGGGGGGCCAGTGCGCGAACCTGCGCCCTGCTGGCGGGGCTGCTCGGGGAGACCGTGCCGGGAACCCAGGGGGCAGGCGCTGCGTAGCCGGGGGGCTTCGTTCACGGAGTGGACGATCTGCAATGGCAGAGGGGGGCCGGACTTGCAACCGGGCCCCAGCTAGGCGACAATCGGTTTCCTGAATTTTCGGACCCCCCGCGGTGCGGCCCACGCGCTGCGTGTGGGACGGTGGCGTCCTGCCACCGGGAACGGGTCACGTACAAAGCCCGCTGGAGCAAGCTCATGCCGACCTCTCGCAACCGGGGTGACAGTGGTACTCGATTCGCCCAGCTCGAGCTCCTGGAGGGTCGCGTGCTGCTCTCGGGCGGAAGCGACCTGAACGCGCAAGGGGCCTGGGACACCCACTTCATCCCGTGGGGGAACCGGGTGGTCGAGGCGGTCGAGGACTCCTGGATCATGGCCTTCGACGCCGCGGTCCCGCACCACGTGGCGATGCAGCGCGCCCAGCAGGTGACGGCGGCGCTGGGGATGCCGACCACGGAGATCGTGCCCTTCGCGGGGAACCGCTACGTGCGGTTCGAGAGCCCGGCGATGATGAGCCGGCAGCAGTCCGAGCAGGTGCAGAACCAGTTCTCCTTCCTGCGGGCCCTCCAGCCCAACTTCATCTATCACCCGACGCTCCTGCCGAACGACCCGCTCATCGGGCAGCAGTACGCGGTCGAGAACACGGGGCAGGACATCGATGGGACGCTCGGGCTCGCGGGCGCCGACATGCGCCTGGCCGAGGCGTGGAACATCTCCACCGGGTCCCTGCAGGTGGTGATCCCGATCATCGATACCGGCGTGGACCTGCTCCACCCGGACCTGGCCGCGAACATCTGGGTGAACCCCGGGGAGGTTCCCGGGAACAATCTGGACGACGACGGCAACGGGTTCGTCGACGACGTCAACGGGTGGGACTTCACGGGCAACGGGGACAACAACCCCACCGACGAGCAGGGGCACGGCACCGCGGTGGCCGGTTGCGTGGGCGCGATCGGGAACAACGGCCTGGGCGTGGCCGGGGTGAACTGGCAGGTCACGCTCCTGCCGGTGAAGATCTTCCCGGCCCAGGGCGGGGCGAGCACGCAGGACATCGTCGAGGCGGTGACGTACACGACGATGCTGCTGCGCGATTTCGGGGTGAACATCGTCGCCAGCAGCAACAGCTACGGGGCGGTGCAGGCGGAGGACCCCAACTTCAACGACAACGCCGAGTCGCTGGCGATCCAGGAGTTCACCGACGCGGGCGGCATCTTCGTCGCGGCCGCGGGCAACGACACCAACGACAACGACGGCCCGAACTTCGCCTACCCGGCGAGCTACAACAACGAGTTCATCGTCTCGGTGGCCGCCACGGACAACCGCGACGAGCTGGCCGACTTCAGCAACTTCGGCCTGACCTCGGTGGACGTGGGCGCGCCCGGGGTGCGCGTCATGACCACGGCGATGGGGGGCGGGTACGAGTACATCGACGGGACGTCGTTCGCGTGCCCCTACACGGCGGGCGTGCTGGGGCTGCTCGCCTCGGCCAACGCCTTCGCCTCGCAGCAGGCCCTGCGTGACGCGCTCTACCAGGGCGTTGACCGCGTCGCGGGCCTCGAGGGGCGCGTCGTGACCGGCGGGCGGGTCAACGCGTTCGAGTCGCTCAAGCTGGTGGGCTTCCCGGGCCCGATCGTCTCGACGGTGACGCCCGGGGCGCTGACCGGCCCGGTCAACCAGATCCAGGTCCAGTTCTCCGAGCCGCTCAACCCGGCCTTCTTCACGCCGTCGGGCCTGGAGCTGCGCGGGGCCAACGGCGACCGCGATTTCAACGCCAACGACGTGCTGATCCCGTTCAGCGCCGCCTTCGAGCCGGGCAACCAGGTGCTGACGATCACGGTCGCCAACGGGCTGCTGGCCAACGACGTCTACCGCGTGACGCTCCGGCACCAGTTCTTCCGGGACATGGACGGCAACTTCCTCAACGGGACGCAGCTCGTCGGCAACGACGAGGAGTACGACTTTGAGGTCGTCAACAACGCCGGCCCCTTCGAGCCCAACGACGTGCTGGCCCAGGCGACCCCGATCATCTTCGGCGCGGCCCCCGCGGTCATGTCCGGCGTCATCGGCGACGGGGCCAACGGCGTGCTGGACGTGGACCTCTACCGCCTGAACCTGCTGGGTCCCTCGCTCATCACGGCCCGGATCGACGCGCGGGCCCTCGAGAGTCCCTCGACGCTCGACTCGTACCTGCGGCTCTTCGACGCCGCCGGACGCGAGATCGCGCGCAACGACAACTTCAACGGGCTCGACAGCCTGATCCAGTTCTTCGTCCCGACCGGCGGGCGGTACTACATCGGGGTGACCGGCTTCGGCAACTCGACGTACAGCCCCAGCGCCCCCTCGAGCGGCACGGCGGGGGGCTCCCTGGGGGCGTACGACCTCTCGGTCACGGTCAACACCAGCACCTCCGAGCAGGTCTCATTCGTCAACGGCATCCCCGTGGCGATCCCCGCGACGGGGACCGTCTCGAGCAGCATCTTCGTCCCCGACGTCCGGCCCGTGCAGGACGTCAACGTCTCGATCAGCGTCACGCACACGTACGTGGGCGACCTCCGTGTGCGGCTCATCTCGCCCTCCGGCAAGGCCGTGGTCCTCGTCCTCAACCGCGGCGGGCCGGGGGATAACTTCCTGAGCACGCGTTTCGACGACTCGGCGCCGGGCCCGATCTCGGGCGGCTCGGCCCCCTTCACCGGCACGTTCCGTCCCGAGGAGGTCCTGGGGGACCTCAACGGGGACGCGGCGCAGGGCGTCTGGCGCCTCGAGATCCTCGACTCGGTCCCGCTCAACGGGGGCACGCTCCTCTCCTGGCAGCTCGACCTGCGCCTGGAGAACTCCATCTCCGGCCCCTTCGAGGTCAACGACACGATGCTGACCGCGACCGGGCTGAACTTCCGCGGGACGCGGACCTTCGACGGCGTGATCGGGGACGGGGCCTTCGGCCGGCGCGACGTGGACATGTTCCGCGTGGTCGCCGACGCCGGCACGTCGATCTCCGCGGCGGTGACAGCCTCGGGGACGCTCGACGCGGTGCTGCGGCTCTTCGACCAGCAGGGCAACCAGCTCCACATCGACAACCGCACCGACTCGACCGGGGCCTTCGTCTCGTACCCGGTTCAGTTCGCCGGCGTCTACTTCATCGCGGTCTCGGGGGCCGCCAACACCGATTACCTGCCGGGCTCCGGCGGGTCCGGGACGGCCGCGTCGGGGACGGGCGCCTACACGCTGCGGGTCTCGATCGTGGGCGGGATCAGCGACGGCGCCTTCGTGCTCGGCGGGAACCGCCTGAGCGTGGGCGTCGCCACCGACGGGTCGCTGGTGACCTCGGGGGCCGATCAGACCGGGCTCAACTTCGCCGGCATCGAGTTCCTCAACTCCGGCTCGGCGGGCGAGTCGTTCTACGGGGCGACGTTTAATGGCTTCATCTTCCGGAACGCCGGCGCGGTCCAGAGTGACCTGCCCGTGGCGGTCTGGAACGAGTCGGACGCCGCGAACCGGCGCGTCAGCGTCGAGGGCCTCTTCCGCTCCGCGGTGGCGAGCAACGACCAGAACGGGGGTCTGCTGGTGCGGCGCTCGCTCTCGTTCGGCGTCGGCGAGCAGTTCATCGCGATCGACGTCTCGCTCACCAATACGACGCTGGGCGTGCTCAACAGCGTCGCCTGGGTCGAGGGCTTCAAGCCCGTGCACCCGCTGAACATGGGCAGTCTGTTCAGCCGCACCGTGACCAACCGCGACAACGCCACCGGGCGTCTGCTCACCGCGACCTTCAGCGACGTGAACTTCCCGGGCGGGCTGACCATCGGGCTGGGCGCCGCCCCGCCGGTGGGGGCGAACTTCGCCCTCTCCTCCGAGCCCTCCGGCCTGGT
>DASPKO010000008.1:0-13612 GCA_035628055.1 Phycisphaerales bacterium
GCGGCTGGACATCGGCCAGGCCATCGCCGTCCGCGAACGCGACGTGATCGCCGTCGAGGCCGTCGAGGGGACCGACCGGATGATCGAGCGCGTCGGGCACCTGTGTCGCACGCCCGGGTGGACGCTCTGCAAGGGGGCCCGCGCCGGGCACGACCGGCGCTCGGATGTTCCCACCGTCGGACTGCAGACGATCGAGAACCTGCACCGGCATGGCGGTCGCTGCCTGGCCCTGGCGGCGGGCGACGTGATCATGCTCGACAAGCCCGAGATGCTCGACCTGGCCGACCGCCTGGGGATCGCGATCGTGGGCGTGCCCCAGGCGGGCCTGTCGCCGGCGCCGGGCGTGTAGCCGGACCCGCTCCCGGCTCGACGTGGGCCCCGCCGGAGGTTGGTACGCACGCACGTGACGCGGTCTCCTCGCGTCCCCCCGCGTTGGCTGCGTGGCTCTGTGGCGTTCGAGCCGCGCGCAGGAGGCCCCGGTGCCCGCCGATCCCGAACATGCGTACGCCTCGCGGGGCGGGCTCAAGCTCGCCCACGGGCTGCGCGCCCTGGGCGTGAGCCCCGCCGGGCTCCGCTGCGCCGACTTTGGGTGCAGCACCGGCGGGTTCACCGACTGCCTGCTCCAGCACGGCGCCGCCCGGGTCCAGAGCATCGACACGGGCTACGGCGTGCTGGCCTGGCGGCTCCGGAGCGACCCGCGCGTGGTCGTCCGCGAGCGCACCAGCGCCCTGCACGCCCAGCCGCCCGAGGGAGGCGTGGACCTGGTCGTGATGGACATGGGCTGGACACCGCAGCGGCTCTGCGTGCCGGCGGCCCTGCGCTGGCTGGGCCCGGAGGGGCGCATCCTCACACTCGTCAAGCCCCACTATGAACTCGGGCCGGAGGAGAGGCACCTCCTCCGCCGCGGCGTGCTGGCGCCCGAGGAGGCCCGCCGCGTCGCGGCCCGAGTCCTCGACCAGATGCCGGGCCTCGGGGCCGCCGTGCTCGGGTCGGTGGAATCCCCGATCACCGGCAGCCGCGGCGCCCGCGCCGGGAACCTCGAGGTGCTGGCGCTGCTCAGGCCCGCACGCCGGGAACCGTCTTCCACGGCGTGAGCTTCGGGTTCAGCTCCGTCCACAGCCGCTCGAGCAACTGGCGCGTGCCCGTCCCGGTCGCCCCGCTGAGCAGGAGGACGTCCTGGGGGCGGTCGATCCCCAGGTCGCGCAGCAGGTCGCGCCGAGCCCGCTCGCGCTCCGGATCGTCGAGCAGATCGATCTTGTTGAGCACGATCAGCTCGCGGCGCTCGGCTAGCGCGGCCGAGTGCGCCTCCAGTTCGGCCCGGATCGCCCGGTAGTTGTCCGCGGGGGCCGATCCGTCGGGCGGCGCGGCGTCGAGCAGGTGCACGAGGATCCGCGTCCGCTCGATGTGCCGCAGGAAGTCCAGCCCGAGCCCCGCCCCCTTGCTGGCCCCGCGGATCAGCCCCGGGATGTCCGCGAGCACCAGGCGCCGCTGGGCATCGAGCGCGGCGATCCCGAGCTGCGCCGAGAGCGTGGTGAAGGGGTAGTCGGCGATCTTCGGGGTCGCGTCGGTCACCGCCGCCAGCAGGGTGCTCTTGCCGGCGTTGGGCATGCCGACCAGGCCCACGTCGGCGATGAGCTTGAGCTCCAGGCGCAGATGGCGCTCCTCGCCGGGCTCGCCGGGGGTGGCGGTCTTGGGCGCCTGGTTGGTCGAGCGCTTGAAGTGCTCGTTGCCCCATCCCCCGCGCCCGCCCTTGGCGATCACCACCGACTGCCCCGGTGCGCTCAGGTCGTGCAGGAGCGCGCCGGTGTCCTGGTCGTACACCAGCGTGCCCGGCGGGACCAGGATGGTGCGGCTCGGCCCGTCCGCCCCGTGCATCTGCTTGCCCTTCCCGGGCTCCCCGCTGGGGGCCGACCACTCGTGGGCGTGCCGGAAGTCGAGCAGCGTGCTGACGTTGTCGTCCGCCCTGAGGACGACGTCGCCCCCCCGGCCCCCGTCGCCCCCGTCCGGGCCTCCCTTGGGAACGTACTTCTCGCGCCGGAACGAGACGACGCCCGGGCCCCCGGAGCCCGCGCGCACCTTGATGATCGCCTGGTCGATGAACACGCCGGAGGGTAGGTGCGCCTCCCCCCGCGCCCGGCGGAGAGGTCTAGCGGCGGTCGCCGACCGTGCCGGGAGTCGCCCCCATGCCCGGGCGCCTCGCGCCCAGCAGGCTCCCGAGCGACGCCGCCAGCGCGCGCCCGACCGTCGCCATGTCCGGGCAGCGGTCGCCAAGCTCGCGCCGCAGGCTCGTCACCCCGCGGCCCGCCAGCCCGCACGGCACGATGAGCCCGAAGTGCTCGAGATTGGTGCTGACGTTGAGCGCGAGGCCGTGCAGGCACACACCGCGGCGCACGCGGATGCCCATGGCGCAGAGCTTGCGCGCCCCGGAGCCGGCGGTTGCCCCGCACGCGCCCCCATCAGCGTCCGCCCCTCCACCGACCCAGACACCGGTGGCGCACGGATCACGGTGCGCCATCACGCCGAACGCGGCGCACGAGTCGATCACCGCCTGCTCGAGCAGGCGCAGATAGTCGTGGATTCTCAGGCCGAGCTGATGAAGGTCCAGGATGGGATACGCGACGAGCTGCCCGGGGCCGTGGTAGGTAATGTCCCCTCCCCGGTCGGTCTCGGCGAGGGTGACGCCGGCCCGGGCGAGCTCGGCCGGGCTTGCCAGCAGGTGCGCGCGCGCTGCGGGGCGCCGCGAGACCGTGATCACCGGGGGCGCATGCTCGACGAACATCAGCGAGCCCGGCACCAGCGCCCCCGCGGCCCGCGCCGCCAGAAGTTCTTCGGCGGCCTCGACTTGCCGCGCGTACGCCTCCGCGTAGCTCATCTGGCCAAGCTCGATGACCCGGAACCGCTCCGTCACGGACCGACTCTACGGGTCGCGGTGCGCCCCGGCCAAATCGGGCAGAGTGCCATCGTGGTCCGCTCCGCCCGGCGGTACCGTGGCCGCATGGTGCCTCCTGTCATCGGCGGCCTCATGTTCCGGACCGCCTTGGTCGCCGGGCTCGTCGCCGGAAACCTTCTCGCGGCCGGCTGCTACGGCCTGCGCGCGTCGTCGGGAGGGGGGCAGACCAAGCTCGCCGCGCCGACGGCGGGCCGCGCCGAGCTCGCCCGCCACCTCGATCCCGCCGACATCGCGCTCCCGCCCGGGTACCGCGCCCGCGTGATCGCCAGCGGACTCACCTTCCCAACGGGCCTGGCCGTCGACGACCGCGGCACGCTCTACGTCGTCGAGTCGGGCTATGCCTACGGCGAGGTCTTCACAACCCCGCGCCTGCTCCGCGTCGAGCCCGACGGTCGCACGGCCGAGCTGGCTCGGGGCGAACGCGCGCACGCGCCCTGGAACGGCGTCGACTTCTACCAGGGGTCCTTCTTCATCGCCGAAGGCGGGCAGCTCGAGGGCGGGCGGATTCTCCGCGTCGATCCGGACGGGTCGTCCCATGTGCTCATCGACCATCTTCCCAGCGTGGGCGACCACCACACCAACGGGCCCCGGGTCGGCCCCGACGGGCTCGTCTACTTCGGTCAGGGCACCGCGACCAACAGCGCCGTGGTGGGCGAGGACAACCACCAGTTCGGTTGGCTGGCCCGGCATCCCGAGTTCTGCGACATCCCGGGGCGCGACGTCCGCCTGGCGGGTGTCAACTACACGACCGCCGACCCGCTCCGCGGCCGCGGCCAGGCCGTGACCGGAGCGTTCCTTCCCTTCGGGACTCCCAGCGAGGCGGGGCAGGTCATCCCCGGGCGCGTGCCCTGCACCGGGGCGATCATGCGCGTGCCGCCGGCCGGGGGCGAGGCGGAACTGGTCGCGTGGGGGCTGCGCAACCCCTTCGGCCTGGCGTGGAGCCCGGAGGGCGGGCTGTATGTGACCGAGAACTCCTTCGACGACCGCGGCTCGCGCCCGGTCTGGGGAACCGGCGACGTGCTCTGGAAGATCGAGCCCGGGCGCTGGTACGGCTGGCCCGACTACTTCGCCGGCGAGCCCCTGAGCCACGGCGATCGGTTCCAGCCCCCGGGCAAGCGGCGTCCTCAGCGTCTCCTGGCCGAAGACCCGGGCAAGGTCCCCAAACCGGCCGGGGTGCTGGGCGTGCATTCGGCGAGCACCGGCCTGGACTTCTCGACCTCTCCGGCCTTCGGTCACGTCGGCGAGGCCTTCATCGCGCAGTTCGGCGACATGGCGCCCGCGGTGGGCAAGGTTCTTGCTCCCGTCGGATTCCGGGTGGTGCGCGTCGACCCGCGCTCCGGCGCCGTCGAGGAGTTCGCCGCCAACGCCGGCGACAGGGTTGGCCCCGCCTCCCGGTTCGGCGGGGGGGGCCTGGAGCGGCCCGTCGCGGTGCGCTTCTCTCCGGACGGGCGCACGATGTACATCGCGGATTTCGGGATCATGACGGTGACCAAGCAGGGCCCGCAGCCGCGCCCGGGCACCGGCGTGGTCTGGGCCATCACGCGCGACGACGCGGGGGGGCGCCGGCCATGAACCACCGCCCGCGTTCCGGGCTCCCGGCTCGCGCCGCGCTCGGCCTCGTCCTGCTCCTCCTGCCCGGGTGCGGGAGCGCCCGGCGCAGCGAGAACGTCATGCGGCCCGCCTACGCGCTCACGGTCGACCCCGGGCATGCCGGGACCCGAGCCGCCGGCACCGCCGGCCGGGGCACCGAGCCGGCCAACCAGGCAATCCTGCGCGGGCAGCGCGTCTTCATGCGCCACTGCAACCAGTGCCATCCCGGGGGTATGGCCGGCCTCGGCCCCGCGCTCAACAACTTTCCCGCCCCGGGCTTCCTCGTGAAGTTCCAGGTCCGGCGTGGCCTGGGAGCCATGCCCGCGTTCGACGCGAACAAGATCCCCAACGACGACCTCGACGCCCTGGTCGACTACGTCATGGCGCTCCGCCAGGGGCCCGTGCTCGGGACCGCCTCGACGGGCGGGTAGACAGCTCCGGGCGGCCGGGTGCTCGCGGACCGGGGTCCCGAATAGGATGGCCCCATGCCGGAGATTCACCCGACGTCCATGGTCGGCCCGGAGTGCGAGCTGGCCGGCGATGCCCGCGTGGGCCCCTACTGCGTGCTCACCGGGGCGGTCCGCCTCGGGCCCGGCGTGCGGCTCCTGGGCAACGTCTATCTCAACGGCCCGGTCACGATCGGGGCCGGGACCATCGTCTACCCCTTCGCCTGCGTCGGCTATGAGCCGCAGGACTACAAGTTCGGCCCCGGGCAGCGCAGCGCCGGGGTGGTCGTGGGCGAACGGTGCATCATCCGCGAGCACGCCACCGTGCATTCGGCGAGCAACGAGCAGACTCCCACGCGGATCGGCGATCGCGTCTTCATGATGGTGGGCTCCCACGTGGCCCACGACTGCACGATCGGGAACGACGTGGTGATGGTCAACGGGGCCGCCGCGGGCGGGCACGCCACCGTCGGCGACCGGGCCGTGCTCGGCGGGAACGCGATGATCCACCAGCACTGCCGGATCGGGCGCCTGGTGATGATGTCCGGGGACTGCGCCGTCACGCTCGACGTCCCCCCCTTCTGCATGGTGCACGAGCGGAACCGCGTCGGCGGCCTGAACCTGGTGGGCCTGCGCCGCGGCGGCATCCCGCGGGCCCAGATCAGCCTGCTCTCCAAGGCCTTCCGCGAGGTGCTGCGCCGCCCGGTCCCGCGCGACGTGGCGGTCGCCCGCCTGCGCGAGCTGGGCGCCGAGTGCCCCCCCGCGGTCGAGCTCGCCGAGTTCATCGAGTCGAGCGTCCGCGGCATCGTGCCCGGCATGGGGAAGGCCCCCCGCGGCTCGCGCACCGCCGCCGCCACCGCCGCCGAGCTCCAGGAGCAGGCGCCGTGACGGTCGTCGCTCCCGATCGCCCGGGCCTGCGCGCCGAGCTGTGCGTGCTGGCGAGCGGGTCTGGGGGCAACTGCTCCGTGCTGGCGGTGGAGCAGGGCGGCACGCGCCGCGTCTGCCTCATCGACCTGGGGCTCTCCCCGCGCCGCACCGAGCTCCTGCTCGCGGAGCGCGGGCTGGGACTGCACGACGTCGACGACGCCATCCTCACCCACCTCGACGACGACCATTTCCACCGCGGATGGGTCCGCGCCCTGCCCCGGCACGCCACCCTGCGCGTCCACGCCCGCCACGCCGCCCTCGACGACTGCTTCGGGCTCTTCGGACGCCTCCCCTGCCAGTTCGAGGCCGGCTTCGTGCTCCGCTGCGGCGCGGGCGTGCGCGCCCTGCTGGCCGCCCACGACCGCGCCGGAGTCTCGGCCCTGCGCGTGGACTTCGCCGGGCCCCCCGCCTGCGCCCTGGGCTTCGCCACCGACCTAGGCCGCGTCACCGACCCGCTCGTCGGCCTGCTCGCCGGCGTCGACGTCCTGGCGATCGAGAGCAACTACTGCCCGAAGATGCAGGAGGAGTCCGGCCGGCCCTGGTTCCTGCGCCGGCGCATCACGGGCGGCGCCGGGCACCTGAGCAACCTCGAGGCTCTCGAGGCGATCCTCCGCATCGGCCCCGGGGAACACGTCGTGCTCCTCCACCTGTCCCGGCAGTGCAACTGTCCGGAGCTGGTCGCCTCGCTCCACGAGGGCGCCGACTACGCGGTGACCATCACCAGCCAGACCCACCCGACCCGCTGGGTGCGCATCGGCCAGCGGCACGAGGTCCTCCGCGAGCCCGTCCGGGACGCCGACCGAGTTCCCGAGGAGTCCCACGCGGCGCCCGCCGAGGGAGAGCTGGTCGGTTCCGGCGTGCCCGTGCTGCGAAGCCCCGACGCGTAACCCCGGCGCCGCCGCCGGGCGCGCCGCGGGCCCCCGGTCCATCAAGGGAAGGCCCGCATGGAGCCCCAGGACATCGCGGTGGTGATCCCGGCGTTCAACGCCGCGCGGACCATCCGGCGGTCCATCGCCAGCGCGCTCGCCGAGCAGCCGGCCGAGGTCGTCGTCTGCGACGACGGCTCGACCGACTCGACCCCCGAGCTGGCCCGCGAGGCGGGAGCCATCGTCGTGACCCGCGCCAACGCCGGCCCCGCGGCGGCGCGGAACACGGGAATCGACTTGGTAGTCGGGCGTGGCCGGGAGGCCGTGCTCCTGCTCGACTCTGACGACGAGCTCCACCCCGGCGCGCTCCCCGCCATCGCCCGGACGGCGCGGCACCTCCCCGGGGCCGCGCTGGTGCTCGGCGGTCACGTTCAGGTGTACCCGGACGGGCGGACCCGCGAGCGGCTCCCGCCCGGGGCGTGGTGCTCTGCGGGACGGCTTCACGCCCCGGCGCTGGCGCTCGGGACCGAAGCGGTGCTGTGCACGACGGGGCTTGCCCTCCTTCGCCCGGCGCTGGCCGGCGGCCTGCGCTTCGACCCCGGGCTGGTCTTCGGCGAGGACCGCGACCTGGTCTACCGCGCCGGCGCGCTCGGGCCGATCGCGATCGCCGCCCGCCCCCTGGTGCGCAAGCACGATGAGCCGGGACGCCTCACCGCCAACCCCGCGCTCGGCGTGCGCTGGCTCGAGGATCAGCTCCGCCTCGTCGCCAAGCACGCGGGCGACCCGGCGGCGCGGGCCGAGCTGGCCCGCGCCACGGCCTGGGTGCTGGGCAACACCTGCCGCGTGCTGGCGCGCGGGGGAGGGCGCCTGCCCGCATCCCACTGGTCCCGGGCCGCGGACGCCCTCGCCAGCCTGGACTACCCCGTCCCGGCGCGGGCCCGCAAGTGGTACTGGGTCGGGCGGCTCCGTTCCTCCCTGGCCGGCGCGGGTCGGCGCACGGCCCCCGCGAGCCCGCCGCGGTTCCAGCGCCCCGTCTAGCGCAGCACCGCCGTCAAGCGCCGGGCCCGCGCCAGGAGCGCCGGCTCGTCGGCACGCACGTACAGGTCATTCCGCCCGGTCACGCCGGCGTGCTCGTAGCCCCGCGCCTCTACGTGGGCGCGCACCGACCCATCGCGACCCCGGGCCAGGTCCTCGATGCAGAGCACCCGGGGGCGAAACCGCTCCAGGTCGAACCCCCGCAGCAGCCCCAACTCGCCCCCCTCCACGTCGATCACCACGAAGTCGATGGTCCCGGGCGCGACCCCGGCATCATCCAGCACGCGGTCCATCGTGGTCAGCGGCACCGTCACCGTCTGCCGCCGGTCCCCGCGCCGCTCCAGGTTGCGCGCATGAACGGCGCTCGTGGAGAGGAATGAGAGCATCTCATCCGTCTCGTCGGCACCGACCACCGTGAAGCTCGCCCTCCCCTGGCTGCCGCGCGGACCCAGCGCCGCGTGCACCACCATGCTCCGCGGGCGGCGGGCGCGGCACGCCTCGGCCCGCTCGGGGAGCGCCTCGACCAGCACCCCCGTCCAGCCCATGGCCTCGAAGGGATAGGTCACGCTCAGCGTGTAGCCGTCGAACGCCCCGACCTCGACGTAGAAGCCCGTCCGCCTCTCCTCGAACAGGTCCCACAGCAGGGCATCCTCGCCGGACTCTGACGTGAACTCGACCGGGGGCCCCGGCGGTCCGCTCCCGATCTCCGGTCGCGCCAGCCGCCCGTACACCTTGGCCCGGAGACGGATGAGCCCGGCCTCGCACTCCCGGACTCGCGCGGCCGTCTCGCGCTGTCGCCGCCGCGCCAGCCGCTGCTGGCGAATCAGCACCGCCACCGCGGCCCCCAGAAGACCCAGGCCGAGCGTGATCAGGAGCGTGGGCACGGCCTGGGCTCACTGGCCCCCCCGCTCGCTGGAATCGGGGCGGACCGGGTGCGGTAAGAAGACGGCGTCATTATGCCCCGCACGCCCGGTCCCGTGCCGGCTCCGATTGCCGGGCCGAACCCCCGGGGCACGCTGTTCGTATGACTGGGCTCGGCCCGGTGGGCCGGGCCCGCGCGAGCCGGCGGCGATCCCCATCACCGGGCCCGCGCCAGCATGCGGCCTTTGGAGGTACCGTATCGTGACGACCCTGACCCGGAGCCAGAGCCTGCGCCAGACCCCGACGACCCCGACGCCGCCGGTGCACGACCCCGCGGCGGCGCGCGCCTTCGCGATCGACGCGGCCCGCCTGCTCGCCGACGACAAGTGCCAGGACGTGCTGGTGCTGGAGGTCCGCGGGCTCAGCCAGGTCTGCGACTACCTGGTGCTCGCCTCCGGGACTTCCGACCGGCAGATGCGCAGCGCCGCCGAGCACGTGAAGGACCTCGCGCGGGAGGGGGGCCACCCGGTCTTCCGTTCCGCGGTTGACGAGAGCAGCACCTGGTACGTGCTGGACTGTGTCGACGTGGTCGTGCACGTCTTCGAGCCCAACACCCGCTCGCACTACGACCTGGAGATGCTCTGGGGAGACGCCGAGCAGGTGCCGTGGGAGCGCTCCGACCAGGTCACCCGTGACCGGGCCGGGCTCGGAGAAGGCCCCGACGCCGAGTGAAACGTCGACGGGTCCGGGTCCGAACGGCGGGCCTCGCCTTCAGAGTGCCAGCCGCGCTCCCCGCTCGACACGCGCGGGGAGCTTGGCCCCGCGGAGGTCGCCCGGCTCCAGCGCCGTCAGCGGGCTGATCTCCAGCACGCAGTCGGCGGTTCCGTCGGCGCGGCGCGGCACCGCGACGCCCGCCGCCGCGAGCCACCGGGCGGCGCGCTCGCTCTGAAGCTGGCGGCTGCTCTCGGCGCTGTCCACCCCGGTGGGGTTCTTGATGGGCGCGAACTCCTCCGCCCGGTCGGTCTCGTAGATCAGCGAGGCCCGGCACAGCGGCAGCGCATCGAAGATGAACTTCTCGAGCTTGACGGCGTTCGGGCCGGGGGGCGTCACCGTCCGCCCCGTCTCCGGGTCGACGTGCGGCACCTTCTTGAGCGCCCGGTGATACGGCAGCTCGAAGCCCGTGTCCGTCGCCAGCCGTTCGAGAAACTCCACGCCGATGACATGCACCGCGATCGAGCCGGCCGCGAAGCGCAGCCCGCCCGAGGCCTTGCGCTCCCGGGCCAGCGTCTGGGGTAGATCCGAGTACTCCACCACCCGCACCCGCCCCGCGACGGAGCAGAAAACCCCCAGCTTCTCCTCCGCCGAGACCTTGGGGACCATCTTGCTCGACATCTCGCCCGACGAGCCGGGCGCCGCGGCGTGGAGCCCGAGGAAGACCGGGTCCACCACCCGCACCAGCGGGTTGTCGACCTGGAAATAGCTCAGGTGGCGCACCCCCCGCGCCCGCATGTCGGCGATGGAGCCGGAGACCGCCAGCGCCCGGACGGCCCCCCCGTGCCCATCGGGATTCGTCGCCAGCTCGCCCTTGGCCGCCAACAGGACTCGCCCGGTGCCCATCTCGAACGACGGGAGGACTCCCTGGGGGAAGAACCGCACCTCGTCGGCCGGAAGGCCGAAAAAGCGCTGCGACCCAAAGAACTCGACCGTGGCCGCGTGGTTCAGCGGGCTGGTCATGATGTACCAGGGGATCGGCGCCCCGTAGCGCCGCCGCGCCGCCAGCACGCCCTCGGCAAAGATCGCAAACAGGGGCTTGCCCGTCACCGGACCCGCTGGGAACAGCCCCTTGGGCCCGTCGAACCCCAGACGGGTCCCCTGCCCCCCCGCCACCGTGAACGCGGCGACTTGGCCGGCGCGCAGGAGGGCCTCTCCCGCGGCCCGGGCGGCGGCCGCATCCCACTCTCGTCCGGGCGTGGCGGGGTCGCGCGGGTAAAAAGGCGCCGGCTCGAGCTCGCCCGGCAGCTCCGGGACCGGCTCGCGGCGCACGAACCTCTCGACCAGCCCGGCAACCTCGGCGGGGTCGAGCCCGCCCACCTGCTCGAGCAGCGTCGCGCGATCGCCGGGGCCCAGCGCGTCCCAGAAGGCCAGGAGGTGTTCCTGGCCGATGCGCGCCAGGCGGGCCCGAGCGACCGCCACATCATGGTTCGAGGCCGGCTTGCCGGGCGCCTGGGTCATGTCGTCTCCGGGTAGGAACGCATGCTACCGGCGCGAGCCGGGGCGCGAGCGCCCGCTAGACTCGGGCAGATGCCCAACCTTTTGACGATGGAGCGGCGGCCCCAGGCCGGACCGCTCGTCGCCCCCTCGATCCTCTCCGCCGACTTTGCGAACCTGGGCGCCGAGTGCCGGTCGGTGCTCGGTGCCGCCTCGGGCGGCGGGGTGCCCGACGGGCCGGGCGCGGCCGACCTGCTCCACCTGGACGTGATGGACGGGCACTTCGTGCCCAACCTGACCATGGGCCCGGACGTCTGCCGGGCCCTGCGCCGAGCCTTCCCGCGCGCCTTCCTGGACGTGCACCTGATGGTGACCGACCCGGGCCGCTTCGTCGGGCCCTTCGTCAGGTCCGGCGCCGACCACGTGACGTTCCACGTCGAAGCGGTCCGGCCCGACGAGGTCGCCCCCCTGGTCCGCCAGATCCGCGGGCTCGGCGCCACCGCGGGTCTCGCCCTGAACCCCGGGACCCCGCCCGGCCTGGCCGGCCCTCACCTGGGCGTGGTCGACCTCGTGCTGGTCATGTCCGTCAATCCGGGCTATAGCGGGCAGGCGCTCATACCCGAGACGATCGAAAAGGCCCGGCAGGTCCGGGCGCTGCTCCGCCCGGGCCAGCGCTTGCAGATGGACGGGGGGATCAACCGCGACAACGCGGGGACGGTCCGGTCGGCGGGTTGCGACGTGATCGTCGCCGCATCGGCGGTCTTCGCCGAGCCGGAAGCGCAGCGCCCGCGCGTGATCGCGTCGCTGCGGGGGGAAGCCCCGGCGCCTCCGGTGGCCCGATAACCCGGCTCGACTGGCACCCTTGGAACCCGCGAGCCGATCCTGATAGACTCACCCCGACACCATGCCGGGAAATGGTTCGGGTTCCGCACGGATGTGAGGGACCGAGGCGCCGGCGTGGCGAAGACGGGGGTCTATGGCCAGCACCGGCTCACTCTCCTCGCTCGGCCGCATCCCACCGGCGGTCCCGGGGCCCGGCAACGGGAACCAGGCCAAGGACGCCCCGGCCATGAGCACGGGCCCAAGCCCCACCACGCCACCGGCCTCGCCGGCCCGCACCTGGACGGAGGTCAAGCCGCAGCGCCGCTCGGCCATCCCCGAGGGGCTCTGGCTCCGCTGCCCCGGGTGCGAGCAGATGATCTACCGGAAGCAGATGGAGGCCAGCCTCCACGTCTGCCCGGAGTGCGGGCACCACTTCCGGATCGGGGCCGCCGAGCGGGTGAGACAGCTCTGCGATCCCGGCTCGTTCGAGGCGATGTTCACCACGCTGATGCCGGTGGACCCCCTGAAGTTCGTGGACCTCAAGCCCTATCCCGACCGCCTGCTGGCCGAGCAGCTCCGGACGGGGGCCGCCGACGCCGTCCGCGCGGGCACGGCGTTCATCAAGGGCCGGGCGGCGATGGTCTGCTGCCTAGACCTCACCTTCATGATGGGCTCGATGGGCTCGGTGGTCGGTGAGACCATCACACGCTCCATCGAGACCGCCACGGCGCGCGGCCTGGCCTTGGTCATCGTCTCCTGCTCCGGCGGGGCGCGCATGCAGGAGTCGGGGCTCTCGCTGATGCAGATGGCCAAGACCAGCGCGGCCCTGGCCCGGCACGACGACGCGGGCGGGCTCTACGTCTCCGTGCTCACCGACCCGACGACGGGCGGAGTGACGGCGAGCTTCGCGATGCTCGGGGACGTCATCCTGGCCGAGCCGAAGGCCCTGATCGGCTTCGCGGGGCCCCGGGTGATCCAGCAGACGATCCGCCAGGAGCTGCCCGACGGGTTCCAACGCTCCGAGTATCTGCTCGGCGCCGGGATGGTGGACCGCGTTGTGCCACGGCACGAGCTGCGCAACGAGATCGCGCGGCTGATCGACTACTCCGGCCGGGGATGAGGTTCGTCGCCTAGGGCGCGCCGCCGGCGTCCGGGCGCGCAGCGTCCGATTCTGGCCCGAGGCCCGCCTCGGCCCGCACCGCCGCCAGCTCCTTTTCCAAGAGCGCAACGCGGTCGAGGTTCGGCGCCGCCGCCGGGCCCGCGGGACCCGGCTGGGCGACGGGGCCGTCGCGGACCTGCCGGAAGTAATCCAGGGCCCGCTCGAGCGTGCGGATCTCTTCCTCGATGGGCATGGCGGCGCGGACCTCGTCGGCCGCCTCGTTCATGAGCTGGAGCTGCACCTGCGGGATCTGGCCCTCGAACTTCCCCTGGGTCGCCATGAACTGGTTCAGCTCGTCCGGGTCCTCGGGCCAGGCGCGCGGCTCGCCCCCGGCATAGACCGCCCGCCGGTAGACCCCCCGATCACCGCGGCGCGCCATGGCGGTGCTGGCCCCCTGGGCGGCCTCGAGCTCGCCACGGAGCCACTGCGCCGCGTCGACGCCCGGGTCCAGCGGCGCCGGACCGGGGCGCAGACCGAGCCGCGCCTGGCGGGCCTTCCAGGCGCGGGCCAGGTCGCGCGGGTTCAGGTCCGCCGCCCCCGGCCCCTGCCGCAGCAGCTCCCGGTAGCTCCCCAGCGTCACCTGGGCCCGGAAGCGCGGAGCGGCGCCCCGCCGGACCGTCAGCTCGATCCGCTCGCCCGGCTCGCAGGAGTTGATCAGGGCCTTGAAGCGCACCCAGCAGTTGGGGCCGCGCAGCTCGACGCCCTCGGCGGCGACGATCAGGTCCCCCGGCTCGAGCACGCGCGCCGA
>DASPKO010000009.1:0-5896 GCA_035628055.1 Phycisphaerales bacterium
AGATTCAGGGCGTGACCAAGGCCTTCGGCGACCGGGTGGCGGTGCGCGACCTGTCGCTGGTCGTGCCCGCGGGCACGGTCACCGGGTTCATCGGCCCCAACGGGGCGGGGAAGACGACCACGATCCGCATGATCATGTCGATCTTCCTGCCGGATCGCGGGGCCATCCGCGTGCTGGGGGCGGACTCGGCGGCGGCGAGCAAGGACCGCATCGGGTACCTGCCGGAGGAGCGGGGCGTGTACCGCAAGATGCGCGTGCTGCCCTTCCTGGTGTACATGGGGCGGCTCAAGGGCGTGCCCGAGCGGGTGGTGCGCGAGCGCGCGGCCGGCTGGCTGGCCCGGGTGGGGCTGGGCGACGTGGCCCGCAAGAAGTGCGAGGAGCTCTCCAAGGGGATGCAGCAGAAGGTCCAGTTCATCGCGGCCGTGCAGCACGAGCCGGACCTGCTCATCCTCGACGAGCCGTTCAGCGGGCTGGACCCGGTGAACCGGCGGCTTTTGCGCGAGCTGATCCAGGAGCAGCACGAACGGGGACGGACGATCATCTTCTCGACCCACGCGATGCTCGAGGCCGAGCAGCTTTGCGACCACGTGCTGATGATCCACCAGGGGCGGAAGGTGCTCGACGCGACGCGGACGCAGGTCCGCTCCCGCTTCGATCCGCACGCGCTGCTGGTCGAACCGGCGGACGAGGCGGACGGGGCGCGGCTGGGCTCGGTGCCGGGCGTGGTGGGCGTCGAGCCGGACCCGGGGGCCCGGGGGGGCCTGGTGGTGCGGCTGGCGGAGGGGGCGGACGTGCACGAGGCGATGCGCCGGGTGGTCGCGTCGGTGCCGGTGCGGCGCGTCGAGGTGAAGCGTGTGAGTCTCGAGGACGTCTTCATCGAGCTGGTCGGGGCCCGGCCGGAGGGTCCCCTCCCCGGCGCGGCGCCGGGGCGGTCGCGAGAGGAGGCCGCCCTTGCGTAGGACGATGCACGTGGCGGTGCGCGAGTTCCTCGCGACGGTGATGACCAAGGGCTTCATCCTCGGCGTGCTCATGACGCCGGTGCTCCTGCTGGTGGTGGTGGGGGGGATGATGCTGCTGAGGAGCCAGGGGGGCCCGCGCGCGGCGGGATCGGTGGCGGTGATCGACCGGTCGGGCCTGGTGGCGCCGGAGGTGCTGCGGCGCTTCGGGGGCGAGGCGACGGAGGCGCAGCGCCGGCGCGACGCGGAGGAGCTGGAGCGCGCCAGCGGCGAGGCGGCGCGGCGGATCGGGCTCGACGAGGAGCAGGCCGCCCTGGCCAAGAACGCCGCGGCGCGGGCCGCGGCGGACCACGCGCGCGGCGCGGACCTGAGCGTCGAGGTGCTCCCGCCGCAGGCCGACCCGGAGGAGGAGAAGCAGCGCCTGGCCCCGCCCGCCCAGCGGGGCGAGGGGGGGCGGCCGCGGCTGGCGGTGGCGGTCTTTCCGGAAGCGCTGCTGCGCCCCGGGGCCGGGGGGGATTACCCGGGGTTCGAGCTGTTCATGGCCCCGAAGGTGGACTTCGAGATCGAGGGACAGATCACGCGGCGGCTCTCCGAGGCGGTGGTCGACGCGCGCCTGGGTCACGACGAGCGCGTGCGCGCCGGAGGCCTGACGCCGGGCGACGTGCGCCGCCTGCTGGCCCACCCCGAGGTGAAGGCCCGGGCCGTGACGGCCGCGGGCGAAAAGGAGACTTCCGAGCTGGCCTCGTTCGTCATCCCCATGGGGTTCATGCTGCTGCTGCTCATCTCGGTGATGACCGCGGGGCAGTACCTGCTGACGACCACGATCGAGGAGAAGGGGAGCCGGGTCATGGAGGTGCTGCTGAGCGCGATCTCGCCGCTCCAGCTCATGGTGGGCAAGGTGCTGGGGCAGATGGCGGTGGGGCTGGTGATCCTGGTGGTGTACTCGGGGCTGGCGATCGCCGCGCTGCTGGGCTTCAGCATGAAGCACCTGGTCGACCCCATGCACGTGGTCTACCTCATCACGTTCTTCCTGATCGCGTTCTTCCTGGTCGCCTCGTTCATGGCGGGGATCGGGAGCGCCGTCACGGAGCTGCGCGAGGCCCAGACCCTGATGGCCCCCGTCATGGCCATCATGATCGTCCCGTGGCTCCTCTGGATGCCGATCCAGCGGGCCCCGAACTCGGTCCTGGCCACGACGCTCAGCTTCGTGCCCGGGCTCAACCCCTTCGTCATGGTCATCCGCATCGCCGGCAGCGAGCCGATCCCGGCCTGGCAGATTCCGGTGAGCATCCTGGTGGGGGTGCTCACGGCGGCGGCGTCGGCGTGGGCGGCCGCGAAGATCTTCCGCGTGGGCGTGCTCATGTACGGCAAGCCGCCGGACTTCCGCACGCTGGCGCGTTGGATCCGCATGGCCTGAAGCCCGGCGAGCGTCCCATGGCCCGGCCCGAGCACGTCGTCCACGATCCGCGGGAGCGCTACCGGCTCTACGAGCTGTGCGTGCAGGACCCCCCGCGCACGGTGCGCTTCCTGGAGGCCGTGCACGCCGGGCGGGGGGCCCGGGCGCCCCGGGTCCTGCGCGAGGACTTCTGCGGGCCGGGCTCCCTGGCGCGGGCGTGGGCGGCGCTGGGGAGCGGTCGGCGCGCGGTCGCGGTCGATCGCGAACCGGAGCCGCCCGGGGGTGCCCGGGGCGTCCCCGGGGTGAAGGTCGTCATGGCGGACGTGCGGGTC
The DNA here is from genome assembly GCA_035628055.1 of Phycisphaerales bacterium. GTDB lineage: Bacteria > Planctomycetota > Phycisphaerae > Phycisphaerales > UBA1924 > DASPKO01. The sequence goes on from DASPKO010000009.1 coordinate 2,685, forward strand.
GTGCGCCACCGGGCCGACGTGATCGCGGCCCTCAACTTCGCGGTCTGCGAGCTGCACGCCCGGGCCGACCTGATGAGATACCTGCGCGGGGCGCGGCGCGCGCTGCGCCCCGGAGGGGTATTGGTCTGCGACCTCTACGGAGGGCGGGAGGCGTACTCCGCCGGGTCGTATCGGCGACGTGTGCGGGGCCCCGGGGGCGAGCGCGTGGTGTACCGCTGGGAGCAGCGGGCCGCCGACCCGCTCACGGGCCGGGTCGAGAACGCCATTCACTTCGAGGTCCGGGGGAGGGGACGGGCCGTGCGCCTGCCCGACGCCTTCGTCTATCACTGGCGGCTGTGGTCGCTGGCGGAACTGCGCGAGGCGATGCTCGAGGCGGGCTTCGGCGGGGTCCTGGCGTATGACCGGATGGGCGACGCGCTGGAAGAGTCGGGGCGGCTGCACGTCCGGGCCATCGAGAGCGGGGCGGAACTCGCCGAGGACTACGTGGTGTATCTGGTGGCGCGGGTCGGTCGTGCCCGCGGCCGGTCTGGGGCGGGAGGCGGCAAAAAGGCCGCGGGCCCCGGTGTTGGCCGGGGCCCGCGTCTGGTCGGCGCGAACGCATAAGCCGAGTTCTGTGCTCACCGCCGGTTCCCGCCCCGGTCCTTGACGGGGGCTCGCGGGACGGGCCTGGCGGCGGCCGCGGCCATTTCTCTCGTCCACGGCGTTGCCGCCGGGATCCAGCGATCTACCCGCCGCCTTCCGCCCGGACCGGGCGTCGCCGGGACGAATCCCGGCGCGGCGGCTGCGTGATCTTGCACGCGGCGGGGTTTACCGTGCCCCGCTCGTCGCCGAGCGGGCGGTGCGCTCTTACCGCACCGTTTCACCCTTGCCTGAGCCGGGCAAGCCCGGCCATCGGCGGTCTGTTCTCTGTGGCACTGTCCCTCGCCCGCGACCATGCGGGCGGGTGGGCGTTACCCACCGCCGTGTCCTGCCGTGCTCGGACTTTCCTCCGGCCGCGCGTGGCGACCGGCGGCCGCGTGTCCGCGCCTGCGAGCATCGTACGTCCGACGAAGTCCGGATGTGCGGGGTCCTGGGGGTCGGGAGCGCCGGCCCGGGCACGCCCACCGGTGGTACATTGCCCGGCGGGATGCCGCGGACCGGGACCGATCTTGGGGTGGCGCTCTGGCTGGACCCGGGGCAGCTCCCGCTGGTCAGGGGGGTGCTGGAGCGGTCAGGCGTGCGCGCCGCCGGCGTGGGGACGCCCGCGCGGGGACGGGCCGCGGAGCTCGCCGAGGCGCTCGGAGCGCCCCCGCTGGACGACCTGCGCTCGGTCCTGGCGACGACGACCGCTCCGGCGCTCTGGCTGGCGGCAGTGGGGGGCTTTGGGGCCGACCCGGCGGACCTCGAGGCGGTGCGCGCGGCGCGGGCGCGGGGCGTGCGGGTGTGCACGCTCGAGCCCCTGCCCACCTCGGCGATCCAGCTCGCGGGGCGCGTCAGCGCGGGCGTGGCGATCGGCCCCGGGGGCCTCCCCGAGCCGGAGGTCCTGACCGCCGCGGCCGAGTTTGTTCCCCTCTTCCGCCACGCGCCGGCCCACGCGGAGCTGACCGAGCTGCTTCCCGAGGCCGGGCGGCTGCGCACGCTGACGGCCCGGTGCCTCGGCGCCCCCGAGCACGGGACGCTGGGGGCCCGGCTCTTCGACGCGCTTGACCTGGCGGTCGGGCTGCTGGGGGAGCCCGAGGCGGTGGACGCGGCCTACGTCCCGCCGGTCTCGCGCCTGGCCGGCGGGCTGCGGCTGCTGCCGGGCGACTCGCTGCACGGGCTGCGCGGCGACATGACCCTGAACCTGCGTTACGCCACGGGCGCGTCGGCCTGTCTGCTCGCCAGCGACCAGGCGGTGCGCTGGGAGCGCTCCGCGCTCCTGCTGGCCGACGGGGGGCGGCTGAGTTTCGGCGATGGGGGCCTCTCGTGCGCGTGGCTCGGCCGCGATCTGGAAGAGGCGCCGCGGCGGAGGCGCGTGGGGCGGGACGACCCGGCGACGGTGCTCGCACAGGCCCTCACCCGCGCGCTGGGCCGCGATGCGGCGGGCCCGCGGCCGGACCTCGGGGCGGTGCTTGCCGTGGCCGGGGCGGCGCTCCTGAGCGCGCGCACGGGGGAGAACGAGGCGCCGGCGACGATCCGGAGAATGGCCGGCCTGTGAGTCGCGATCGCGGGGCCGAGATCCGGCCGGGGGGCGGCGCTCAGGACCGGCGCAGGACGCGCAGGGGCGTGCGGTTCTCGAGGTCGTCGACCGGGCGGGCCACCAGGTCGTACCCGTCGCTCCCGACCACGACGCAGCGCACCAGCTCGCCCGGGCTGAGCCGGCGGGCCGACTGTACAAAGGTGACGGCGTCCACCTGCGGGGCCTGGAAGTACGTGCGCCCCTGGTACAGGCCGCCGCCCTTGGAGACACCCGCCGTCGCCCGCCCGGCGGTGCCCGTGGCGGCATCGATCAGGACGTCGAACCTCACACCACCCCGGCCGGGTTTGTGCTCGTCGAACGCGGCAGCATGACTGGCCGCGCGGGCGAAGGCCAGCTTCTGCTGGAGGAGCATCAGCTCTTCGCGGCGGCGCTCCTTCACCTCGGCGGGGACGGCGAGGGCGGGGTCGCCCTCCATCCGCCCGGCGACCGTCTGGTCCTCCGGGGAATAGGTGAACACGCCCAGGGCGTCGAAGCGCATCTCCTCGACGAAGCGGAGGAGCTCGGCGTGGTCGGCCTCCGTCTCGCCGGGGAAGCCGGAGATGAACGTGGTGCGCACGGCCATGCCGGGGACGCGCTCGCGGAGCCGGTGGATAAGCGCGCGCTGATGCCCCGCCGAGACGTTGCGGCGCATGGCGGTGAGCATGCGGTCGCTGGCGTGCTGGAGCGGGATATCGATGTAGGGGACGACGCGTCCGCCGCCGCCGAGCGCCGAGAGCTCGGCGAGGGTCTCGATCATGAGATCGGAGAAGTTCGATGGATACGCGTACATCAGGCGGACCCAGCCGTCGCGCACGCCGGCCTCGTCGAAAGCGCCGCTGACGGTGCGGAGCAGGCCCGGGAGCCCGGCCAGATGGGCGCGTCCCGGGGGCGCGGAACCGAGGCCGATCCCGATGTCGTCCCTGTAGCTGGTGGTGTCCTGCCCGATCAGTGAGAGCTCGAAGGCGCCGTCGCGGATGAGCTCGAGAGCCTCGGCGCGCACGGAGGGGAGCGGCTT
>DASPKO010000010.1:0-7068 GCA_035628055.1 Phycisphaerales bacterium
AGGACTACTTCGGCAGCTTCCCGCTGATGGAGCGCGAGCAGTGGTTCGCGCGCGAGTACGTCTTCAACGACGTGGAGCTCTACACGGACGATCCGGACGGCCCCGGGGGCGAGCCCGGCGTCGAGCACAACTACTCGCGGATGCTCGGGGAGATCCGCGACTACGGCAACAAGGACGCGCTCGGCGCCCCCATCATTACGCGCCGCGTCTTCTTCGCCACGCCCTCGCAGTTCGAGAACATCGAGGTCCCCTTCGTCCTCGACGACTTCCTCGCCGAGCCCCGACTGGACATCCAGCCGCGCTTCTTGGAGGAACAGCGCGTCGAGTACGCCGTCGACTCGGCGGGGCGGCTGGCCCGCGCCGACCTCCTGGAGACCGGCCCGAACAACATGATCGTGCAGGTCGGGCACGAGACCGTCTACGACCTGGTGGACGTCGTCCGCACCTACAGCTTCGACGGCACCATCACGCGGGTCGTCCGCAACCTGCTGGGCCAGACCATCCGGCGCTACGTCGGGACCGACGACTCGGCCTGGGTCTTCCCCAACTGGGAGACCACGGGCCTCGCCCTGCTCGAACGGCTGGAATACGGCACCGGAGTGAACGATGCCTGGCTGCCCACCGTGGCCCGGCGGTACACCTCGAACCCCCAGTGGGCCACCGACCCCTTCTCCGAGCTGGACCCCGAGGAGGAAGACCCCGACGGCTTCGTCACGCTCACCTCTTATGACTGGCGGATGCGGCCGGTCCGCGTCGACCAGTTCGGAGAGACCGCCAGCGGCAACCGCGACAAGGGCGTGGCGCCCCGACTCCTGACAACTCTGACCTATCTCGATCACGCCGGTAAGCCGGCCGTCGTGGCCACCTTCGGCGCGGGCACGCTCCAGGTGCCCGCCGCGCTCGACCCCGTCCTCCGCCGCGAGTGGCAGCAGCCGTGGCGCCCCGCGGTGAGCGATCTCTACGCGCTGGCCATCAAGCCCATCAGTGTCACCGAGCTCTTCTACGGGCCCGACGGCGAGATCGTGGAGCGCCGGGCGTATCACCACGATCCCAACGCCCCCGTCGGCCAGCAGCTCAGCTGGCACGAGGAGCACGCCTGCGCCGGCCGCGGGGGCATCACCGTCTACGAGCAGCGGCCCGAGCGCCCGGTCACGGTCTCGACCCTCGACGGGCTCGGGCGTCGGGTCTCGAGCACCGATCTGGGCTGGAACGGCACGGCATGGGCCCGGCAGCTCAACCGTACCGACTACCTCCCCGACGCGGAGGGCAACGTCTGTGCCAGCGCCCGGTTTGAGCGGGTCATCGAAGACGACAACGCCCTCGTGGCCGACTCGCAGTTCGGAGCGGTGAACGCGGTGCGCACCCGTTCCCTTGCCTGGTTCGACCCGCAGAAGCGGCTGACCGCGTCCGCCGACCTGGGCTCGGAGAGCCGCGGGGCCGCCGGCCTCGGACCCGACATGCTGGTGGCCGGACCCACCGCGTACGAACGGGTCGTCAACGACGGGAACGCGTCGGAGCCGTACATCCACGTGCCCGCGCAGGGCGACCCGGAGATCCGGCGCGTCGGGCTCCCCGACTGGGCCCGTCTCTCCATCAACCGCTACTCCATGCTCACGGGGCGCCTCATTTGGACGGCCCATCCCGACGGGGCGATCACCGAGTTCGGCTACGACAAGGCGGGCCGCCTCGCCCGCCGCACCGAGAACCGCTTCGCCGATACCGGCGTCGGCGAGCCCAGCCGCCGGACGGACTACGAGTACACGCTCGGTCGCCTGACCGGGATCGTGGCCTACCGCGTCGGCGCCGGGGTGGCCGACGGACACAAGCAAGTCACCCGGCTCGTCTACGGCGCGCGCGTGCTCGCGCAGGAGCCGACGGCCTCACCGGGCAACGTGCCCCCGCTCTACGTCGAGTCGGGCGTCCATCACGCCTCGCTCATCGGGCGCCTGCACCTGCCGCACCCGCAGACCGGTGGGCCAACCTACCTGCCCCCGACACCGATCCCGCCCACGCACGAGGACCCGGGCCTCGACACCGGTGAGATTGTGCTCCGCTACAACTTCCAGGGCCAGGTCGCCGAGCGCATCGATGCCCGCGGCGTCGTCTTCCGGTACTTCTACGACGGCCTCGAGAGGCTCTCCTGGATCGTCGTCGGCTGCTACGACCAGGGCGTCTTCCAGGCCGCGCTCCCGCCCTCTCTGGCTTCGCCGTCGGCCCCCGCCGCTCGGGTGATGTCGGTCCAGTACCTCTACGACGCCCAGGGGCGCCTGTCGGACGTGATCGCGCGCGCCAGCGGCACCGATCCGAACTCCGTCATCTCCCACAACCGCTACGCGTACGACACGCGCGGGAATGTCACGACCGAGTGGCAGGGCCACCAGGGCCTTCTCGGACCGACCCCGCCGGCGAGCACGCCCCGGGTCGATTACACCTGGTCCTACCGGGCCACCGATACCCCGCTCGGACACGTCGGGCATGACCGCCTGGACCTCATCAAGTACCCGGCGCCCCCCGGGAGCAACGAGGCCGGCCGACGCCACGTGCAGTTCGCGTATGGCGACGCCGGGCTCCTCGACGACCGTCTCTCGCGCCTCCGCGCCGTGACCTCCGGGGTGGGTGGGGCCACGGAGCCGATCGCGGCGTTCGATTACGCCGGCCTCGCGCGCCGGGCCTCCCTCACGCTCGGCACGGGCAGCAGCGCGATCACCGCCGGGCTGCTGGCGCCGGGCGGTCCCGGCGAGCCGATCGGACTCACCGGCCTCGACATGTTCGGCGCCCTCCGCGATCTCCACTACCGCAACACCGCGGGCACAACCCTGTTCCGCGCCCAGCTCGGGCACGACGTCTCCGGCAACCGGCTCTTTGAGCGGGTCACGCAGTGGCCGGCCCCCTCCCTGAGCACCCCCGGCGGTCATCTGGCCGACGCCCGCTCCCAGCTCCACGGGTACGACTGGTTCGATCGTCTGACCGCGACGTCGCTCGGGCGGCTCGAGAGCGACGGGAGCGGCATCATCCCGGGAACCGTGCTCCGTGAGGACTCGTGGTGGCTCGATCTGCTGGGCAACTGGCAACCCGTGCCGGGCGCTCCGCCACCCACGCCGGAGACGGGCCGGCTCACTCAGGGAAACCTCGACGGGTTCCAGCCCGCCGGCGCCGTGGCTCCGGTTGGCGGGACCAGTCTGTCGGGCACCTTCGTGCGCTGGCAAGATCCCGGCGGACCGCCCGATGCCGACCCGGACGACCTGCACGTCGCTCCGGACGTCGATGCCCGCAACGAGGTCGGCGCCGTCGTCTCGAGGAACAGTCTGGCCGGCTCGTGGACGCAGGAGACGGAGGTCCGTCACGACGCGGCCGGCAACGTCATATTCGACGGTACGTACATCTACCAGTACGACGCGTGGAACCGCCTGGTGCAGGTGAACGCGGGGGCCATCGACGTTTCGCTGGCCCCGACGCCCGGAGAGCCGTACAGCGATCTGCGCTTCGGCGCCATGCTCAAGCACTACACCCACGACGGGCTGGGGCGGCTGGTGCGCACGCGCTCACCCTTCCCCAACCCGCAGACCGCCTCCCCGGGCCAGGAGCGCTCCGAGAGGTTCTACTACGACGGGATCCGCCGCATCCAGGAAACGCGCCTGGACCCCGCGCCGCCGCTGGCCGACGCCATGCCGGCCAAGGGCTCCTCCTCCCAGCCTCTCGAGCCCGGGACCCCGGGAGAGCTCGAGGGCGCCCCGGCCGGCCCGCCCGCCGAGAGCGCTCCGATCCCGACCGCGGCGACGACTCTGGTTCGCGAGTATGTGTGGGGTCCCGGGGACGCGTGGCACCCCGCGAGCGTCGACGAGCTGTTGGTCTACTACGCCGAGGCCCGCAAGGCCTGGTGGCCGCTCCACGACGCCTCGGGCGACGTGGCCGCTGTGGCGGCGCCCGGCACCTCGACCGAGAACTTCCGGGCCCGCGTCGTGGCGCAGCAACGCTACGAGGCCTACGGCCAGGTCAGCTCGGCCGACCACCTCCTGGCTCACCCCTTCCTGAGCGTGGGCCACAAGGGCCTGTTCTACGACCGGCTCGACCGAGGTGTCTCGGACTCGAGCGCCACGGGCGCGGCGGTCCCACCCAACGGGTCCGTCGTCGAGACCCCGCGACTGGTGCCCTTTGCGCGCGGCGTCTATCACCTGCGCAACCGCACCGTCATTCCCGGCGGGGGCAGCCCGAGCCTCGTCGGGCTGAGCTCGATCGTCCCCCAGGGCCCGCCCAGCAATCCCACCTGGGTCCTCAGCCAGAAGGGGCTCTCGTCCGGTGCGGCGGTGCACGGCCGCTTCATGCAGGCGGATCCCAACTCCACCGCCCTGGTTCTCATCCGCAAGGCCGTCTTCCACGGGGAGCCCTGGCCGGTCGAGCGCGACCAGTTCGACCTCGGCCTGCGGGTCACCGACGGCGCGAACCTCTACGCCTATCTCGGGAGCAACCCGTGGAACGGGAGCGACCCCCTCGGGCTCTGGATGTGGGGCGACTGGAGCGACACGCTCGCCAAGGGCGCCGAGGTCTTCGGCCTGGCCGTCGCGGTGCTCGACACGTACCAGTTCGTGATGGAGGAGGCCGTCGACTGGGCCCTGGACTGGGACCGGCCCGACGACGAGATCAACGAGCTGAGCGCCATCGCCAACGCGGTCGGCTCGGACGTGGACGCGGAGGTCGACGTGGTCGCCGGGCCCTACGGGCCCATGATCGCGGGCATCGGCTCGAGCCTCAAGGCCGCCGCTACCATCGCCAAGGTCCTGGGCAAGGGCAAGCGGCTCTTCTACAACTGGCTCTGCAAGGGGCCCAAGAACGTCACGGTCTACATGGGAAAGCGCAACGGCAGGCCCTACGTCGGCATCTCGAACGACATCGTGCGGCGTGGCGGCGAGCACGGGACCAAGCTCAAGCCGCTGGCGACGGGTCTGACCCGCAACCAGGCCCGGGCCCTGGAGAACAAGATCATCAAGGAAAACCCTCACTTCGATAACACCATCCAGAGCATCGCCGACAAGCACCGGTTCGCCCAGTGGGCCGACGAGTTCGCCACCGAGCTCGCCTCCAAGATGGGCATCCGGATCAAGTACTGATTCATCCCCATGGCCAGCCGATCACGCACGGAGTTCCAGCCCAAGTACCTCCGCAAGATCAAGCCAACGCGCGGCGTTCGCCCCGTGGGCGAAGTCTTCGCGATGGCCTTCGGCGACGTGGGCTACCTCTTCGGCCGGGTGATCCGCAACGACTGTGCCGTCGACGCCATGTCCACGCCCCGCCCCTGGGAGCGGAGCCCGGGGTGCTACCTGGTGTACATCTACCGCACGCCCTCGCCGAAGATGGAAGCCGTCCCGCCCCTGCGCCGGGCGGACCTGCTCATCGCGCCGGCCATGATCATCGGTGCCGGTTGGTCGCGGGGGTACTTCGCCCCGGTCCGCCAGGACACACTCGCCGCGGAAGACGTCTTGCCGGTCCACTGTTTCTGGAACGACACGCAGCTCGTGAACGGCAAGCCGGCCGTCCAGTATGTGGACGAATACGGGAATCTGCTGCGCCGCAAGGTCGAGCCGTGCGGGGAGCACGGCGTCGGAAGCTTCGGCTCCGTGGAGATCGATGTGGCCCGAGCCCTGGGGCTGCCCTATGAGGACGCCTGAGTGATGGCGGCTCGTGCTGGCGGCGCGCCCCTGGGCCCGAGAGGCCCGCTGTGACCCGGGACCAGTTCTGGTCCGTGATCGAGGCCGCGCGCCGGGCGTCGGGCGACGACAAGCCGGCCCTGCTCGACGCCCTGCGGGACCTGCTGGCCCGGCGCACGCCGGCGGAAGTCCGCGACTTCAAGCGGCACCTCCGCGACCTGCTGGACGAGGCCTACACCTGGGACTTGTGGGGCGCCGCGTTCCTCATGAACGGGGGCTGCTCCGACGACGCGTTCGAGTACTGGCGCGCGTGGCTCATCGCCCAGGGATGCGAGGTCTACCAGGCCGCGCTGCGCGACCCCGAGACGCTGGCCCGATCGCGACTCTGGTTCGGCGCGCCGGAGGAGTACGAGTTGGAGTCGCTGCTGTACGTGGCGGACGAGGTGCACGAGGATCTGACGGGCGGCGGGATCGATCTCCCGGCGGCGCCGGGCGCGGAGACCCCGCGCGGACGCCCGTGGGCCGAGGAGGACCTCGCCGCCCGCTTTCCCGCCCTGTCGGAGAAGTTCCCGTACTGACCCCGCGCGAACCGCCCCGCCGGGCGCGCGTCCGTCCCATCCCGCGCCGGCCCCGCGCGTCGCCCGGCATAAACTTCCGGCAGGAGGTCCAGATGCCCTTCTACACCCGCCTCGGCGAGATCCCCCGCAAACGCCACGTGCAGTTCCGCCGGCCCGATGGCCGGCTCTACAGCGAGGAGGTCTTCGGCACCGAGGGCTTCGTCGGGGCCACCAGCACGCTGTACCACATCAATCCCCCGACCCAGGTCACGGGATGGAAGGCCCTGCAATCCACGCGCCCGGAATACGTGGAGCGGGACGTGATGCGCATGCGCCACCTCAAGACCTCCTCGATGCGTCCCAAGGGCGACCCGGTGAGCGGGCGGATCGTGCTGTTTGGCAACAGCGACTGCGAGATGAGCGTCTGCGTCCCGGCCGAGCCCATGGGGTACCACTTCAAGAACGCCATGGGCGACGAGTGCCTCTTCGTCCACTTCGGCTCGGGCGTCTGCCACACCATGTTCGGCACGCTGAAGTTCGGCCCCAAGGACTACATCATCATCCCCAAGGGAACGATCTACCAGATGATCTTCGATCCCCTGGCGGGCCCGGACGGAAAGCCCGACCCGGCGATGCCCTTCGGGAAGTTTCTCGTCATCGAGACCGTCAACTCCAGCCACATCCGTCCCCCGCCGCGCTATCTCAGCAAGGCGACGAGCCAGTTCCTCGAGCACGCCCCCTACTGCGAGCGCGACCTGCGCACCCCCGAGCTCCCGCTGACGTTCCATCAGGAGGGCCGGTTCGAGGTGCGCGTCAAGGCCCGCGACGCGCTGCACACCTACGTCTACGACCACCACCCCCTGGACGTG
>DASPKO010000011.1:0-4644 GCA_035628055.1 Phycisphaerales bacterium
CTTCTCCAGCGCCGCCAGGGCCGCGGCGGGGGTGGCGGTATCCGTGTTCCAGCTCGCGGCGGCGACCGCCACCGCGGCCGCCAGGCCGGCCCCGGTCAGGGCCCAGGCGAGGTACCAGCGGTGCGTGCGCACCAGGCGCCGCCGGGCCTCGCGCCGCGGGAGCGGGATGAGATTGGCCGCGATCATGCCGCGACTCCGTGATGCCGGGCCAGCCCCGCGGCGACCAGCACGCCGGGGTCGCAGAGCGGGCCGGGGACGATCGGGCTCTCGCCGAGCTGTGCCGCCGGGTTGGCGATCGTGACGGGCGTCTCGATGCGCTCCGCCAGGGCGGAGGCGGTGGCGTGCAGACGGGCCCCTGGCCCGGCCACGACCACCGGGCCGACGGCCGCTTCTGGGTAACGGTGCGCCGCGTAGGAGAGGGCCAGGGCCAGGTCCTCGGCGACCTCCGCGAGGTACTCGCGCACCAGGGGGCGGGCCTCGTCCAGCAGGCTCGTGCGGGCCTCCGGCCCGGCCGGGGGCCCCGCCGCGGGCGCGCCCAGGCGGGCCAGCAGGCGCTCGGCGAGCTCCGGGACGATCGAGAGGTCCTGGGCGAGACGCCCGGCGAGTGCCGCGAGCCCGCGGTCGGCGGCGAAGCGCGTGTAGGTGATGGCGCCCTGGTTGGTGATCGTGATCACGGTGCCCGGCCCGTCGATCTCGACGAGCCCGCAGATCGATCCGGTCTCCGCGAAGAGCGCGCCGCAGGCACGCACCGCCGCGGCGGGGCGCGGTTCGAGGGCGACGGGGACCAGGCCGCCGGCCTCCAGGGCGTCGAGCAGGGCGGTCGCGTCGCGGTGGAGGCACCCGGCCGCCAGCCCCGCGGCCGATTCCCGGCCGCGCGTCCCCGCCGGCAAGCGCCAGCACGAGACCTCCAGCGACATGGGGCCGCACCCGGCCGAGCGGGCGAGCTCCACGCGGGCGGCGGCCTCGAGCGGCGGGGCGGGTCCGGGGGGCAGCTCGAGCGTGGCGCTGAGCAGCAGCTCGTCGGGCACGCCCACGACCACGGTGCGCCCCGAAAAGCCCTGGCGGTCGAGCACGCGGGCCACGCGGGCCGCTTCGTCGGCGCCCAGGAGCGGGCCCGTCTCGCGGCGCGGGAACGAGGCGACGGCCGCGGCGGCCCCCGGGCGTCCGAGCCGGCGGAACTGCACGGCGCGCACGTGGGTGGGTCCGAGGTCCAGCCCGATGGCGTGATTGAGACTTGGCAGTGCGTGCATCAGCCACCTGCTCCGGCCGCGGCGGTCAGGTCAAAGAGCGGCATGAACATGCTCAGGGCGACGAACCCGACGACCACGCCCAGCACGATCAGGATGAGCGGCTCGAGCAGGCTCGTCAGCGACTTGACCACGACCTCGTTGTCCTCGTCGAGAAAGTCCGAGAGGGTCAGCAGGATCGGCCCGACCTGCCCGCTCCGCTCGCCGGTGACGATCGCCTCGTAGATCGACGGGGCGATCAGCGGGGTGTCCCGCAGGGCCGTGCTCATGGGCTCGCCGCGCGTCACGCAGTCGATGGCCCGGTCGATCAGCGCGGAGTAGCGGGCGTTGCCGGCGGCGTGCCGGGTGAGGTCGAGGGCGTCAAGGAGCTGGACCTTCCCCTCCATGAGCACCCCGAGCGTGCGCACCAGCCGGGCGGTGATGAGGCAGCGGAAGAACCGGCCGATCACCGGCAGCCGCAGCAGGGCCGCGTCGAGCGCCGTCCGGCCGGCGGGCGAGCGGGCCGCCAAGACGAGCCCGGCAACCCCGGCGCCCGCGCCGAGGGCCCAGGCCCACCAGTAGTGGATGAGCGAGTCGCTCACGGCCACCAGAACCTTGGTGGAGGGTGGAACGGGCGCGCCGAGGTTGTCGAAGAGCCCGGTGAACTTGGGGAGGACGACCGTGAGCATGACGATCACCACGACCACGGAGATGACCATCAGCAGGGCGGGGTAGGTCATCGCGCCCAGCACGGTGTTGCGGATCTTCATCTGCTTGCGCGTCATCGTGGAGAGACGGTCGAGCATGCGCCCGAGGTTGCCCCCCGACTCGCCCGCCGCCACCAGGCTGCGATAGACCCCGTCGAAGTAGCGGGGATGATGCTCCATGGCGGCGCTGAGCGGCTCGCCCTCCTCGACGCGGCGACGGATGTCCGCGACCGCGTCCTGGAAGGGGCCCGGCTCGAGCTGGCGCTCGACCGAGGCGACCGCCTGGACGATCGGCGTGCCGGTGGTGGCCAGCACGGCGAGCTGGCGGGTCATCCCCGCCACGAGCTTCATGCGGTTGCCGCCCAGGCCCAGCCCGCGAGCGCCCCGCGCCCCCTCGGCCGCCCCGCCTCCGATGGACGTGACGAAGAGCCCGTCGAGGTAGAGCTTCTCGGTCGCGGCGCCGACGTCCGCCGCCTCGATCACGCCCGTGACCGCCTTGCCGCTCTGGCTCACCGCCTGGTACCGGAGCTTCATGCGGCGGCCTCCAGGCGCGGGGCCGCGGGCGGCGCCGGGGCCGCGGCCGGGGACTTGGCGGTGGCGGCGGGATCGGCCTCGGCGTCCTCGCAGTGCGTGACGCGCAGGACCTCTTCGAGGCTGGTCAGCCCATCGATCGCCAGCAGCACCCCCTCCTCGCGGAGGGTCAGCCACGACCCGCCGAGCTTGAGGGCTTCGCGCAGCTCGTGCGTCGGGGCGGCGCGGTGGATCAGGCGGCGCACGTCCGGCGTCACTTCCATCACCTCGTAGATCCCCGTGCGCCCCTGGAACCCGCTGTCGTGGCACTGCCGGCACCCCGCCCCCTTGCGGAAGGCCTTGCCCGTGAGGTGGGGGATGCCCGCGTCGCGCAGCAGCGGCTCGCTCGGGTAGTAGTTGGTGACGCAGCTCTTGCACAGCGTCCGCGTCAGTCGCTGGGCGACCGCCCCGTTGAGCGCGCTCGAGAGCAGGTAGGGCTTGATCTCCATGTCCAGCAGGCGGGCCGCGGCCCCGGGGGCGTCGTTGGTGTGGAGCGTGGCGAGCACGAGGTGCCCGGTGAGGGCGGCCTGCACGGCCACGCGCGCGGTCTCCTCGTCGCGGATCTCGCCCACCATGATGATGTCGGGGTCCTGGCGGAGGAAGCTCCGGAGCACGCGCGCGAAGTTCAGCCCGATGTTCTCCTGGACCTGGATCTGGTTGACCAGGTCGAGCTGGTACTCCACCGGGTCCTCGACGGTGACGATGTTCCGCTCGGGGCTGCGGAGCAGGTCCAGGGCCGAATAGAGCGTGGTGGTCTTCCCGCTGCCCGTGGGGCCCGTCACCAGCACCAGCCCGTGGGGCCGGGTCAGCACGCGCTTGAACGACTCGAGGGCCGCGTGCCGGAGCCCCAGGTCCTCCATGCGCACGCGCAGGTTGGCCTTGTCGAGCACGCGGAGGACCAGCTTCTCGCCCAGCAGTGTCGGCATGCTGCTCACGCGCAGGTCGATCTCGCGGCCCTCGGCCAGGATGTGCACGCGGCCCTCCTGGGGAAGCCGCTTCTCCGCGATGTCCATCTTCCCGATGACCTTGATGCGCGAGACGATCGCGGCGTGCATCCCCGCGGGGGGCTTCATGAGGTCGCGGAGCGCCCCGTCGATGCGGTAGCGGATCCGCGAGCCCCGCTTGTCGGGCTCGACGTGGATGTCGCTGGCCCCGTCCTTGACGGCGGTGAGCAGGGCCACGTTCACGAGGTTGACGATGGGGCTCCCCGCCACCATCTTGTCGAGGTCCGTCGCCGGGCCCTCGTCGACGGTCTCGCGCTCGACCACCTCCACGTCCGAGTCGGCCAGCGAGGTGAGGAAGGCCTCCACGTCCACGTCGCCGCCCGCGTACTTGCGGATGTACTCGTGGATGTTCGCCTCGAGCGCCAGCACCGGGCGGATGCGCAGCCCCGTGAGCCGGCGCAGGCGATCGACGGTCGGCAGGCTCTGCGGTTCGGCCATCGCCACCGTCAGGGTCTCGCCGACCTTGAACATGGGGATGACCTTGAGCCGCTCGGCCTCCTCGGCCCCGATGAGCTTGAGCAGGCCGGGGTCGATCAGGCCGTGGCGCAGGTGGCAGGCCTTGATCCCAAGCTTCCGGCCCAGGGCGCGCACGAGGGCCGAGCCCTGGACGATGCCCTGCTCGACGAGCATCTCGCCCAGCAGCCGGCCCGTCCCGCGCTGCTTGGCGAGCGCCTCCTCGAGCTGCTCGCGGGAGAGGATCCCTTCCTCGACGAGCACCTCGCCGACGCGGATCTGTTTCCGCCCCAGGCGCCCGGCGGCCGCGGGGTTCGGGGTGGGCGATGCGCCGGGCGTTCCGCGCGGGCCGGCTCCGCCGACCGGGGCGCCGGCCCCCTCGGGGCGCGCCGGCTCGGGCGACGGCATGGCCGGGGTGGGGCTCACAGGAAGCTCCGTGTCGCGTCGCCGACGTCCGCGAAATACTCGAAGAGCCCGGAGAGCTCGGTCAGGTCCAGCACCTCGCGGAGCGTCTCGCCGACGCCGCAGAGCTTGAGGGTCTGCCCGGACTCGGCGAGCTCCTCGGCGGCCTGCACGAGGGCCTCCAGGCCGGCGCTGTCGACAAAGGGGATGGCGGCGGCGTCGAGGACCAGGCGGCCGCGGCTCTTGGGCATGGCTCCGGCGAGGCGCTGCCAGAAGGCCTGC
>DASPKO010000012.1:0-3607 GCA_035628055.1 Phycisphaerales bacterium
TCCTCGCGCTCGCGCGTGACGGCGGTGGCGGCCATGTTGATCGTCACCAGGATGATCACCACCAGCTCGCCCACCGCCGCCGAGACCACCACCTGGCGGAACGTCCGCGTCGGCATGTGGCCGCCGAAGTAGTAGAGCACGACCCCCAGGGCCAGCAGCCCGCCCGCGGCGATGAAGGACCACCGGGCGATCATGCGCCCCAGGGTCGCGTTCCGGGCCGCGGCCTCGCGCCACGCGATCGGATTATGCCAGACGGTTCGCCCGGGACGCTGGCCGCCGCCGCGCGGCCCCAGCCCGAAGATCCGCCGATACCACGGCACCGCGCTGCCGCGCTCCCGGGCCAGGCCGGCCAACCCGCCCAGGCGCACCGTCACCGTGCTGGCGATGATCAGGCCAAGGCTCACGACCCCGCTGAGCACGCACCAGGTGGTCACCGGGTGGGCCAGGAATGCTCCGGCCAGCCCACTGGCGTCCGGGTTCCGGGGGTATCCGGAGGGGTCCAGCAGGGCGCGCAGGGCCAGGAAGGGGTTGAGCGCCGTGAACGAGCTCACGCCGCCCGTGCCCAGGATCCGATCCAGCGCGATGGTCACCGCGAGGTAGCTGACCACACTGACATAGAAGGCGAACACGGCCCGGCGCCCCACCAGCCGGCTCACCGACAGGGCGATCGCCGCCGACGCGACCAACAGGGCGGCGCACCCGGCAATGAGATAGCTCGCGAAGATCGAGGAACCCGGGACGCCCCCGAAATACTGGGTGACGGCAAAGAGCGGCAGCGTCGAGACCAGCAGGGCCAGGATGAAAAAGAGCCGACCTAGGAGGTTTCCCAGCACGATCTGCGTGGCGCTCAGCGGGGTGGTCAGCAGGATGTCCCACGTCTGCGGGCTGGCCTCCTGGGCGATCGCGCCCGCCATGAACACCGGGGCCAGCACGCAGATGAGCCCGATCTGCAGATACGCGATCTGCGTGAACGACGCGGCCCCCGCCGCCGCCAGCTCCCGGTAGCTCACCACGTCGCTCTGCACGCGGCCCAAGAGCGACCAGAGGAGCACCACGATCAGCACACCCAGGTACCCGGCCCGGATGTACATGTGCCGGCGGCGGCGCGAGCCCCCCTGCACCAGCCGGACGGCGACCGGGTTGGTCGGCCCCAGGCGCAGCAGCCAGCGGAGAAAGACGGGCATCAGAGAATCCTAACCGGCGCGTGCCGGGCCAGTCCGAGGCGCAGCCCGGCCGGCGGTTCCACCACGGTGCACAGGGTGTGTATAAGAAGGTATCGCCAGGCCCCATAACCGGGGCCTGGCATTCGCCCATCCTGCTTGGCTGCCCCCGAAAGCTGGACCATCGCCGTCCTGGGACCGCGTCGGGCAGCCTCCCGACACCTATCGCGGGGACAAACCGGCACAAATTGCTTGCACCCGTTTACGGGTTGGATTATCTTCAATGCGGAGAGAGATCAGCCCCGCGACATCCCGGCTGGTCTGTGAGTGTGTTCGTAACCGGCTATGGCGGCCAGGCGGTCCACTGCCCTCGCCATGGTTCCGTTCGGTGCGGCGCGTGCCGACCAAGCATTTCGCGGGCAGTGGAAGAGAGAAGAGGAGTGAGATCATGAAGACTGTCAACGTTCTTGCGGCGCTCGCGGGCCTCGGGCTCGCCGGCGCGGCCCTGGGCCAGACCGGCACGGGGTTCACCATCACCGACGGCACCGCCGTCTTCACCCAGGGCAATACCCCGACGACGGTCTCGTCTTCGGGCCCCACCAGCGACCTGAAGTTCGCCGGCCCCACCGGGCAGGACCAGCTCTTCAAGACCTTCTGGTGGTACCGCGTGGACGGCGTCCACACGCGTGAGAATGCCTTCAACAACCAGGTCGGCCCCACCGTCGTCGCCGGCAACTCCGCGACCCAGAACTTCGCCACCCCGGAGTTCACCGCGGTGCTGAACTACGGCGTCCTGAACGTCGCCGGCACGGCCCTGCTCACCCAGACCATGACCATCACCCCGCTGGTCCAGGGCAACCTCCACCTGTTCAACTACGCGGACTACTTCGTCAACGGCGCCGACGCCAACGACGTCGTCAGCCTGGTCAACCCCAACAACCTGCGCGTCACCGACGTGCACATCCTGGACCACATCGGGGCGCTCTCGGGTGCCTATCAGGCCGGGCCCTTCAACTCCATCCTCGGCCAGCTCACGAACACCAGCGTGACCAACCTCGCCAACACGGTCGACGGCACCCCCGGCGACCGCGAGGGCGGATTCCAGTGGACGATCGCCATGGTCCCCGGCCAGCCGCTGGTCCTGACCTCGGTCATCTCGGTCCCCGGCCCCGGCTCCCTGGCCCTCCTCGGGCTCGGCGGCCTGGTCGCCGCCCGTCGCCGCCGCGCCTGAGTCCGCGGCTCGCGAACCCGTTCGAACCCTCAACGACAGGCCGCCCGGCTCGACCAGCCGGGCGGTTTTTTTCTGCCCATCGCCAGCCGTCCTCCCGGGGTACTCGCCGCGGCCCCGAGCGGCGGCGCGGGGGGCATTGCCGCCCCGACAAACGCGCAAAGCCAGCCTGTTCAGGGGATTCTTGGTCCGCCTGGGGCGGTTTTTCCGGGGTTTTTGGGGCGTGGCGCATAACCCCCGGCTTTTCCTGGCCGGCCACGGGGAACCCAGCCGAAATTCAGGGCCGGGAGTTTGCGTTCGCTAAGGTAGCTGGGTACCATCCGGCGCCCGGGCCGGTGGGAGGCAAGCCTTGCCCGGGGCTTCGGGCTTCTCGGCCCGAAGGGGCCGACGGGCGAGGATCGCCCAAGCGAATGGATCAGGCCGGCGGGTTTCGGACCCGCGAGAAAAGTTCGTCGTTCGGGAATGGTCCCGCCGACGGAAGCAGTGTCCGAGAAGTCGCCTCGTGTGTCCTGTCAGATCGCACGGAAACTTGTCCGGCACGACGGCCGGGGTCCAGAGGAGGTCAGGGGCGGGGCGGGTAGCGACGGGGCAGAAGTCCAGCGTCCGTCCGGGAGCCAGAAGCCTTGGAGGCGGCTCGTTGTCCGGCGGTGACTTTCGGAAGAGGTGGACGCCACGGAGACGCGCGTCCTTGAAAGATCGGTGCTCAAGCGTCTCTCATTGAAGGAGTCTCAGAATGAAGATCGGAAAGCTTGTGCTGCTCGCGGGCGCGGCCCTGGGCCTTGGCGGTGTCGCCATGGCGGCCGAGCCCACCACGATCGACCGTGACGAGGTCCGGGCGGTGGTGGCGGAGATGCTCGCCGACGCGGAGACGCGGTCCAGCCTGCTGCAGGGCGGGGCCAGCGCCGGGCACGACGGCAAGTTCTTCATCGCCTCGAACGATGGGAACTTCCGCCTGAACCTGGGCGGGCAGATCCAGTTCCGCTACATCATCAACTTCTCGGACGAGGACAACGCGCTGACCGAGGACGAGTTCGACACGGGCTTCCAGACCCGGCGCACCAAGCTCGACTTCACCGGGCACGTGATCAACCCCAACTGGACCTACCGCGTCCTGACCAACTTCGACCGGGCCAACGGCAACGCCTTCCTCGAGGACGCGTTCGTCGAGTACCGCTTCGCCAGCGGCATGCGGGCCCGCTGGGGCCAGTTCAAGCTCCCC
>DASPKO010000013.1:0-2114 GCA_035628055.1 Phycisphaerales bacterium
GCCCGGCGTTGGGCATGACGGAGACGACGCGCCCGGCGGTCGCCCCGATGCCCCAGTGCCGCCCCAGCCAACGGACGTGCTCGGACATCTCCGTCGGGCCCGTGGCGCAGTTGAGGCCGAGGCAGCAGATGGGGTAGCCCGCCAGGGCGGTAGCCGCGGCCTCAATCTGGGTTCCCAGGAGCATGGCCCCGGAAGTCTCGATGGTGACCGAGACCATGATGGGAACCTGCTCGGGCGTGAGGCGGCGCTCGTGCAGGGCCTCGAGCACCGCGTTGATGGCGCACTTGGCCTGGAGCAGGTCCTGGCAGGTTTCGATGCAGAACGCGTCGACGCCGGCCCCGGCGGCCGCGGTGGCGTGCGCGCCGGGGGGCCCGGCAAGGAGGCCGCGGGCCTGCTCGCGGTAGCTCTCGAGCATCGCCCCCCAGCCGATGTTGCCCAGCGTGATGAGCTTGGTGCCCGGGCCGATCGAGCCCACCACGAAGCGCGGGCGGTCGGGCGTGGCGTGGGCCGCGCAGGCCGCCCGGGCGACCTCGCTGGCAGCCCGGTTGAGCTCGAAGGTCTCCGCGGAGAGACCGAACTCGCCGAGCACGTGCCGGCTGGCGCCGAAGGTATCGGTCTCGACGGCGTCTGCCCCCGCGGCCAAAAACGACTCATGGATCTCGCGCACCACGTCCGGCCGGGTGCGCACGATGACGTC
Organism: Phycisphaerales bacterium; assembly: GCA_035628055.1. GTDB lineage: Bacteria > Planctomycetota > Phycisphaerae > Phycisphaerales > UBA1924 > DASPKO01. The sequence continues at coordinate 698 of DASPKO010000013.1, forward strand.
GGTGCAGTTCTCGCACCCGCAGTAGTCGGTCTGGACGTCGAGATTCCGCGCGTGGATGGAGGTGCCCATGGCCCCGTCGAAGACCAGGACGCGGCGCGCGGCCTCGCGGAGGAATGGGCTGACCGGCGTCGGCACGGGGGGGGCGTCTCCGGGGCGGGGTCGGGCCGAGGATCATTCATCCATTCATCCGGATGAACGGATGGTTGCTCCGGGGAGTATATCCCCGCCCTCGCCACCGACTTCCCCGCCGGGGCGCGCTGCGACCGCGCCGCCCGGCACGCTCGCGCCGGGCGGGCGCGCGGCGAGGAATCCCCTGAGGATGGCGTGCCCGTGGGGCGTCATGAAACTCTCGGGGTGGAACTGCAGGCCGATGAGCTCGGCGGCGGGACGGGCGGGACCCCAGCGCCGGCGCATGGCCATGACCAGGCGCGTGCCGTCGGGCTCGTGCGCCCAGGCCGTGACCTGCCACTCCGGCGAGGACTCGACCGCTGCCGTCGGCACGACCAGCGAGTGGTACCTGGCGGCGGGGAAGGGACTGGGGAGCCCCGAGAACACGCCCTGCCCGCCGTGATGGACGTCTGCCGGGGAGCCGTGCACGGGGCGCGGCGCGCGCACGACGGGCAGCCCGAAGGCGTGGGCGATGCATTGGTGCCCGAGGCAGACCCCCAGGATCGGCACGCGCCCCGCGAGGCGCCGGATTACGGCGCACGAGGCGCCAGCCTCGGCCGGGCCGCAGGGGCCCGGGGAGAGGATGACGTGGCTGGGGCGCGCGGCCTCGGCGGCCTCGGGAGTGATCTGGTCGTGGCGGACGACCTCGACGGCCAGTCCCGGCTCGACCTCGAGGAGGCGATGGACGAGGTTGTACGTGAACGAGTCGTAGTTGTCGATGAGCAGGACCACGCGCGCAACCGTATGGGCCCGGCCCGCGTCGGCCCGGCCACTCCCGGCTCGCTCGCGCCGGCGGTCACGCCGCCCGGGTGCCCGCCACCCCGTCGCGGGTGACGTAGAAGAGATCCTTCGTGATCGGGTAGGGCAGCCGGCGGTAATCGTGGGCGACGCGGTGCTTCAGGCGGCTGAGGAAGGCGTCGGGGCCGGGGGAAATCGCGACGAACATGTCGCGGGCGGGGGTGGCGACGTAGAAGTCGCCCCCGAGCTCCGGGGCGAGGCGGTCGAAGAGCCCGCTGAGCAGGAGCCGGGCCGCGTCGTACCCGTCCTGCTCGGCGACGATAGCGGCCTTGCCCCCCTCGCGGCTGCGGACGACCTGGAGCTCGAGCTCCGGCGCGTAGGTGTCGAGGTTGGCGCGGGCGATCCCGTCGAGGTCGTCGGCGCAGAGGCCCCAGCGGACCATCTGCTCGGTCGTCACGCTCACGGTCATCTGGGGGAGGTCGATGACGAACACGATCACCGTGTCGTTGAC
>DASPKO010000014.1:0-14441 GCA_035628055.1 Phycisphaerales bacterium
CAGGGCGACGAAGTTCGTCACGTCCACGACGTTACTGATCGGCCGGTGCCCGGCGGCCTCCAGGGCCCCGGCCAGCCAGCCCGGGCTCGGACCGACTCTCACCCCGCGGATCACGCGCACCCGGAAGGTCGGGCACAGGGCTGGGACCCGGTTCTCGAGCGTGACCGCCTCCTCCACCGGGCCCAGACCGGAGGCTCGCGAGGCGGTTTCGGCGTCACCCACCCCGGGCGGAACCTTCAGCTTCCGCCCCGTCGCCGCGGCGATCTCCCGCGCCAGCCCGAGGTGGCACAGGCAATCGCCCCGGTTGCTCGTCACCTCGACATCCAGCCGCGTGTCCCCCTCGGCCAGCCCCGTCGCCGACTCGATCGGGAAGCCCGCTCCGGTCAGGACGCGCTCGGCCTCCTCGGCCCCGAGGTCCGCCGGATCGAGATACCGGTTCAGCCACCGCACGGAGACGTTCATGGGGCCAAGCCTAGCGGGGACCCGGCGGCGGCCGGCCTTGCGCCTCTCTCCCGCTCCAGCCGATAAGCCACTGCGCGCGCCCATACCCGGCCCGCTCGCCCCCTCGGGTTTCACCTCCGCCACTCCCCTGCCGGCCATGCTCACCCCCCGCGACGCAGCCCCCGACACCGACAAGCTCCCGGCCGGGGCGCCGTCCCTGGGCCAGTCGGTGGGGCGGGGACTGAGCTGGATGGTCGCCGGCACGCTCCTGGCCAAGGGGGCCGCCTTCCTGACGCAGGTCGTGCTCGGCTGGATGCTCAGTCAGGGGGACTTCGGCGTCTATGGCACCGCCCTGGCGGTCTCCGGCCTGGTCGGGATTTTCCGCGACGGGGGTGTCCGTGAATACCTGGTGCAGCGCGGCGCCGCCGAGTACCGGGCCCTCCTGGGCCCGGTCTTCTGGCTCGCCGTCACTCTGAGCCTGGCGACCGGCGCCGTGCTCGCGGCCTGCAGCCCTCTGCTGGCCCGGCTCTATGGCGACGACCGCCTGGTCGCCCTCCTGCTGGTGATCGCCGCCTCGCTCCCCCTGAGCACCCCGGCGGCGGTGCTCCAGACGCGGCTGCGCGTCGAGCTCCGCTTCGGCGTGCTGAGCCGCATCGCGGTGGTCTCGTCGGCGCTCCGCGCCGGGCTCACCATCCTGCTGGCGCTCCTGGGCTTCGGGCCCATGAGCTTCGTGCTGCCGCTCTTCGGGATCGCCCTGTACGAGGGCGTCGCGGCCTACGCCGCCACGCGCGACCGGCCCTGGCGGCTCCCGGCCCGGGTCCGAACCTGGGGGGGCCTGCTCGCCCGGACCAAGTGGCTGGTCTTCTCGTCGCTGGCGGGGATCGTCCTGGACTTCGGGGCCTTCGCGGTGCTGGCGCTCATCGTCGACGAGGGCGTCGTCGGGGTCTTCTACTTCGCGCTCAACCTGGTCGCGCAGGTGGGCGTGCTCCTGAGCTTCAACGTGCAGCAGGTCCTCTTCCCGGCACTGGCCCGCCTCGGGGACGAGCCCGACCGCCTCCGCGAGGCCTCGCTCCGGGCCTTGCGGGCCCTGATGCTGGCCGGCTCGGCGGTCAGTCTCCTGCTCGCCGCCGTCGCCGACCCGCTCGAAGCGTTCCTCTGGCAGGGGCGATGGGAGGCCGCCGTGCCCGCGATTCAGGTGCTCGGGGTGCTCTTCCCCTTCCGGGTCAGCTTCGGTCTCACCGCCGCCGTCATGCTCGCCGAGGGCCGCTTCCGCCGCTACAGCGTGCTCACGCTCCTTGAGGGCCTGGCGATCACCGCGGGCGCCGCCGTGGCGGCCGCTCTGGTGGGCTCGGCCACCACGATCGCCCTGGGGGCCGGCCTGGTCATGGCGGCCGGCCGGGCCGCGGTGACCGGGATCGAGCTCGGCCGCCTCGGGGCCCCGCCCCCGCGCACCGCGGCCGCGATGGCCCCGTGGTGGCTGCTGGCCCTCGGGTCCGCCGCGGTCGCGCTCCTGCTCGACCGCGCCGCGGGCCCGGGCCTGGAGGCCCTGCTTCCTTCCGGGTCGCCCGGCGGAGGGCGAGCGCCGCTCCTGGCGCTGCTGGCGGTGCAGGCGGTTCGCGGGTCCCTCATCGCCGCGGCGTTTCTGGCCCTCTTTGCCGGGGGCGCCCGCCTGCTCCTGCCGGGGCCGCTCGCCGACGCCCTCGCGGTGGGGCCCGCGCGGGCGGCGCGCGTCGCGCGCCGGGCGCTCCGCCTGCCCGAGCCGGGGCCGGCCCCCGCCGGGGACCGGGTCGGGTCAGTCCCCGATGAGGCGTAGCTCGTCGCGCAGGATCGCGGCCAGCTCGTAGTTCTCGCTCGCGATCGCCTGCTGCAGCCGCCGCTTGAGCTCGCCGCTCTGCGTGGGGGCGCTCGTGGGCAGCTTGGGAACCAGCTCGCTGCGCATGCCGCGGAGCATCTGCACTTCCGGCGCGTTCTCGAACCAGTCCGGCTGCCCGGTCTCCGTCGAGTACTGCCGGAGCGCCTCGAGCCCCTCCTCGATCGCCAGCAGCGCCGCCTTGGTCTCCCCGTCCTTGATCGCCTGGCTGGCCAGCGCCTTGGCCCGCATCATCGTGATGTAGGGGCGGAACTGCTCGAGGATGGACCGGTCCGCCTCGGTCTCGGCGTACTTGGCGCACAGGTCGAGCACGCGCAGGTTCCGCGAGGTGTCCCGCACCACCCCCTCGTAGTCCTCGAGAACCATCAGGCAGACGTAGCGGTGGTAGTACTGCACCGCCTCCTCACGGAGCTCGCGGCAGTCGTCCTCCGAGAGGACGAACCCCTGGGCCGAGCCGTTCTCCGCCTCGTGCTCGTCGAGCATCGCCTCGTGGTGGTCCAGCAGGCTCTCCGAGCCGCGCGGCCTCTGCCCGTCCGGGCGCCCGTCGACCTCCATCTGCATGATGCCCAGGTCCAGGCGCAACTGGATCTTGGCCTCGCCGTCATCCCCCTGGATGACGCGGACGTTGATCTGGCCCGGCTCGTAGGGCCAGTCCTGGAGGAGCTTGCTCAGGTCAGCGCCCACGGGGTGCTCTCCGTGCGGGGCGGGCCGGCCCGAACCGGCCCGCTCGCCAGCTCCAACTATACGTTTGGGGAGGCCCGGCCGACCGCCCGGGTCCTCTGCCGATAACCAGACACCGCCCGCGTGCCGCCCCGCTCACGCGGGCAAATCGACCTGTTTCCCTAGATCCGCCCGAACCGGGTTCCTCTATCCTCAAGCCCGTCGGATCGAGGGTCGATGCAACCGCCGCAAGGCCCGCGGCGAAACGACACGGTGCCGCTTCCCTGGCGGCTCGTCAGTTCCGCTGGCGGTTCTCGCTCAGCAGCAAAGGTGGGTTCAAACTTGCGTTCCGCGAACCTCTCCAGGCCGTCTGCCAGGGCGGAGATCCAGTCGGGTCTTCAGCTATATCTCCGACAGATCAACGAGACTCCCCTCCTCACCGCGGAGGAGGAGAAGATGCTGGGCTGGGCGATCATCAACGACAACTGCCCGCTGGCGCGCGATCGCATGATCCGGGCCAACCTTCGCCTGGTCGTCTCGATCGCCAAGAACTACTCCAACCGCGGGCTCTCTCTTCAGGACCTGATCGAGGAGGGGAACGTCGGGCTCATGCGCGCCGTGGAGGGGTTCGACCCGGCCCAGGGCGCCCGCTTCTCCACCTACGCCTCGTGGTGGATCAAGCAGGCCATCAAGCGCGCCCTCATCAACGCCGTCCAGCCCATCCACGTCCCCGCCTACATGGTCGAGCTCATCGCCCGCTGGAAGCAGGCAAGCCACAAGCTCGAGGCCAGCCTCGGCCGGGCCCCCAGCCTGCAGGAGCTGGCCGACGAGATGGACCTGCCCCTCAAGAAGCTCCGCATCATCAAGCGGGCCGTCAAGGCCTTCCGGGTCCCGGCCCAGGCCCCGCTGGATGAGGACGGCCGCGCCATGAACATCGGCGACATGCTCGCCGACGAGAAGGCCGGCACGCCCGAGGACTTCGCTCTCCGTGACGACGAGCTGGCCACCATCCGCCGCCTCCTCGACGCCATCGACGAGCGCGAGGCCCGGATCCTCCGCCTCCGCTTCGGCCTCGACGGGCAGGAGCCCCTCACGCTCAAGCAGATCGCCGCCGAGATCGGCATCTCGCGAGAGCGCGTCCGCCAGATCGCCGATGAGGCGCTCCGCAAGCTCAACGCGCAGATCAACGACGACCGCCCCAGCCGGTTCTTCCGAGAGAACCAGGAGGCCGAGGCGGAACCCGACGCCTGCCGCGACGGCTCCCAGCCGCGGCGCGTCGCCAGCTAACCCGTTCTCTGGTCCCCTCCGCCGGATCTTCTCTCACGAACTCTCTCTCGCAACCGGAGGCCCGGGCACCCTGCCCGGGCCTCCTTCTTTTCCGCGCCGCCGGGCGCCGCGGAGATGCCGCCTCCGCGGCGCCGGCCCATACACTCGCGGTATGACGACCCCCTCGCCGCGCCGCTCAGTCCTCGTCGCTTCGATCCTCGCCCTCGGCCTGGGCCTGCCCGCCTGCGAGGAGGAGACCCCGCCCCCCTCCGGCGGAGCGCTCGACAACCTCAGCTCCCAGCCCCAGTCCATGTACGGCCGCTCGGCGCAGGCCGGCAAGCAGGCAGCGCAGAACATCTCCGGCGTGCAGCAGCAGGCCCTCGGCGAGGCCGAGCAGCTCACCGGCGAGGCGAGCGGCCTCGAGGTCGCCGGCGTGCGATTCCCCGTCCCCGCAGCCTGGCAGAAGGCCGCCGACGCCGCCCCCACGCGGGCCGCCCAGTACACCACCGAGAGCGGCGCCACCGTGGTCTTCTTTCATTTCGGCGCCGGGCAGGGGGGCGGGGTGGAGGAGAACGTCGCCCGCTGGCGCAACCAGGTCAAGGACGAGTCGGGCAACCCCGCCGAGCCCCGCACCACCCGGCACACGGCCGACGGGATGAACGTCGTGATCGTGCGCATGGAGGGCATGTACAACTCCGCCATGCCCGGTCAGGAGGCCACCTGGCAGCGCGGGCAGGGCTTCCGCGGGGCGATCATCCAGGGGCCCCGCGGGAGCGTCTTCGTGCGCCTGACGGGAACCGAGGCGGCGGTGGAGGAGGCCGACGGGCAGTTCGAGTCCCTCGTGCTGGGCGCGCGCAAGAGCTGACCGGACCCGGGACGGGCGGGCCGTTCGGGGCGAACCGCTCCCCTCACAGGAACCCTTATGTCCTGGTGGCAAGCCGCCCTGCTCGGCCTGGTCGAGGGGATCACCGAGTTCCTGCCGGTGAGCTCCACCGGGCACCTGATCATCGCCGCGGCGCTCCTGGGGCTCACGGGCCCGGAGCAGAAGAGCTCCGTCGACGCGTTCGTCATCGTGATCCAGGGGGGGGCAATCCTCGCGGTGCTCGGGCTCTACTGGCGGCGCGCGCTCGCCATGCTCCGCGGGCTGGCCGGCCAGAACCCCGCCGGGCTGCGCGTGCTCGTCAATCTCGTGATTGCCTTCGTGCCCGCGGCCGCGCTGGGGCTGCTCCTGGGTGACGCGATCGAGCGGCGCCTCTTCCATCCCGAGCCGGTCATCTTCGCGCTGGCCGTGGGCGGGGTGTACATGATCGCGATCGATCTCTGGCACGAGGGGCGGCTGGTGCGGCCCGGGGGCGGGCGCCCCCCCCGACCCAGCCGGGCGGGCGACCTCGAGGACATGACGCCGCGCGACGCCCTGGCCGTCGGCCTGCTCCAATGCGTCGCCCTGTGGCCGGGCGCCAGCCGCGCCATGATGACGATCACGGGAGGCCTGCTGCGCGGGCTCAAGCCGACCGCGGCGGCCGAGTTCAGTTTCCTGCTCGGCGTCCCCACGCTCGGCGCCGCGTGCCTGTACCGCCTCTGGAAGAACCTCGGTGCCGACCCGGGGGAACGCAACCTGTTCGACCAGCTCGGCCCCGTGGCGGTGACGATCGGGCTCGTGGTGGCCGCCCTGAGCGCGGCGCTGAGCGTTCGCTGGCTGGTCGGCTACCTGGGCCGGCGCGGCCTGGCGGCCTTCGGCTGGTACCGCATCCTGCTGGCCATCCTGCTGCTGGGGCTGGTGCTCGGGCGGCACGTCGTCGTGCGGCCCGACCGGCCCGTCGATCCTCCCGCCGCCCCGGTGCCCTAGCGGCCCGACCGGGCTAGAGCTCGACGATGGGCATGTCGGGCTGGCGCTCCGGCGCGACCACCGGCGCCGCCACCGCGCTCGCGAACACGCCCAGCGCCGGGTAGCGCTGGGCCATCCGGGTTCGGACGTCCGCGGCGTTCACCGCCCCCACGAGCCGCGCCGGCCCCCACTCGGCGAAGTTGGCGCGCACGTCGGCGGAGACGTCGCCCCCCTCCGAGTCGTCGCCGAGCCCGCGGTCGGCCAGCGCCGCCCCGCCCGCGAGCGCCGCCGCCCCGCCCCGCAGCGGGGCCGCGATCCCTCCCATCAGCACCGCGGTGCGCGGCTCACCGACGCTCACCGCCTCCCCCGTGCGCCGGATCTCGTCGGCCGCCTCGTGGAGCGCCAGCGCGATCGCCGCCTCCTGGCGGGCCCCGTCGAGCACCGGGATCGCCTGCTCGAAGCTCTGCAGCAGGCCCCGGGCGTTCTCGAACGTGCCGGACTTCTCCAGCCAGGTGGCGCCGGGGAGGAGCACGTCGGCCCGGGCCGCCAGCGGCGTGTCGAGCGTGTCCAGGAGCACCACGAGCTTGCCGGCCAGGGCCGCCAGCAGGTCGTCGGTGACCCAGACGCTCGGGTAGTTTCCCGTCACGACCACCGCCGCCACGCCCGGCCCGGCGAGCTCGCGCCGGAACGCCTCGGGGCCGAGCGCGGGGGTGCCCCGCACGCCGGCGATCACCCGCTCGACACCGCGCCGGTTCGGCGCCTTCTCGGCGTAGATGCGGTAGCCCTCCGGGTCGCCCGCCGGCAGCGTCTTGTCGGCCCCGCGCACCGGCACCGGTCCGAGCCCGACGAGCACCTCCGGGTCGATCGCCCGCGCCATCTCCAGCAGGAGATAGGCCTCCTCGCAGGCGAGCATCGGGCTGAGCATGAGCGCCACGCGTCCCCGTGAGGCCGCCTCGAGGAGCCCGCGGGCCGCGTCGGCCAGGGCCCGGGGCCAGTCGCTCTCGATCTGGGTGCCGAACTGCCGGCGGCGCGGCGCCCGCAGGCGCTCCGGCCCGTGCACGTGCTTCCACCCGGAGCGGACCTCGTCGCTGATCCACCACTTGTTCACCGCCATGTTGGTGCGGGGCTTGAAGCGGTAGACCTTCCCCTCGTTGTGATGGACCCAGATGTTGTCGCCGCTCGCGGTGACGCCGTCGATGCTCGGCGTGCTCTTGAGGAACCAGACCCGCTGCGTGAACAGGAAGTCCTTCTCGAGCAGCGCCCCGACGGGGCAGAGGTCCACCACGTTGACCGCGAGCTCGTTGTCCAGCGGCACGCCCGGGAAGACGTCGATCTCCTCCTGGTTGCCGCGCCCGGTCACCAGCAGCTCGCCCGTCCCCGTCACCTCGCGGGTGAAGCGCACGCAGCGCGTGCACATGATGCACCGGTCGGTGTAGAGCAGCACCCCGGGGCCGACGTCCTTCTTGGGGTTCTTGACCTTGGTCTCTTCGAAGCGGCTGGCGGAGCGCCCGTACCCGTAGGAGTAGTCCTGCAGGAAGCACTCGCCGCTCTGGTCGCACACCGGGCAGTCCAGCGGGTGGTTGATGAGCAGGTACTCCATCACCGCCTTCTGGTTCTGCACCGCCTTGGGCGAGTCGGTGTAGACCACCATGCCGTCCGCCGCCGCCGTCTGGCACGTCGGCAGCAGCTTGCCGCCCATGTGCGGCTCGAGCGCGTTGTGGTTGCGCGGGTTGGGAGCCCAGACCTCGCCCAGGCAGATCCGGCACGAGGCCACGACCGACAGGGCGTCGTGGTAGCAGTATTGCGGGATCTCGATCCCGTGGTCGTTGGCCACCTGCAGGATCATGCGGGGCGCCGTGAACTGGCACGGCCTGCCGTTGATGGTGATGGTGGGCATGCGTCCGTCCTGCCGCGCCGGCGCCGCCTCGCGCGCGGGCGGCCCGGGCGAGCACGCCACGGCGACCCCGGCCGCGGGGCCGATCATAGACGCCGCCCCCGGACGCTCCGGCGCCCGGCACCGCGGACGGCCCGCTACTTGCCGGCCGCCAGCTCGCCCAGCCGCTTGGTCTGGTCCGCGAACCAGGCGTCCCCGAACGGGAATGCGGTCCGCAGCCCGGGGTTGGCCTTCATCACGCCCTGGAGCTCCGCGAGCTTGGCGCGGGCCACCTCCAGCTTGGGCGCGCGCACCCCGGAGTCGGTGGCCCGCTTGGCCGCGCCGAAGGCGGCGAGATACTCCATGTAGAGCGTCTCGGCCTCCTGCTCGGCCTGCTCGGAGCTGCTCCCCGCCTGGGCCAGCATCTCCCCCGCGTCCTGGCCGCACCACACGACCGCGCCGGCGCCCGGAAGGGAGAGCTGCCTGACCAGCTCCTCCTTGGTCGCGGCGACACCCTTGGCGACCCCCAGCTTGACGGCCAGGTCCGCCCCGAGCGTCCCCGTCTCCTTCCCCGAGTTGATCACGACAGGGCCGTTGGCGTGCGTGTGGAGCGTGACCGTCGCGCCGGGCCCGATCTCCGCCGAGAGGGGCGCGCGCGTCTGGATGGCCCGGAGGATCAGCGGGTTGCGCCCGGTGGCGGCGGAGAGCTCCTCGCCCAGCCTGAGCTGCGCCGCCCCCTGCTCCTTGGTCACGCCGAAGTAGAGTGCCGGCGAGGGCCCCAGCACGCCGTCGGGCGTGAAGAAGAGCTCGGGCAGGCAGTACGCGACGGGGCCGGCCGGGCCCGTCGCCTCGTCGACCCACCCGATGGTCCGGAAACTCGGCACGAAGTCGCGGCGGAGCACCCCCACCATCTTGCCGACCTCGTCGGGGTCGCCCTTGGCGGCGTGCACGCGCAGGATCACCACCTCGACGCCCTCGCGTTTCAGCAGGGCGCCCGCCTCCGCGACCTTCTCCGGCAGCAGGTGCACCCCGTACTCCGCCACCCCCCCCGGCTTCCCAAGGTCGAGCACGGCGACGCGCGTGCCGGCTGCGTTCGGGGGGACCGGGGTGGCGGGCGCGGCGTCGGACGCCGGCTGGGCCAGTGCCACGCCCGAGAGCAGGCCGAGCAACACGGACGCGAAGAAAGGTCGGGTCATGGAGAATCCTATTGAGCGGGGCGCCGGCGGGCGAGACGGGGATCAGCGGGCGGTCGGACCGGGCCCGGGAGCGCCGCTCGGGAAGATCGCCGCACGACCGGTGTTCCATGAAAAAGACCCCGCCGCGCGGCGGGGTCGGGGTGCTGGTCCTTCGAGCCGCGGGAGGGAGGTGCTAGCGCATGAGGTCGCGGAGCATCTCTTCCTGCCGCTCGAACCACTCGTCGTCGAAGGGGTACATGAGCTGGAAGTTGGGATTCACCTTCACGTACTTCTTGATCTCGCGCAGGTAGTTGCGGGCCCGGTTGACCTCGGCGCCGCGCCGGGTGCGGTCCTGCTCCTGCTGGGCCGCCTGAACGGCCATCTGGTACTTGAAGTAGACCTCCGCGAGCTTCTTGCTCGTGCGGTCCCCGTCGCGCATCGACTGGTCGATGAACTCCTCGGCGCGCTTGCCGGCGAACTCGTACTCCTGGTACCCCATGGCCCGGGCCAGCTCGTCGGGCGTCGCCGCGATGCCCTTGGCGAACTTGAACTTCACCGCGTCGGAGGCGTTGAACGTGAGGATCTGCTCGGGCGGATTCACCGTGTACTTGCCCGAGAGGTCCTGGTGCCAGGTCACCTCGCCGTTGTCGTCGATGTCCGCAGAGAGCGGCTCCATGATCTGCATGGAGCGCATGATCCGGTAGTCGTGCCCGCCCTTGGCCGAGGCGTCCTCCATCATGGCCAGGACCATCTCCAGCGAGATCCCCGCGATGGCCTGCAGCCGCCCGCTCCAGCCCGTGCAGGCCCCGATGTTCCCCTCGGGCATCATGTAGAACTCTTCGATGACCCACGGGCTCATCGCGGCCGCGGAGATCGCCGACTCGACCCAGGCGACGGTGCGGAACTTGGGCTTGTAGTGGTCCTGGAAGGCCTCGTGGAACTTCTCCAGCTCCAGGAGCAGGCCGCCCCCCGAGTTGATCCGCACCACCACCACGTCGACGTTGTCCTTCTCCAGCAGCGGGACCGCGTCCTTCCACGCCTGCGCGGAGATCTCGATGCCGACCGTGTTCCCGACCTTGCCCTGCCAGGACGAGGGCGGGCCGAAGTTCAGGATCGCGATGCGCGTGGGCCGTCCCGCCTTGGGCTCGCCCGCCCGCGGCTTGGCCGAGGGAGAGCCGGCGGCCGGCGCCGTGGTCCCTTCCGCGGCGGCGGCCCCGGCGGCCGGCGTGTCACGCTCCAGCTTGGTGATCTGGTCCTTGCTGAAGAACTGCGTGTGCTCGATGCTCCCGACCTTCACGACGAAGTAGACGTGCCCGTCGATCTCCTTCTCGACGCGGCCCTCGAGCACGCGGCCGTCCTTGAGGTGCAGCTTGTCGGCCCCGAGCGCCGCCCCGGGGGCCAGCAGCACCCCGGCCAGCAACGCCAGCCCCAGCAGCAGCATCCGATACACCGGGTGATTCCTGCTCATGTCCTCGTGTCTCCGTTCCCCGAGCTCGGCTCGGTCGTGCGTTGTTGGCCCCCGGGATTGACGCGCCCTAGCGGCGGTCGCGGCGCTGTTCCTGCTTGAGCTGCTCGATCATCAGGTTGATCTGCGTCTCCCAGTCGTCCGGGGCGCCCTCGATCTCCCTCGGGTTGATCGCCTCCCGGTAGCGGTCCAGGAGCGCCTTGATCTCCATCAGGATCTGGATCCGCTTCCCGCGGCCCCGCGCCCGCTCCTCATACTCGCCCTGCACGGGCGTGCGCCCGAACTCACGCCACAGGCGGCCGAAGTCCCGCTCCGCCTCGGTCACGGCCTTGCCCCACTCGGTGAGCACGCGCTCGCTCTTGCCCGATTCCACCACGTAGTCGCGGCCGATGCCGAGCTGGAAGGCCAGGTCCTCGATCGTGTCCGCCGTGCCGTTGGAGAGGCCGAGCTTGTAGGCCCACTCGGCGTCGAGGGTGAGCACGTCGTTCCCGCGGAAGCGCACCACGTCCTGCATCGTGTCCAGCCGCCCGTACTGCTGCTCCCCGTCGTCGGTCAGCAGCAGCTCGCCCGTGTCGTTCTCGTGGAAGACCGGCTTGCCGCCCACGAAGCTCACCGAGAGGACATAGTCCACGCGGCTCATCGCCCGCACCAGCCGGGGGTCGTGCCCCCCCTTGATCGCGAGGCCCTCGGCGCGCCCGAGCCGCAGCGAATACTGCTTCTCCTGCACCACCTTGTCCCCCACGCCCTCGAACATCCGGTCGAGGTAGCCGATGCCCCCGTGCCGCCCGTCCGAGGTGTAGTAGATCTCCGGGGCGATGAAGGGCAGGAACGCCACGCCCCCCAGGGCCTTCTTCACCCACATCACCAGCCGGGGCTTCTTCCCGTCACGGGTCTTCCACTGGGCGTCGTCGCGCACGTCGTCGGTGATCAGTGTCGAGACCTCCCGGGCCGTCTCGAGCTGGTTGAACGCCGGGCCCGCGTCGGCGGGCATCCAGTCCGGACGCTCCTCGCCGAGGTACTTGAAGTCGCAGTCGATCTTGAAGATCAGCACGTCGGGCTGGAACTTCCTCGCGTCGGCCATGACGGCGCGGAGCGGCGTCGCCGAGACGTCGCGCCCGAACTCGCCCTTGAGCGTCACCAGGTAAATCCGCTTGGTCCCCTCGCTGATCGGCTCCCCGGTGACCTTGCCCGGGGTGCCCTTGGGCCCGGCCTCGTCGCCCGGCTTGGTCTCGCCGGGCTTGGTCTCGCCGGGCTTGCTCTGGGCGTCAGCCTCGGGCTTGGTCGCGGCCTTCTGAATCGACAGGATGTCGGACTTGGGGTACGTGACCTCCGTCGAGAGCCCGCCGGCCCCGATCAGCTTGAACTTCACCGAGGTCGCCGTCTCCTCGATGATGTGGCCCTGGACCGTCCGCCCGGTGTGGAAGATCAGCGTGTCGAGGGTCGCGGGGTCGACCTCCTTCGAGGCCGGCTTCTCCTTGGTGCCCGTCTGTCCGTGACAGATCGCCGGCACGCCCACGAGCCCCAGCGTCAGCACGCCCGCCAGGAGCACGGCCCGCACGCCCGCCCCGCCCCGCACGACTCGATTCAGCCGCTCGCTCATCCGAACACTCCTGGCGCCCGCTGGGCGCTGTGGCGAACCACCCCGGAACTCCGGTTACTCGTTCTCAGGCGCCGCCGAATCGGGCGCCGCCGAACCACCCGAACGACCGCGGAGAACTTCGCGGTCGGCACCGGGCAGGCGCCAGCCCACCGGCAATCCATTAGACGCTCAGGGCCCGGGCAAGTTCCAGCGCCTCATCCCTCGTGCGCACCCGCCCTTCCAACTGGGCATCATAGACCGCGTCGAGAATCCCCTTGAACGCGGGCCCGGGGACCAAGCCGGCCCCGGCCAGGTCGTCGCCCGTGACCAGGGGGGCCGGGGCGATGCCTGGCGGCCGGGCCGCCAGCTCGGCCGCCCGGGCCGCGAGGCGGTCGGGCAGGCCGGGGTCCGGCCCGGGCCGGGCCCGGAGCAGGCCCATCGCGTCGGCCGTCCACTCGCGGGCCAGCATGCGGCGCTGGCCGGCCACGCCCAGCCCTTCGAACTCATCGCGGAGCGCCTGGTACCCGGTCAGGGAGTCGCGAAGCCGGTCCGTCTCGTCGTTGCTCAGGCAGAGCGCGGCGCGCCAGGCCCGGGCCACGCGCGCGGCGTCGAGGGCGTCCCCGTGCCGGTCCAAGGCCCACGCCGCCAGGCAGACCCCCGCGGGAGGCATCCCCGTCAGCGCCGCCAAGGTGGGAGTCGGGCCCCCGCGGTGGGGCTCGAGCAGGACCGGCGCGTCCAGGCCGAGCCGCTGCACGAGGGTTGCCGCCTCGGCGCGGCTGGGCGCCGTGAGCATCCGCCTCAGTTCCTGCCCGATCCGCTCCCGGCTCACCCCGCGCAGGCTGGAGGCGTGCCGGCGCACCGCCTCCCAGGTCGCCGGCTCGATCTCGAAGCCGAGGCGGGCCGCGAACCGGGCGGCGCGGAGCGCGCGCAGATGGTCCTCGGCGAGGCGCTCGTCGGGGTTGCCCACCGCCCGGAGCCGGCGGGCCGCGAGGTCCGCCAGTCCCCCGACGAAATCGATGACGCGCCCCGGCTCGCCCGGCTCCCCCTCCAGCGGGTCGAGAAAGAGCCCGTTGATGGTGAAGTCGCGGCGGAGCGCGTCGGAGCGCGCGTCGGAGAACTTCACCCGGTCCGGGCGGCGCGAGTCGGAGTAGGGCCCCTCGGAGCGGAAGGTCGCGACCTCCACGGGCACGTCGTCCTGGATCACCAGCACCACGCCGAAGGCGGCCCCGACGTGGGCGGTGCGCGGGAAGAGGGCGGCGATCCGGTCGGGCACCGCGTCGGTCGCCACGTCGTAGTCGGTGGGGCGCAGCCCGAGCAGCTCGTCGCGGACGCACCCGCCGGCGAGGTACGCCTCGTGACCGTGGCTCCGCAGGGCGCGCACGATGCCCGTCGCGGCCGACCGGGCTCGGGCTGGATCGACCGCGCGGGGCATCGCCACGAGCGTACGGAACCGCGACCGGGCGCACACCACCCGTGACCGCCTGCCGCTTTGACAGCCCGGGCGCCGGGTTCCGCCGGGGCCGTCACGGGCGAGCGGGGCCTCCGGCCCGCCGGGGGGCGGCACCCCGCCCCAAATCCGGGCCATCGGGGAGGCTGGCTCTGGCATCCGCCTTGCCTTCCTCGCTATGACAGGGCGGAGGGGCGGCGCCGACCCATCGGCGGTCGCCCGCGACCGCGCCACACCAATCGATCCAACCAACCGATCCAGCCAAACCCAGTCCGAATCGGGAGGAGCCCGCATGCCCGGCAAGATCATCGGCATCGATCTCGGCACGACCAACTCGGTCGTGGCCATCATGGAGGGCGGCGCCCCCAAGGTGCTCATCAACGCCTCGGGCAGCCGCATCACTCCCTCGGTCGTCGCCTTCACGGAGAAGGGCGAGCTCCTGGTGGGCCAGCCGGCCAAGCACCAGCAGGTGACCAACCCGCGGAACACGATCTTCTCGATCAAGCGCTTCATGGGCCGCCGGCACAGCGAGGTGGCCAGCGAGGAGAAGCTGGTCCCCTACGAGGTCACGGGGGGCCCGCAGGAGTTCGTCAAGGTCCGCGTGCGCGGCAAGGAGTACACCCCTCAGCAGATCTCCGCCTTCATCCTCCAGGACCTGAAGAAGACCGCCGAGGACTACCTGGGCGAGAAGGTCGACCGCGCCGTCATCACCGTGCCGGCCTATTTCAACGACGCGCAGCGCCAGGCGACCAAGGACGCCGGCGAGATCGCCGGGCTCAAGGTCGAGCGCATCATCAACGAGCCCACGGCGGCCGCGCTGGCCTACGGCCTGGACCGGAA
>DASPKO010000015.1:0-10062 GCA_035628055.1 Phycisphaerales bacterium
CGAGATGTCGCCGGAGTTGACCAGCGTGTCGTGATTGAAGTCCCCCGGGCACTGGCACTCGTCGGGGACCCCGTCGGCGTTGGCGTCGCCGCTGTCCCCCCCGCCGATGTCGCACTCGTCCGGCGCGCCGTTGGCGTTGCAGTCCTGGCTCGTGCCCGAGGCCAGGTCGCAGGAGTCGGGGCGGAGGTTGAGGTTGCAATCGACGCCCGCCAGGTCGGGCATGAAATCGAAGCCGGTGGGGTTGTAGAGCCCCGTGTCGTTCCCCGTCACATACGAGTTCATGAAGATGCCCGTGACGGGGTGGAACTCGTAGATCCGCGTCGAGTTCACGTGCAAGCGCAGGTACTGGCTGCGGCTGACGAAGACGTTACCGTTCGGACCCAGGCGCAGGCCCCAGGGCTGGTCCATGGTCAGCGCCACGCTGGTCCCGCCGCGGTTGAACTGGCGGAGGAAGGCGCCGGTCTGCCCGTCGTACTCCAGCACCCGGTTGGAGCCGAGGCTGGCGACCAGCAGATTCCCGGTCGGCATGACCAGCAGGCCCCGCGGGGCGCTCAGGCCGCCCGAGCCGGCGGGCACCAGCACGCGCACGAAGGCCCCGGTGCCCGCGTCGTACTCGAGCACGCGGTCATCATCGCTGGTCACCAGCAGTCGGTTCGCGGGCGCGAGCGCCAGCCCGAACGGCCGCACCAGCCCGCCGGACCCCGGGTGCACCAGCACGCGCAGGAACGCGCCCGTGTCGGCGCCGAACTCGAGCACGGCGTTGCCGGCGCGCGAGGCGACCAGCAGCGTCCCCGCCCCGGTCAGCGCCAGGCCGGCCGGCTCGTCGAGCCCGCCCGCCCCCGCGCCCACCAGGTCGCGGATCACCTGCCCCGCCCCGTTGAGCTCCACGACGCGGTCGGTGGCGCCGCTGGAGACCAGGACGCGGCCTCCCGGCGTGACCAGCACGTCGTTCCCGCCCGGGGCCGTCGCGGCCGGCGACTCGAACTCGACGGTCCCCACCACCGAGTAGAACCCGCGGACCTTGCCGTCTCCCGCGGCGCTGGCCACCCAGGCGCCGTTGGCACCGCCCAGCTCGGCCCGGTCGGGCACGCCGTCGCCATCGCAGTCCTGCGTGCTGTCCAGGACAGCGTCCCGATCCAGATCGAGGGGCATGCTCGCCATGATCTGCAGATAGTCGCTCTGCCCGTTGTTATCGCGATCCTCCTCGCACGCGTCGGGGACCGCGTTGCGGTTGGCGTCGGGGAGCTGTCCGAGGACGATCTCGTGGCGGTCGGGCACCCCGTTGCCGTCGCAGTCCGGCTCGCAGGAGTCGGGGACCTGGTTGGCGTTGACGTCGGTCGCCTGGCCCTGGGCGATCTGGGCCGGGTCCAGGACGCCGTTGCCGTCGCAGTCCTGGGCGCTGTCCGGGATGCCGTCGGCGTTGGCGTCGCCCGCGCCCCCCGCGGTCTCCTGGCTGTCGGGCACGCCGTTGAGGTTGGCGTCGGCGGCCAGGCAGGCGCGGCCGGCGATGTGCTCCCGCATGCGCGCGGCGGTGTAGGTGCAGAACCGCAGGTCCGTGACGGCGGTGGCCCCGCTGACGGTCTGGCTGCAGTAGCTCATGATGGTGCCGCGGCGCGCCGGCGTGTCGAGCGAGAGGCAGTTGTCCAGCGCGTAGTCGTGCGTGTGGAAGGTGCCGCAGTTGTGGCCCAGCTCGTGGGCGATGATGGTGATGTCGCGGTTGTGCGCGTTGGGATACGAGGGATCGGCGAAGAACCCGTTGGCGTACCCGCTCACCGCGTACGCGGCGCTCCCGCACAGCGCGCTCACGTACGCCACGCCCCCCCACGGGAGGTCGCGGCGCCCGGAGACCAGGTGGGCCACGTCGCGCGGCACGGCCCCCATGTTCTGGTTCCAGTGGGTCCGGAACGGCCCGAGGGGGTCCGGCTCGTTGAACAGGTCTGCCGGCGTGTCCCAGATCCGCACGTAGGTGAGCACGAAGTGCACGCCCACGTCGCGCAGGTAGATGTCGTTGATCGCCGCCACGACCTGGACCAGGTAGGCGGCCGCGTCGGCCGCGTTGCCGAAGAGCTGGAAGTACTCGTGGTCCGTCTCGATCGCCAGCTCGATGATCTTGTGCCCGGGGCCCGGCGTCGGGCCGCGCGGCTGGGGACCGGAGGGGTGCCCGTGGCCGTGGTCGCCGTGGTCGTGATCGCCATGATCGTGCCCATCGGGCTCCTCGTCGGCGGCGAGCGCCCCGCCGCACGGATCGATCTCGGGCGGCACGCCCGCGGGATGTCCGAGCGGCCACACGCGGATATCCCCGTCCCACGTGCCGGGACGGCCCGTCGCCAGCGCGAACCGCCCGGCCCCCGGGCCCAGATCGATCCATCCCTGGGCGCGCCCGTGATACATGCCCAGGAACACCGAAGACCCCGGCACGCCCTCGACAGCACCCCGGAAGCACCACACGTCGGCCGCGTTGAAATCCAGCTCTTGGTCGGGGCGGCGCGTGGAGCCCAGGACGAAGCTCGTCGCCGCGGTGACCGGGCGGTACGGGCGGACGAGCAGCGTCACCTGGCGGGTGTCGCCCAGGGGGACGCCCTCGACGCGGAACTCGCCCTCCGCGGCGAACGCGGCCCCCCAGGCCGCCAGGTCCAGGCGGGCCCGCACGCCAACGGGGACGGGCTCCTGGGCCCCGGCCGGGCCGCCCAGCACCAGCGCCGCCACCACGCCGACGAGCGCGCGCCAAGACGCCCCAGCAATCTTGATCTTCACGGTGCGGGCTCCTGAGAGTCGCGCCGGGTTCGCGGCCACGGCACGGTTCGTGATCAGAGTGTGCCCCGCGGGCCCCGCGCGACCACCCCGCCGGCTCGGAACGCCGCCCCCCGATCGGTGTGAGCGGGTCCCTGCGAAGCTGCCTACCGCACGAACGGGGGCCGGGAGAGCACGCCGCCGGCGCCCGCGAGCGCCTCGACGGCCTTGGCAAAGTCCTCGTCGCGCGCGCCCGAGACCATGCCCGCCAGGTCGCGGTTCTCCGGACGCTCGCCGAGCGCCGAATGCGCGAAGAAGTAGGCCGCTTCCGCGGCGGAGACCACCTGGGCCAGCGCGGCCCGCACCCGCTCGGGCACCTCGCCGGCCGCCAGCCGCGCGCGCGCCGAGAGCAGGATCGCCCCCGCCATGCGACCGACCTCGGCGAGCGTCGGCGGGGGGAGTGGCGGCTCGTTCTTGTCCATGTGCGCCAGTGTGATCGCATCGCTGGCGATCTTCGAGGCCCGGGTGAGCACGCCGGCGAACTCGGCGGGGGCGGTCCCGCTCATCCCGCGGGCCCGCTCGCCGATCTGCCGGGCCAGCATTCCCACCGCCTCCGCCCGGACGCCCCGGAGCTGGGCTTCGGGCACCCGCGCCGCGGCCTCGAGGGCCCGCTCGCACCCCTCCATCACGTGCGCATCGGTCTCGCCCGCCAGGACCCGCGCCACCGCCCCCGCCGCGTCGATGGCCTGCTTGGGCGTCAGCGCCGGGGTCCCCGATGCCAGCACCTCGAAGAGCCGGCGGTGCCCGAAAGCGGCGCCGTAGCGCACCGGGGCGCGCCCGTCGGTCAGGCCCTGGGCCAGCAGCACGGGCGAGTCGGGCGTTCCCAGCTCACCGGCGATCTGCAGAGCGTTGACCGCGACCAGGTCGTTCTGATGCTTGAGCAGTGGCTCGAGCACCGGCACCAGCGCCCTGGCATACGCCAGGCGGAAGCTGATGCTGACCTGGCTTTCCTTCAGAGGGGCGAGCAGCGCGAGCCGCGCCCGCTTGACCTGCACCTGGTCGCCGCTCAGGCCCGGCGCGTGCTGCGCGACGTAGGCGCCGAGCTGCTGCGTCTGGACCGCGCTCAGGTCGCTTCCGCGGACGATCTCGGGGGGAAGGTCCCGCTGGGCCAGCGCCGCCGCGGGTGCCAGACCCACCAGGCACGCGGTCAGGATGGCACGGGTAACGAGTGTGGTGGTCATGCGGGTCTCGGGGCCGGCGGCGCCGCGTGTGCAGCGCCCGGCGTCGGGCCCATGCTCTCCTGGCGTGGCCGCCGGAGCAGGACCGTCCACGTTCAGCCGGGAAAAGTTAGTCCCCCCGGAGGCGCCCGGTCAACCGCCGCCGCCGGGCCCGCCCGCGCCCCCCATGACCTCCGCCATGCGCTGCTGGAACGCCGTCCGGAGATCGGCCGGCGTGGCCAGCTCCCCGGAGCGGACCCGCGCCGCCAGGTCCGTGAAGACCGGGGCGGTGCGCGTCATCAGCGGGAGCATCATCGCGACCATCGCGGCCTCCTCGGGAGCGATGTCCAGGGCCACTTTCCATGCGGCGCCGACGCGCACCATCTTCACCGGCTCGGGAGCGGCCGGGAGCGTCACGGTGGCGGCGTCGGGGCCGTTGCGCGTGATGCGGGCCGCCGCCGGGTCGAGACCCTGGGGGATCATCGAGGCGGTCTGACCCATCATCTCGGGGCCGCCGAGCGCCTCGGCCAGGGTGGCGTTGAACTTCTCTTTGCAGGCGGCGTTGAGCTCCGAGGAGGCCGCGCCGATCTGTGTCAGGGCCCCGAGCAGCCTCTCCTCCTCGGGGGTGGCCGCGTGGAGCAGATCGGGGAGCCCTGTCGCATCCCCGCTGGCGCTCATCTCGGCCAGGCGGCCCAGCGTGGCCCGGATTCCCGCCTCGTCATCGGCGCCGGCTGCCGCGGCCGGATCCGCCTCACCGGCCCGATCCGGGTCCGAGGGAGCAGCATCGGCGGGGTCTGATGGGGCCGGGACGGTCTCGTCGCGGCTCTGGATCTGCTCGAGAGCCGCGGCGATGCGCTCGAGCCTGTCCTTTACCTCGGCGCGCCCGCTGACGGCGGCGAAGGCCGCCTTGGCCGCCTCGTACGCGGCGGTCGTCTCGGCCTTGAGCCGCTCGCAGGCCTGGGCGGCGTCCTGGAGCTTGGTCTGGTAAGAGGCCGCCTCCGGCAGGGCCGGCGCGGCCTGGGCCAGCGCGGCCATCGTGTCCCGGTAGGCCCGCTCTCCGAGGAGCTGGTTGGCGAGCACGTCGGCCACGGCGTGCTGATAGGTGGCCTCCGCGAGCTTGGCGGTCGACCTGATCTCCTGCGACGCTTCCGCGACCGTGCCCGCCTGCCGGGCCGTCGTGGCCGCGGAGCGCAGCGTGCCGGTCGCCTGCTGGACCAGGCCCGGCACCGCGGCCCGGGCGGCGTCAAGCGCGGTGACGAGCTCGCGGAGCTTCGCCGCCGCGAGGTCGGCCTCGGCGCGCGCGGAGGCCGCCTGCTCCTGCCCGAGCTGGGCCAGCGCCCGCGTCTCGGCCTGCGCCTCCCCGAGCAGGCGCTTCTGCAGGGTGAGGCGGTCGATGTCCGTCTGCGCGTGGGCGGCCTCGGGGGCCTGGTGCCGCGCATCGGCGCGGAGCCGGGCCGACTCGGCATCGAGCGCGTCGGCCTCGCGCCCGACCCGCGCCGCCTCTTCGATGAGGGCGGCCCGCTCGACCGCGGCGGTCCCCTGGGCCCGCTCCCGGACCTCGGCCGCCTGGTCACGCTTGGCGCGCGCCCCCTGCAGCGCCTGCTCGGCCTGATCCTCGAGGGCCCGCACACGCTGGTCGGCCTGGCGCTTGCGCTCGGCCGCCGCGGCGATCTGCTCGTCGATCTCGCGCCCCCGGGCGGCCATCTCGTCCAGGGCCGGCGTGGGATCGTGCTGGGCCAGCGATGAGGCGACGGACTGCTGGCTCAGCCACAGGTTGAGCGCGCTGCGAACGCTCCCCGAGAGCCCGAGGATCTCGCGCACCGACCCGGCGGCGGCCTCGGACTCGATCTGTCCCTGCCCCGCCTGGGCGCGGGCGATGAGCAGACCGGCCGCCGCCTTCTCGCCCGGCAGGCCCCCTTCCACCACCGGCCGCAGCCCCGCGGTCACCTGGCGGTAGGTTTCCGAGCGCTGGCCCGCGAAGGGGACCGGCGTGGGCCCGCCCGCCGACAGGGCTTCCAGCCGCACGCTCGCGTCCCGGATCGCCTCGGCATGCCGATCCGACTCCCCGCACCCCGCGGCGGCCACCAGGATCGACCCGAGAATCGCGCGCCCCGCCGACCTGACCATGCGCCTGTCTCTCATCGGCACCTGTCCTTAGAGCCCCCAACCGCTCGCACGGCGCGGCACTGTAGCAAACTCTCGTCCCGAGCGAGAACCATCCGCCCCTAGCGCCTGACAGGTTCCGGCGCGTCCTGGGCGGGCGGCACCTCCGAGGAACCCGGCGGGTCGTACCGGATCGGGTATTCGGGGTGCGGGCGGTACATCGAGGAGATCCATCGGACCGCGTCCCGGAAGCGCTGGTCGTCGCTCGAGCGGAAGGCCGGACGCCACGCATCGCGCCCCGCCACCCCCTGCCGAACCACCGGGTGCTTGAAGATCGCGTCGCCGCGGGGAAGCCCCAGATGCAGCAGCGGGGAGCGGTCCGGGGCGTCGTAGTTGATGAGTGCCGTGCCGTCTTCCATGCGGTAGCGGTCGAGGATGAGAAAGTTCGTATAGAAGGTCTGTTCGGCGTTCGGCCGCCGGTTGAGCAGCATCAGCCGGCCGGCCTCGGCGCCGCCGTGGCAGGCCGAGGTGGCGCAGGAGTTGATCAGCCATGAGCGATGGACCGTGTCGCGGAACTGTCGCAGGGCCGCCGGATGATCGAGCACCTCGACCTCGCCGTAGAGGTCGCGGGCCTGCAGGCGGAACATGAGGTCGAGAATGTCGACGGCCGGCCGGCGGTAGAGCGCCTCGCGACCTTCCTGCGTGACCGGGATGAGCGGGCTCCCCGCGTGCTGGTCCATCAGCCGCGCGATCGTCTCGCGCTTCACGAGCAGGCGCCCGGGATTCGCCAGGTCCAGCTCGTACACCTTCAGAAGGTTGATCTGCTCCTGGCTGAGCACCGGAAAGATCGGGTCCCGGGCGGCGCCCGGGACCGGCGGGGGGGGCTGGCGGAGGGCGCGCTCCGCATCGCGACGCGCCCGCCCGGCCCCCGCGTTGTCGCGCAGCCGGATGAGCCCGTTGAGGAGGACCTGCTCGCGCTTGGCCTCGGTGTTCGCGGGATCGATCACCAGGACGCGCCGGATCTCCTCGAGTGCCAGGTCGTAGCGTTCGCGGGCCCGCAGCCACTGCGCCAGTCGCAGGACCTGCTCGGGGTCGTTCCCCACGCTCTCCCGGATTTCCTTGTACCGGGCCATCACCGACGGCAGCTCCTGGACCCGCTCGACGGTCGCGGCGTCAAAGGTCACGTCCAGGCCGCTGACCCGAAGCACCAACTTCTCCTCGGTCTGCTCGATCAGCAGGCCGGTAAACCGCTGTCCGTCCTTGAGATACACGATTGCCTCGGACGGCTCGCGAGCATCGCCCTCCGACGGAACGGGGCCCGGCCGCGGCGCCGGAGCGTCCCGGTCCGCGGGCTGAGCGGGGGCTGGCGGGACCGGGGCCCCGCGGGTCGCCCCGGCATGCGGCAGGACCATCGCACCCCGAAGAACGGGGAGGCCCAGGAAGGAACAGAGCCCCGCGACCAAGACGGCGTGCCGGGCGGATGGGTTCATGTTGAATAGTGTGCGCGACGGGGCGGCCGGTTGTCGATGGGCGGGACGGCCCCCGGGGGGCGCCGCGACCGGGAACCGGTCTGCCGGCCCGCTACCCCACGCAATGCCCAGGAGAGGATTCGAACCTCCATGCCTTGCGGCGCTACCACCTCAAGGTAGTGCGTCTGCCAGTTTCGCCACCTGGGCTCCAGTGACCCAGAAACTTAGAGCCGCCACGCCCGGATGTCGAGCCGGTACCCCGGCCGCGCGCCGGGTCGCGCGCCCGGGGAGCGCCAACCCCCCGGAAGCCCGGTGCCGATTTTGCCTCCGGCGCTGGCGGGAGGGAACGGCACAGGTAATCTTGACTGGACTGTCCTTCGGACGGTCCTCACGGGCGCCCGCGGCGCCCGCCCGGAGCCTTGGTTCTTCGCGCGTGAGGCCGGCACGACTCCCGGCCACCGCGCGAGTCCCGTGGGGGCGACCCGGGTTGGGGCCGCGGGTGAAAGGAGTCGGCCCATGAACCAGTACGTCGCGGTTCTCCGTCTCGCCGCGGGCTCGGCCAGACGGTCTGTAGTCTCCTCGCTCTGCGGCCTGCTCGAGGGCCTTGGCGGTGTCGAGTGCGTCGACTTTGACCTGGGCGGGCACTGTCTGCTGGTGTGGTTCGACCGGTCCCGGGTGACCCTGGCCGACCTGGTGCGCACGCTCGAGGATCACGGCGTGCCGGTGACCGGCGTGGCCCAGAGCCGCCGCGCCAGCGTGCAGCCGCACGCGGCCATCGCCTAGTCGGGGCCGCGCGACGGCGCGCTGGGCCCGGTCGGCGTGCCGGTCGCGCCTGACGGTTCGCGCGCCGAGTCCCGGGGCGCCTGGCCTAAAGTCGGCGCGGTCCGCACGGTCCCACGCGGGGGCGGCCCGCCCGACCATGCCACCCTCACGACCCCAGTCTCGCGAGGCCCCGCCGGGCCTGGATGCCCTGCTCGAGGGCGTGGCGGCGCGCGCGCGGGCCGCGGGCGTCTTCGCATCGGTCGAGGGAGACGCGGGGGGACTCCGCTGCGCCGCCGCGGGCTCGGCGGCGCCGGCGTGGTACCTGGTGCGCCATTCTGAAGGGCGCGTGTGGGTGGCGCTGGCAACCGAGGATCGGTGGTTGAGCCAGTCGATCGAGGCCGACCTCGTGCACACCGGCGACAATCTGGCGGACCTGATTCACGAGGAGATGGTCGACCTGGGCTACCCGGGTCCGCCGCTGCCCTTCGAGCACTTCCGGGATGCGCACCGGCGCTTCACCTTCCGCTCGCCGGTCCCGGTCGAGGAGGGCGCCCTGGGAGGCGACGCCGCGGTCGAGCTCGTCGCTCAGGCCTTGCTGGGCTACGAGGCCTGCTTCCGCCGGCTCGGCGACATGGACGTGGGCGCCGGGGATGCCGACTAAGGGGCCGGGCATGCGGATCCTGATGCTCGGATGGGAGTTCCCCCCGTTCATCGCCGGCGGGCTGGGCACGGCCTGCTACGGCCTCACCCGCGCGCTCGACCAGCTCGGGCACGAGGTGATCTTCGTGTTGCCGCGCCCGGTATCCGGGGCTACGGCGGCGCATGTCACGCTCAAGAGCCCGCAGCCGACCGGCGCCCCGGCCGCGGCGGCCGGGAGCCCCGACCCGGCGAACGCCCGCCCCGGCGCCGCTGCCCCCGGTCGCGATGACACGGCCCACGGGATCGCCCCGCTTGGCGCGCGCTCGATGTTGCGCGCGCCGGTGGCGGTCACCGCCCGCGAGCTGGCCGGGACGTTTGCCATGCCGGGGTTCGATCACGCCAGCTTCCTCACGGTCCCCGCGACCTTCTCGAGCCCGTACCGGCCCTTCACCGGCCCGGCTGCCGGCGCCGGCCACGGGCCGGCGTTCGCGGCGCTCGGGCCGGCCCTGGGCGCGCCCGACGAGGCCGCGCCGGCGCCCGGGGACCCGGTCCCGGCCGCGATCGCCCCCGGAGCCTCCGCGAGCGGGCACGCCGGCGCGGGGCCCGGGACGCAATGGGTGCGCGCGGGGGAGGAGCTGATCGGGCTCTCGGCCTCGGCGGCGCCCTCGGCGGCGGGGCACGGCTACGGCACGGACATGATCGGCGACGCCGAGCGGTATGCGCGCCTGGTGGTGGCGATGTGCCGGCAGGAGCGCATGGACGTGATCCATGCGCACGACTGGATGACCTTCCCCGCCGGCCTGGCCCTGGCGCAGGTCACCGGCAAGCCCCTGGTGGTGCACGTGCACTCGACCGAGTTCGACCGCTCGGGGGAGCACCCCGACCAGCGCGTGTACGACATCGAGCGCCGGGGGATGCACGGGGCCCTCCGGGTCATCTGCGTCTCACGGCTGACGGCCTCGATCTGCACGCGGCGGTACGGCGTGCGGGCCGAGAAGATCGACGTGGTCTGGAACGGGATCGATTCACCCGCGGGGACGCCCGCCCCGGGGCGCGGATCGACAAGCGCGACCGCATCGTGCTCTTCCTGGGCCGGATCACCATGCAGAAGGGGCCCGAGTACTTCGTCGCCGCCGCCAAGC
>DASPKO010000016.1:0-2157 GCA_035628055.1 Phycisphaerales bacterium
CCGTCCAGCCCGTCGATCAGGTTCGACGCGTTGCATGCCCCGAGCACGAAGACCGCGATCAGCCCGGTGCCGATCCAGTAGACCAGGTCGACCGGCAGGTCGCCGACGCCCGGGATCGGCACCAGGAAGCCCACCGTCGGCGTTCCCCCCGCGCCGCTCATGAGCGGGACGCCCAGGGCCCGGGCGAGCGGGACGACGACCTGCGTGGCCACCTTTACCCCGACGTCCTGGTACGCCAGCGCCGCCGCGGCCACGAGCTGCCCCGCGACCTTGATCCGGGGCGAGATCTTGTGCACGTCGTCGATCAGCCCGGTGAGCATGATCACCGTCATGCCGAGCAGGATGGAGACCGGCACGCCGGCCTGCACGCCCCCCTGGGGGTTCTTGCTCGAGGGGTGAAAGCTCACCAGCCCGTGCAGGTCGCCCGCGTACGCGAACAGGATCCCAGCCATGATCCCCAGGTACACCGCCACGCCCCCCAGGTAGGCCACCGGGAAGCGGTGCGCCTTGCGGGTTTCGAGGGGACGGTCGATGATCCCGTTGCTGACCGCCAGGCGGCGCATCACGGGCGTAGCCAGGAGCGCGACCAGGAACGACACCAGGAAGACCCCGATGTAGTCGTAGAGCACGCTCAGCCGCGTCGGGGCCTGCCCGGCCAGCGGATCGAAGAGCGCCCGCACCGCTTCCAGGCTCTCGCCCAGGGCGCTGTGCCGGGCCTCGATCTCCTTGAGACGGTCGGCCACCTCCGCGTTGGGGCGGGCGCCGGGCGCGGGGATGACCGGGACTGCCTGCATGGTCCGCCTGTCCAGTTCCTCAAGCACCGCCCGAGGAGAGCATCGGCTCGGGCCGGCCCCCGGGCATCGAAGTCGCCAGATCGTGGATCGTCCGCGTGAGCTCGATCCGCGGCGCAAAGCCGATCGCCTGGCGAACCCGCGTGAGGTCCGGCTCGCGCTGGCGGAGGTCCTCGAAGCCGGCCTCGTACGCCCGGTCGTAGGGCACCAGCACGGTCTCCGACCGCGAGCCGAGCGTCCGCACGACCAGCTCCGCCAGGCCGCCTATGGATATCGGCCGGTCGGACCCCAGGTTGAAGACCCGCCCGTGGCAGGCCGGGTTTTCCAGCAGGCGCGGGAGCGCGCCGGCCACGTCCCGCACGTCGCAGAAGCACCGCGTCTGGCGTCCGTCCCCGTAGACCTCGAGCGCCGACCCGCGCAGGGCCCGCTCGACGAAGCTCGGAAGCACCATGCCGTAGGCCCCCACCTGCCGGGGACCAACCGTGTTGAAGAATCGCGCCACCACCGCCGGCAGGCCGTGCTGCTTGTGGTACGCCAGGGCCAGGTACTCGTCCACGGCCTTCGAGCAGGCGTACGACCACCGCGTCTTGCTGGTGGGCCCGTACACCACGTCGTCCTCCTCGGAGAAGGGGGACTTCTGGGCCTTCCCATACACCTCGGAAGACGAGGCCACCAGCGTGGGCGCCGGCGACCCGCCGGGCCCCGCGGTCACGGCGAAGGCCAGCAGCGCCGCGGTCTGCTGGACGTTGGTCTCGATGCAGCGGATCGGGTCCTGCACCACCAGGCGCACCCCCACCGCCGCGGCCAGGTGATAGACCTGGTCGAGCGGGCCCAGAGCGGGCCCCCGCTGGGCCAGCGCCGCCGCGAGGTCGGCGTGAAGGAACTCGAGGTCGGGATGCGCCGGCAGGTTGTCGCGCCGGCCCGTGGAGAGGTCGTCGATCACGACCACGCGGTCGCCGCGCGCCAGGAGCAGTTCGGTCAGGTGCGAGCCGATGAAGCCGGCGCCGCCCGTCACCAGCACCCGCCGCCGCGGGCTCGCGGGGCTCGGGGTCATGCCGCGGGCTTCTGGTACTCGTGCGTGGCGCGGATGTTCCGCTTGAAGTAACCCCCGGCGCTGGAGCGCACCGCGCTGAGGATCACCCCGAGCAGCTCCGCGCGCGAGTCGCCGAACTGGGCCATGAGGCGGGCCACCAGCCCGCGCTTCTCCGACCCGGCCCGCACGACCAGGGCCACCGCGTCGCACCGGGTCGCGAGCACCAGCCCGTCGCCGGAGACGATCGCCGGGGCCACGTCGAGGATCACCAGGTCGAACTTCGATTTGAGCTCGCCGAGCACGGACCCCATCGCCGAGGTCGAGAGCCGCTCC
>DASPKO010000017.1:0-7475 GCA_035628055.1 Phycisphaerales bacterium
TCTCGCGCGGCGAGCCCGAGCAGGCGGGCACCGTGACCGCGCCGGCGCCGACGGGCGACATCTACAAGGTCGCGGGCATCGCGGGGGAGCCGGAGATGCGCGTGCGCATCCAGGCGCGGGTCCCCAGCGTGGAGCTGGCGGGGACGCCCGAGTTCGCGGTCACGCCGCTCCGCGGGCTGGTGCGCGAGGGGCGACAGACGGTCAAGGGGCCCCTTGTCTTCACGCTCGACGAGTTCGGATGGGTGGTGCAGCGGCCTTCGGGCAAGCCGCTGCGCTTCAGCCGCGACCGCGACGTCGAGGTGGTGGGGCTGGGCGACGACCCGGTGATCTGCAACGGAACGATGTATCCCGGACGGTTCCGGCTCACGGCGGCGACCAGCGGGGGCAACCAGGCCGGCGACATCGCGCGGGCCAGCGAGCAGGCCAGGACGATCCCGGCCGCCCCGGCGCTCGCGGGGACCGGGGCTCCCGGCGCGGCGGCGCCGGCGGATCCGGCGCGGGTCATCGACGTCATCGAGCACGTGCCGCTGGAGGCCTACCTGCCGGGCGTGGTCGCGAAGGAGCTGTACGAGGGGTGGCCCGCGGCGGCCTACCAGGTGCAGGCGGTGTGCGCCCGGAGCTACGCGATTCACGAGCGGCTGCGGAGCATGGCGGCCGGGCGGGCCTTCGACGTGGAGGCGACGACCCGCGACCAGGCCTACCAGGGCGCCAGCGCCCCGCCGGTGGCCCGCCAGGCGGTTGAGTCCACGCGCGGGCTGGTCATGGCCTATGGCGACGCGGTGCTGCGCACGTACTACTCGAGCACCTGCGGCGGGAGGACCGCCTCGGCCAAGGAGACCTGGCCGATCACGCGCGGGTACGAGTACAACCTCGCCGCTCCGCTCCAGGCCAGCGCTCGCCCCAGCGCCTGCCAGAAGTCGCCGCTGTTCACCTGGCGTACCGACCGCGACCGGGCCGACCTGGCCCGGCGCCTGGCGGCGTACGGGCAGAAGATGGGGTTCATGATCCGCCAGATCAAGGACGTGCAGAACGTCTCGGTGCTCGCGGTGAACGCGGTGGGGCGTCCCACCGAATACAAGGTCGTCGACTCCGATGGCAAGTGGTACCGGCTCAAGGCCGAGGAGCTCCGCCTGGCCTGTAACACCGACTACCCGGGGTCGGCGCCCATCACGCGGGCGAACCGGGTCAACAGCGGCGATCTGGAGCTGGTCCTGGAGGGCTCGAGCGTGCTGATCATGGGGCGCGGGTTCGGGCACGGGGTGGGCATGTGCCAGTTCTGTACGCGCGGCTGGGCCGAGCAGGGCGAGGGGTACGAGCAGATGCTCCCGCGCTTCTACCATGGGGCCCGGCTGGTCCGGGCGTACTAGCCTTTTGACATGCTGGGATGGGTCGGCGCGGCGGTGACGGGTCTGGCCACGCTCGCGGCGGGTCCGCCAACCCCCGCCCCGGAGCCGCCCGCGCCGGGCTGTGTCCGTGGTCTCGTGCTCGACAGCGCCTGCGCTCCCGTGCCCGGCGCCGTGGTCGCGCTCACCGACGGCGGGAGCGGCCTGCCGCTGGTGCGGCCCGGATACCGCACGCTGGACCGCGCGGGGCCCGACGAGGACCCGCACCGCCGCCTGGCCTTCGAGACCACGGGGACTGACGGGTCGTTCACGTTCACGGGCCTGCCCGCGGGCGGATACCGCCTGGTGGCACAGACCTGGATCCGCGATGAGACCGCCGATGCCCCGCGGGCGCCCGTCGCTGGCCTGCTGGAGGTCAACGGCACGGTCATCGTGCTGCGTGGCACGGCGACCGTGAACGTCACGCCGGGCGCCACCGCCTCGGCGACGCTCCGCCCCCTGGGCGACGGCGTGATCATGATCGAGGACCTTGCCGGGAACGATGAGACGCTGCTGGTGGTGAGCGCGCTGCCGCCGAGCGCCGACCCCATCCTGGGCTTCGCGGGATGGGCCGGCCCGTTCATGCGGAACATGCTCGGGGCCAACCGCATGCCCGGCGGTTCGACCACGGTCCGCGGGCTCCCGGCGAGCACGGTCTATCTGGGCGTGTTCGCCGCGGACAACGTGCCGGGGTGGGGGATGGCGGCGGTGCCGCTCGAGCGCGGCCAGACCGCGCGGGTGAAGATCCCTTTCGTGGTTGCCTGGTCCGACGGGGTGCACTCGCCCCCGCCACACCTCGCGCCGCTGTGCGCACGCCTCGAGGCGATGTGCGGGGATAAGCCGGTGTGGTCGCTGATCGAGTCCCTGAACATACGGCCCGATCCGGGCCGGGGGCCCATGGCGGCGATGCTGGCCCTCATCCCGCACCTGCACACTCCGCTCGAGCTGCCGGATGGTTCGAGGGAGCCCGCGGGCGACGTGCTGGCCTGCGTTGGGTATATCCAGCTCCGCCGGCAGGTGAGCGGGCGCGGAGGAAGGGTGAATCCCTACCGCGCGGCGGAGGTCACCCTCGTGGCCCCGGTCGGGCCCCGGGGGGACGGTGACGGGAAGTGAGCGGCGCGATCCGGGAGAGCGGCGGCCAGCGCACGCTCCAGTGCATGGAGGTCTGGGGTGGCAATCGGGCGGTGCAGAACGGCGTGAGCATGCCCGGTCTGGATGCCTGGGTCTTCAGCCGTCCGTGGAAGGACCAGCCCGGGGGCGGTGACGTGCACTATGTCTCGAGCTGCGCCACGGGGCGGATCACCCGGCTGCTGGTCGCCGACGTGAGCGGGCACGGGGAGGCGATCGCCGGCGCCGCCGGGTCGCTGCGCGACCTGATGCGCCGCTACATCAACTTCGTGGACCAGGGAAAGTTCGTCGAGTCGCTCAATCGCGAGTTCGGCGCCCGCGCCGAGGCCGGGTGCTTCGCGACCGCGGTGGTGGCAACGTTCTTTGCGCCCACAGGAGAGCTGGCGGCGTGCAACGCCGGACACCCCCGACCCCTGCACTATTCGGCCCGCGCGGGACGGTGGGGCTTTCTCGACCAGCCCCTGGCCTCGGGAGGGTCTGAGGTGGCGCGCGCCGCGGACGACGAGCGTCGCCTGGTGAACCTTCCGCTGGGGATCGCCGAGCCCACGGCGTACGAGCCCTTCTCGCGGCGGCTGCGCCCGGGCGATCTGGTCCTGTTCTATACCGACGCGATGATCGAGGCCCGCGGGCCGGGCGGCCGGATGCTCGGGGAGAAGGGGCTGCTGGAGCTGGTCGGCGCGTCCGACATTTCCTCGCCGATGGCCCTCATCGACGACGTCTATTCCCGCCTGCTCGATTGCTGCCCGGGGCGAGAGCCCGACGACGATGTGACCATGCTGCTGGTGCGGCCCAACGGCCTGGCGCCGCGGGCCACCATGCGTGGGTCGCTCGCGGCGGGCTGGCGGGTGGCGCGCGGCGTCGCGGGGGGGCTGCTGGGGCGCGGGCCGCTGCCCTGGCCCGAGCTGAGCGCGCGGAACATCCTCGGGTCGGGGATCGGCTGGTTCAACCGCGCGCCGGGATCGGGCCGGGGCACGCTCGCGGAGTGAGCGTCTCACCCGGCTAGCATCGCCGCGATCCATGACCCCTGTGCGCACCAACCACCCGGCGCGCCCGGACACGGTCGTCAGCGGCACCCCCGCGCTCGCCGAGCAGGGCGAGGCCTCGGCGCCTGCCCCGGCGCCCGCGCCCCCCGAGGGACGGATCCGCGCCGGCCGGCTGGCGGGGCTGAGCATGCCCCGCGCGATCTGGGTGATCTCCTGGCCCATCCTGGTGCAGTCGGTCCTCACGTGGCTGGTGGGGCTGACCGACACGGTGCTGGCGGCGGGGATCAGCGAGCCGGCGACCGACGCCATCGGCGGCGCGACCTACGTGATGTGGTTCGTGGCCCTGGTCGTGACCGCGATCGGGGTCGGGGCCACGGCGCTGATCAGCCGCGCGGTGGGCTCGGGGCGGCTGGCCGTGGCCGACGCGGCCCTCGGGCAGACGGTGCTCCTCGCGGTTGTCGCGGGCCTGGTGACCGGGGGCCTGGTGGCCGGCGCCGCGACCCCCCTGGCCGGGATGATGAGCATGGGTGAGGAGGCCCGGCGGGCCTTTACCGTGTATCTGCTCATCACCGCCTTTGGCGTGCCCGTGCAGGCGGTGCTCTTCGTCGGGATCGAGTGTGCCCGGGCGGCGGGCGACTCGAGGCGCCCCCTGCGGGCGATGGTGCTGGTGAACGTCGTGAACATCGTGGCGAGCTGGGTGCTCGCCGGGGTTGACCTGACCACCACCTCGGTCCGGGAGGGCGTGGCGGTCACGCGCACGGTGCTCGAGAACCCCTTCGGGTTCGAGTGGGGCGTGGCCGGGATCGCGGTGGGAACGGTGCTGGCCGAGGTCGCCGGCCTGGTGATGGTGCTGCGCCTGCTGGCGAGCGGGCGCACGGGGCTCCGCCTGCGGCGCCGGCGGCTGGCACCGCATTGGCACACGCTCCGGCGGCTGGTGCGCGTGGGCCTGCCCAACTTCCTGGAGACCCTGGGCATGTGGGCGGGCAACTTCCTGATCGTGCTGATGGTCGGGTGGCTCGCGGCCGAGCAGTCCCGGGCCGGGCACCCGCAAGGGCTGCTGGGGGCCCACGTCGTCGCGATCCGCATCGAGGCGATGAGCTTCCTGCCGGGCTTTGCGATGGGAACGGCGGCGGCGGC
This sequence comes from Phycisphaerales bacterium, assembly GCA_035628055.1. GTDB lineage: Bacteria > Planctomycetota > Phycisphaerae > Phycisphaerales > UBA1924 > DASPKO01. The sequence continues at coordinate 4,631 of DASPKO010000017.1, forward strand.
GCTGGCCGGGCAGTACCTCGGCGCGGGCTCGCCGCGCCTGGCCACGCGGGCCATCCTGGCGTGCCTGGCGGTCTCCGCGGGGTTCATGGGCGTCGCGGGCCTGCTGCTGGTGCTGGTCCCCGTGACGATCACCGGCCTGCTCACGTCCCAGCCGGCGCACCTGGAGCTGGTGCCCAAGCTGATCTTCATCGCCGGCATCGTGCAGGTGCCCTTCGCCGTCAGCCTCGTCCTGCGGACCGCCCTGCGCGGCGCCGGCGACGTGAAGGTCGTGATGTGGCTGACGTGGCTGACGACGTACGGCGTGCGTCTGCCCCTGGCCTACCTCGGCTCGGGCGTCGACATCCCTCTCCCGGGCGGCGGGGTAATTCCCAACCCGATGCCGTGGGACGGCGGGCTTCCGGGTTTGTGGGTCGGCCTGTGCGCGGAGATCGTGGTGCGCGCGGTGGCGTTCGGGGCCCGATTCCTGCAGGGCGGATGGACGACCGTGCGCGTCTAGACCGCTCCCGGCTCAGGGCGCGACGACGACGCCGCTGCCGAGCCGGTCGCGGGCTGCGAGAGCCGCCTGCTTGCTGGGGAAGCCCCCGACGAGGACGACGTATTCGGAACCGCCGGTCTGTGAGGCCCGGGGGATCACCCTGGGATTGGTCAGGCCCAGGCGGGAGACCACCGGTCGGGTCTTGCCAACCTGCCGGTCGGCGTTCTCGCGCCGCGAAAAGACCCCGAGCTGGACGGCATAAGGTCCGGCCGGGGCGAAGGCCGAGCCGGCCTCGGTGGGAATCGGTGATGACGGGCGGTCGGTCGCGGAGGCCCGCTGGGACAGGGCGGTCTTGAGGGCGGGGTCCTTGGCGCTGGCGCCGGCGACGAGGTACTGGGCCCGCGCGGCCGGGAAGCGCGAGAGGCGGGAGAGGGAGTCGCCGGCCTGCATGCCGGCCCGGGCGGCGTCGTCGCCGGTGAGCTTGCCCGAGGCCGCCGCCAGCAGCTCGGCGGCCTGCTGGTTGTTGCCACGGTCGGCGGCGATCAGGCCGAGGGTGGCGCCGGCGCGCCCCGCTACCGCGGGGTCGGGGCAGGAGAGCAGGGGGCGCAGGTGAGCCTCGGCGGCGGCCAGGTCGCCCTGCGCGTGAGCGGCCAGGCCGGCGGTGAGGGCGGCTCGCGCGCGCTCCTGCTCATTGCCATGCTTCAGGGCCGCCTCGGCGCCCTTGCGGGCCTTGGCGTACTGCCCCTCCCGGTAGAGCGACACGTAGCCGCCGGGACCCTCCGGACTGCTGGCGCAGCCGGCGGTGCCGAGTGCCGCGGCGGCGAGCGTCACGGCCAGGAGCCGACTGGGATTCGAACGGCACGGCGGGGTGAGAGGCGAGGTGGACCGCATCGGCTGATCTCTCCGGCGGGGAGGCTTTGTGCTACCTTCGAGGGGGGCGGGTCCACGCGTTGTGGGCGCGGCCCGGCGGGCTCCCCCGAAGACGAGCAGACGCATCGGCAAATGTCGGTCCACTGGCCCATTCTGCGGCGGCTGATTTCGCGCCCCGGCCGCGCGCTGGTCACCGACGACCAGCGAACCTACCGCGGGCTCGACCTGGTGGTCATGGCCTGGCACCTCGCGACCGCGCTCCGGGCGCGCTGCCAGTCCCCGACGGCGGGGGTGCTGCTGCCGACCTCCGGGCTCTTCCCCGCCGCGGCGCTGGGGGGGTGGTGGGCGGGAAAGACGGTCGTCCCGCTCAACTACCTGCTCAAGCAGGAGGAGCTGCAATACGTCATCGACGACTGCGGCACCGACACGATCCTGACCGTGAGGCCCATGCTCGAGTTCCTGGGCTATCGCCCGCGCGTGCGCCACCTGGTGCTGCTGGAGGACCTCAACTTCCGCTCCGTGCCCGAGCCGAGCTGGCCGGCCGGCGCCGACGATGGGGACCTGGCGCTGCTGCTCTACACCTCCGGCACCAGCGGGAGACCCAAGGGGGTGATGCTCACGCACGGCAATATCGCGGCCAACATCCGGCAGATCGCCGACTGGGTCTCCTTCACACCGGCCGACACCCTCCTGGGCGTGCTCCCGCAGTTCCATTCCTTCGGGCTGACGGTGCTGACGCTCCTCCCGCTCGCCGCGGGGTGCAAGGTCGTCTACACGGCCCGCTTCGTGCCCCAGAAGATGGTCCGATTGCTGCGCGCGCACCGCCCCACGGTGCTCATCGCCATCCCCTCCATGTACAACGCGCTGCTGAGCGTGAAGGATGCGGCTCCGGCGGACTACGCCTCGCTCCGCTACATCGTCTCCGGGGGCGAGCCGCTCCCGCAGGCCGTGCTCGAGGGGTTCTTCACGCGGTTCGGGGTCCGCATCAACGAGGGGTACGGGCTGACGGAGACGGCCCCGGTCTCGAACTGGTGTCGCCCGCACGAGTTCCGCCCGCGCTCGGTGGGGCGCCCGCTCCCGGGCGTGGCCGAGCGGATCGTCGACGTGGCGAGCGAGCGGGACCTCCCGCCCGGCGCCGACGGCGAGGTGCGGATCGCCGGGCCCCACGTGATGCGCGGGTACTACAAGCTGCCCGAGCAGACGGCGGCGGCCTTCGACGGGCGCGGGTTCTTCCGCACGGGCGACATCGGGCGGATGGACCTCGACGGGCACCTGTACATCACCGGGCGGCTGAAGGAGATGATGATCGTCGGCGGGGAGAACGTCTTCCCGCGCGAGATCGAGGAGGTGCTGGAGCGCCACCCGGCGGTGCGGGCGGCCGGGGTGATCGGGATCTCCGACCCCGTGCGCGGCGAGGAGCCGGTGGCGTTCGTCGAGGCCCAGGAGGGCGCCGCCCCGGAGCCGCGCGAGCTGCAGGCCTGGTGCCGCAGACATCTGGCC
>DASPKO010000018.1:0-2380 GCA_035628055.1 Phycisphaerales bacterium
CAGGAACTCGATCAGCGTCGGCAGGTCGTGCCCGTCGATGGGCCCCACCGTCACCAGCCCGAAGTGCTCGAACCAGGCGGTCTCGCCCAGCACGGCCTTGGTGGCCTCCCCGGCCTTGTGATACGCCCCGCGGATCATCGACCCGCCCGGCAGGTGCCGCAGCACCTCGCCCGCGCTCTTCTTGAAGTCGCTGTACCGGTGCGAGAGCCTCAGGCGGTCGAAGTACTGCGCGATCGCTCCCTGGGGATGCGAGATGGACATGCCGTTGTCGTTGAGCACCACCAGGAACTGCCGCTTGAGCGTGCCCGCGTTGTTCAGGCCCTCCATCGCCACGCCGTTGACGATCGAGGCGTCCCCGATCAGCGTCACCACGCGTCGCCCCCCCGGGTTGGCGCGGGGATCGAAGGCCTCGCCGGCAAGCTGGTCGCCCCGGGCCATGCCGACCGCGGTGGAGATCCCCGTGCCCGCGTGCCCGACCGCGAACAGGTCGTAGGCCGACTCGGAAGGGGCCGGAAAACCCGACATCCCCTTGCTGGTGCGCAGGTTCTTCAGCAGCGGCAGCCGCCCCGTCAGCAGCTTGTGCGGATAGCATTGGTGCCCGACGTCGAAGAGCAGGCGGTCGCGGGCAAAGTCAAAGACGTAGTGCAGCGCGATGGTCAGCTCGACCACGCCCAGGTTGGGCGCCAGGTGCCCCCCCGTGCTCGCGACCTGCTGGCAGATCGCCTCGCGCATCTCCGCGGCGAGCTGGGGCAGCTCCGCCATGGGCAGAGCCCGGAGGTCCGAGGGTGAGCCGAGGCGGTCCAGGAGTCCCATCGCGTCGCCGCCTCCCGCTCGTGCCCGCGCCCCCGGCCGTGCCGCCGTCCGGGTTTTCACCCCGCGGTGAAAGTTTACTCCGCGCCCAGGCGCCCGGTTCGCGCCGCGGCCCGCGGGGTCGCGAGCCCCCCGGCGGGGAGAACGATCCAGGCCCGCCCGTAGAGCGCGGGGATGCTCGGCCCTTCATCGACCGCCCGCACCTCGTCCAGCCAGATCATGGTCGCGAAACCCGCGTCGCGCTTCGTCCGCCAGTAGGCCGGCGAGCCCCGCACGCCGGCGTTATACAGACTCCGCAGCCGCGCCACCCCGGCGGCGCTCAGCCCGTGAAAGGCCTTGACGCGCCGCACCGTCGCGCGGGCCCGGAACGGCCCGGAACTCTGCTTGAAATAGACCGAGTCCCCGACGCTCACACGCCCGAACGGGGCGCACCGGGTCCGGCTCAGGCGCGACTCGATCGTCTTCTCCCCGGACAGGATCGCGTCCAGGCACGCCCGGGTGACGACCGCCACGTGCGTGCGGGGCGCGGGGGCGGGGTCCGGCCGGGCCGCCGACGCGCTCATCCGGCCCGGATCCGCTCGATCGTTCCCGTCGTGCTCACGCCCTGGACCATCTCGAGCAGCTCCACCCGTCCCCCGCTCTGGATCACGAACTCGGCGCCGGGCACCTCGGCCAGCGCGTACTCGGCCCCCTTGACCAGCACGTCCGGGCGCAGGGCCTGGATGAGCCGCTCCGGGGTCGGATCCCCGAAGACCACCACCGCGTCCACGCACTCCAGGCCCCCGAGCAGCCGGGCCCGGTCACGCTCCGTGCGCACGGGCCGCTCCGGTCCCTTGAGCCGGCGCACCGATTCGTCGCTGTTGATCGCGACCACCAGGTAGTCGCCGTGGCGCGCCGCCTGCTGCAGCAGGGCCAGGTGCCCGGCGTGCAGCAGGTCGAAGCACCCGTTGGTAAAGACCAGACGCCGCCCCTCGCGCCGCAGCGCCGCGGCCTCCACCAGCAGCTCCTCCAGCGTGCGCAGCTTGCTCCCGGGCCCCCGCTCGCGACGCAGTACCTCCGCGTGCACGCGCTCGATGGGGATCGGCACCACACCGAACACCGCGACCTCCAGCCCCGCGGCCGCGTTGGCCAGCCGGCACGCGTCCGGCCAGCCCACGTCGTTGGCCCGGGCCCCCGCCAGGGCCGCCAGCACCATGTCGCCGGCGCCGCTCACGTCGTAGACCTCGCGCGCCACCGTCGGGATCACCTCCGGCTCGGCCCCCTGCTCCGCCAGGACCATGCCCTGGCGATCCAGCGTGATGATCGCGGCCTCGAGCCCCAGCTCGTCCCGGAGCCGCCGGGCCATGTCGCCGTACTCCGCCGCAGACGCGTCGTCGCCCGGCCCCGGACCCGCCGCCCGGGCCGCCTCCGTGCGGTTGGGCGTGAGGGCGGCGGCCCCGCGATACTTCGCATAGTCGCGGATCGGCGCGGGATCGACCAGCACGGGCACGCCGGCCCGCCGGCACAGGGCGATCACCTCCCGGCAGACCCGGGGGGTGCAGACGCCCTTGTCATAGTCCTCGAGACAGAC
>DASPKO010000019.1:0-7313 GCA_035628055.1 Phycisphaerales bacterium
CCCCGCCGGGTCGAGGTCATCGAGCAGGTCGCGGGCCCCGGGGGCCGCCTCGCGCACGAGCAGCCGGACCAGCGGGGCCTCGAGCGTCGCGTTCTCCGCCCGGACCGCCAGGGCCGTCTCCGGGTCGGGCGAGGCCGCGCCGCTGGGGAGCGCCAGGCGCCCGTCCAACCTGAGCGAGCCGGCCGGTTGTCCCGCGAAGCTCAGGCGCGCCACCGCGGCGTCGAAGTGCAGGCTGGTCGGCGGCCCCGAGTGCAGCGTCACCGACCCGGCCTCGAGGTCCACGCCGAGCCGGTCCCCGAGCACGTCGGCCTCCACCCCGCGGCCGTTGCTCAGGTGCAGCCACACCGCGGGCCGCTCGCTGGCGTGCCGGGTAACCTCGACCTCCGCGTCCAGCACTCCCGCCGGACGCCGGGCCTCGAGCAGGTCCGCCACGCTCCGTGCCACACCGGGATCGGCCACCGCGATCAGGTCCTCCATCGGCGACGTCAGGTCGAGGTCGCTCACCAGCAGGGACGCGTACAAGGGCGCCGGCGTGGTCGCCGACGGCTCCGCCAGGCGGGCCGTCAGCGCCAGCGCGACGTGCCCCGCGGGGGGCCCGAGGGCCTGGACCGGCCCACGCGGATCGTGGCTCCAGGCCCGGTGAAGGTCGGCCTCGCACTCGGGGATCGTCACCTCGTCCCCCGCGATGTGCACCTGGCCCCGCAGGCCCGTCACCGCCAGGGTGTCTGCGCCGCCACCCGCGGGCGGACCGATCGGCTCGGGCCCGCGCGGCCTCGGGATCGCGGCCAGGTCCGCGAAGCGCACGCGCACGTCCGACGTGGTCTCCCCCTCACCCGCCGGCGCGATCACCACGTCGCACGCGACCGTCCCCTCGACCCGCAGGTTCTCGAGCAACCGCTTGCCCGAGAACCCCTCCGGCTCCCGCGCCGGCCCGGCCTGCTCGCGCTCGGTCCTCGGGGCCGCGAACTCCTCGGGGATTGCCCGCACCAGCAGCCCGTCGATCGGCACATCGACCGCGCGGACCTGGATGTGCGGCTCGGCGTGCCGGCGGGCCTTGGTCTCCAGCAGGACACGGGCGGCAACCTGCGCCGTGCCCCCGGTGAGGCCCGCGAAGTCCCCCTCGATCAGCCGCAGCTCGTCCTGGTCGAGCTGGAAGATCACGTCGCGCGCCATCACGGGGTGCGGGAACGCCGCGGGGAGCATCCCCGCCTCGCGAATCACCACCTGCACCTGGTGGTGCACGGGCTGCTTCTTCCCCGCCGCGGCGCGGACCATCACGAGAATGTCGGCCTCGCCCCCGAGGTCGAAGACGGGCACCCCCAGGCGGCGCTCGATCGCCGCGATCTGGCGGTCCAGGTCGGCGCCGCGCTCGGGACCTGCCGGGTCCTGGTCCGCGGCCCGGCGCCGCTCGCGCAGCGCCGCCAGCTCCAGCCCGAGCTCGCGGCTCGTCCGTCCCGAGATCACCAGCCCCTCGTCCAGCAGGCGGCGGTAGGCGCGCCTGTTGAAGAGATCCTCGAGGATGCCCCTCTTGTCCTCGAGCGCCGCCTCGAGCACGGGGTCAAGGGCCACGCCCCGCACCAGCACGTCGATCGCCACCGCCGGGCCGTCCATCGGCGCCGTGAGCTCTCCGGTCGCCAGCAGCCGCGCCCCGGTCGGGCCCACGCCGTTGACGCGCACGATGTGCACGCCCTGCTCGTCGAAGGTCACCAGCCCGCTGACCTGCTCGAACGGGTACGGGAAGTCGCGGAAGACCGCCCGCCCGTTGTCGAAGGCGACCGTCCCGGAGGCCGAGAGGGGCGCCGCCACCCCGCCGATGGGCGGCCCGCGCTCCAGCAGCACCCGCGCGTCGACGACCGCCGTGGGCCCGGAGAACTCGGCGAAGCGCTTGCGCACGACCCGCGGGGCGTAGGGGAGCAGGTCCGGGCTCTGGCGCAGCGTGAAGCGCTCGGCCAGGATCTCGCAGCGGAGCGCGGCGTTGAGCTCGGTCCCCTCGGTGCGCAGCGAGACCCGCACCGGCAGGTCCTCGATCACCCCCTCGAGGCTCGCCGCCAGCCCGCGCGCCGAAAGCCGCACGTCGCCGCTGACCCCCTGCAGATTCATCGGCTCCATCGGGGCCGCGTCCGGGCGGTCCGCCGGCACGGGCACGTTCATCGCGACCCCTCTCACCTCCAGGCGCACCTGCGGCCCCGTCTCGTCGTCGTAGCTGAAGGTGCTGCGGGTCACCTGCCCGCGCATCGCCAGGCTCGCCCAGATGTCCCGCACCCCGCTGGGAAGGGCCCCGGCGGGCCACGCGGCCAGGTCGAAGTGGTGCAGCCGCAGCTCGCCGCGCGACTCGTTGAGGTCGACACGCCCTTCCAGCAGCATGTCCCCGCCCACGCGGCGCACGCCGTGCACCCGCGAGGGAGGCTCGCCGGTCTGCTGGAGCTTCACCGAGTAGACGGGCCGGGCCCGGTGCAGCGGGGTCAGCGAGCCCGTCACCGGGATCACCCCCAGCGCCGTGTACCGCCCCGGCTCGTGCTCGCCGAACTCCACCGCCCCGTCGATCACGTCCACGCGCGGGGCGGGCCCGGGTCCCCCGCCCTCCCCCGCCCGGGCCGCCAGGTGAGCGAGGTTCACCGAGTTGTCCCGCGTGGAGAGGCTAACCCGGAAGACCGGCTCGTAGAGCCGCACCCCGATCGGCACAACCTTGCCGGACCAGACGCCCGACCAGTCGAGGTCGACCTCGACGCGCTCGGCGGAGAGAAACTCACCCGCCCCGCCCCCGACGCCCGGGACCCGCAGCCGCAGGCCGGTGATGATCAGCGACCCGCCGGGGTTGACGACCGCCCCCTTGGATTCCATCTGCGCGCCGAGCGTCGATTCCAGCCGCGAGGCCAGCACCCAGGCGACCACCGGGGAGCGCAGCACGAGCACGCCCCCCACGGTGACCAGCAGAACCAGCACGAAGAGCAGCCGGATGGTCCAGCGCACGCGCGCCCGGCGTCCGCGGGCCGGCCGGTCGCCTCGGAACAGGCGGAAGACGCGCCGCACGCCCCAGTGTATGACCGGCGCGCGCCGCCGCCCCCGCTCTCGCTACGCTCCTGTCGCGCATGGCCAAGGTGAGGCAGGTCTTCGAATGCCGGTCCTGCGGCGGCGCCCAGAGCCGCTGGGCCGGCAAGTGCCCCGACTGCGGCGCCTGGGACACCCTCGCCCTCCGCCGCCTTGACGCCAGCGCCGCCAGAGACCCGCAGCAGGGCCTGGCCGAGGGCTGGTCCCGCCCGACCGAAGGCAGCCATGCCGCCGCCCAGGACGACGCGACGGTGATGCCGGGTCCCACGGCGGCCCCCATCGCCCTCGCGACCGCCGGCCCGCCCGCCCCGCGGCTGCGCACGGGGATCGGCGAGCTGGACCGCGTGCTCGGGGGCGGGCTGGTGCCCGGCAGCGTCGTGCTGGTGGGCGGCGATCCGGGGATCGGCAAGAGCACGCTCATGCTCCAGGCCGCCGGTCACCTCGCGGGCCAGCAGCCGGCGGACCCGGGCTCCGGGCCGGACCCCGTCCGCGTCCTCTATGTCTCCAGCGAGGAGTCCGCCGAGCAGGTGCGGCTCCGCGCCGCCCGCCTGGGCACCGGCACGGCCGCGGAGCTCTTCGTCCTCGCGGACACCAACCTCGCGCGGATCATCGAGCAGGCCCGCCAGGTCCGGCCGGCGGTCCTCGTGCTCGACTCGGTGCAGATGGTCTACAAGGCCGACCTCGACGCCCCGCCCGGCTCGCTCACCCAGCTCAGGCGCTGCTGCGCCGAGCTGGTCTACCTCGCCAAGCTCAGCGGCATCGCGGTCGTCCTGGTCGGGCACGTCACCAAGGACGGCCGCCTCGCCGGCCCCCGCCTCCTCGAGCACCTGGTCGACACGGTCCTGTTTTTCGAGGGCGACCGGCACCACGCCCACCGCATCCTGCGCGCCGTCAAGAATCGCTTCGGGACCACGCTCGAGATCGGCATCTTCCAGATGACCGGCGCCGGGCTCCGCGAGCTCCCCGAGGGGGCCGGCGTGTGCGCCCTTCCCGCCGCCGAGGCCGCGCCCCGGCCGGGCTCGGTCGTCTGCCCCGTCCTGACCGGCACGCGCTGCGTGATGGTCGAGGTGCAGGCCCTCACCGCGACGGGCTTCCTCGGCGCCGCCAAGCGCAAGAGCAGCGGCCTGGACCCCAGTCGCCTCGCCATGATCATCGCCGTGCTCGAGCAGCACGCCGGCCTGCGCCTGGCCGACCGCGACGTCTTCGCCAGCAGCGTTGGGGGCATCCGCGTCGTCGAGCCCGCCGCCGACCTCGCCCTGCTCCTGGCCATCGCCGGCGCCTTCCACAAGCGCTCACTGGCGCCAGCCACGGCCGTCGTCGGCGAGGTGGGCCTCGGCGGCGAGGTGCGCCAGGTCACCCAGGCGGGCCAGCGCGTCGCCGAGGCCGCACGCCTCGGCTTCGCCCGCCTCATCATCCCGGCCCCGGGCGGCTCTCGGGCCGCGGGGCCCGATCACGCCCCTCCCGCGCCCCGCGGCGTTCAGGCCGTCGCGGTGCGCACGATCGACCAGGCCATCGCCGAGCTGGGATAGCCGGCCCGCCGACTCGGCAACGATCCGGCCAGGCGTGCATCAGCCGGTCACACGTTGAACAGGAAGTGGCAGACGTCCCCGTCGCGCATCACGTAACCCTTCCCCTCGATGCGCAGCCGTCCCGCGTCCTTGATCGCCCTCTCGGTCTTGAGCTCCACCAGGTCGTCGACCGAGTAGACCTCGGCGCGAATGAACCCGCGCTCGAAGTCCGTGTGGATCACGCCCGCGGCCTGCGGGGCCGACGCCCCCACCCGCACCGTCCACGCCCGCACCTCCTTGGGCCCCGCGGTATAGAAGCTCTGCAGGCCCAGGAGCCGGTACGCCGCCCGCGCCAGCGTGGCCAGCGCCGGCTCGGCCATCCCCAGGGACTCGAGCAGCTCGCGCTGGTCGGCCTCGGCCAGCTCGGCCAGCTCGGCCTCGATCTTGGCGCACACCGGGACCACCTCCATCCCCTCGCGCGTGGCGCGCTCGCGCACCGCGCGGGCCGCCGCGCTCTGACCGTGCAGGTCCTCCTCGCTCACGTTCGCCACGTACAGCACCGGCTTGGCGGACAGCAGCCCCAAGCCCTTGAGCGCCCGGGCCTGCTCGGCATCCTCGAAGCCGATGCCCAGCGCCGGGCGCCCCTCGGCCAGCACCGGCATCAGCCGCTTGAGCACCTCGTGCCGCGCCACCGCCTCGCGGTCCTGGCTCTTGGCGGCCCGCTCGGCCTTGGGCAGCGCCGCCTCCACGGTCTGGAGGTCCGCCAGGATCAGCTCGGTCTCGATGGTCTCGATGTCCCGGACCGGGTCCACCGAGCCCTCCACGTGCGTCACCTCCTCGCCCCCGGGCGGGTTCTCGAAGCAGCGCACCACGTGCAGGATCGCGTCCACCTCGCGGATGTGCGAGAGGAACTTGTTCCCCAGCCCCTCCCCCTCGCTGGCCCCGCGCACGATCCCCGCGATGTCCACCAGCCGCAGCGCCGTGGGCACGATCTTCTGGGTCGTGATGCGCTCCGCGATCACCGCCAGGCGCGGGTCGGGGATCGGCACCACCCCCACGTTCGGCTCGATCGTCGCGAACGGGTAGTTGGCCGCCAGCGCCCCCGCCTTGGTCAGGGCGTTGAACAGCGTGCTCTTGCCGACGTTCGGCAGACCGACGATTCCGGCTTCCATGTGGTCCCCGCGCTCCTGCACCCGGCGCCACGGGCCGGGACGAACCGTAGGGGTAGCGCCTGCCGTTGTCCGCGCCCCCTGTGCCCAGGTCGCGCTAGCGCATCTCCCGCTCGATCGCCTCGGCGCCGGTCGCCAGGGCGTGCCGTGCCCGCGCCGCCCGTGCCGGCCGATGAGCGGCCGCCGTGAGCCCCCGCCACAGCCCCGGGGCCCGCTCGTATCCGGGCTCGCCCGGCAGGATCCCGTCGACCTCGGGCGTGCGCCACGCCAGCATCACGATCCCCGCGAGGACCAGCGCCCCCGCGAGCGTCGTCACCCCGAGCTGCACGCTCAGCCCCCGGTCGATCGCCGAGTGCCGCACCGCCCAGGCGCCGATGAGCCCCGCGAGCACGCTCCCCAGCGGCATGGCCCCGAAGACCGCGGTATTGCAGACCGCCAGCACCCGTCCCCGCATGCGATCGGGCACGAGCATCTGCATCGCCGCCATCGAAGAGTTGAACGCCCACAGCCAGAAGACCCCGCACAGGACCAGCATGACCGCCCCCGCGGGCATCCAGCGCATGGCCCCGAAGAGCAGGATGCTCACGCCGCCCCCGACCATGGACAGCGGTATGAAGTGGTGCTTGGGATACCACGCCGGAAACCAGCGCAGCGCCAGCCCTCCCAGCACCGCGCCGATCCCCATCATCGCCAGGAGCAGCCCGTAGACCGTCTCGTCCCGGTGGTAGACGTCGCTCGCAAACAGCGGGAGCATCCGCAGCAGAGGGGCCGAGAGCATCGCGAAGACCACCATCGCCACGAAGACCGCCCGGGGCCCGCGCTGCAGGAAGACGAACTCCGCGGCCTCGCGGAGCTGGCGCACCGGGTGCCCCTCGCGCGCCGGCGCGGGCGCGTCGGGCGTGAGCGCCACCGCCAGCAGCACCCCGAAGAAGCTCACCGTGTTGATCGCAAACAGGGCCGTGGCCCCCCACACCCCCATGAGCACGCCCCCCAGCGCCGGGCCCACCGCCCGCGCCAGGTTGAACTGCATGCCATTGAGCGTGATCGCCCTGGTCAGCTCCGCGCGCGGCACCAGCCGCGGCGTGAGCACCTGCCACGCCGGCACGTTGAAGGCCAGCGCCGTCCCGTGCACCAGGGCCAGCCCGATCAGCACCCCCGGCGTCGCCAGGCCGCGCCAGGCGACCACCGTGAGCGCGGCGGCGATCACCATCATGACCCCCTGCGTCACCAGGAAGAGCTTCTTGCGGTTCACGCGGTCGGCGAGCAGCCCGCCCGGGATCCCCAGCGCCAGCATCGGTCCCATCTGCGCGACGGCGAGATACGCCATCATCAGCGTCGCGTGCGGCTTGCCCGCCGCCACCCACTCGGGCGCCGTCGCCGCCTGGGCCACCAGCCACTGCAGGCCGACGGCCTCCATCCACGTGCCGATGCTCGAGCCAAACGAGGCGACCCACACGCGCCGGTAGTGCCGGTGACGCAGCACGCCCAGGCGGGAGGGGCGACCCGTGAGCCCGCGATCCGGCGCGTCCGCGGGGGCCGCCTCGGCCCGGGGCGCGGCACCAACGGCGCGCCCTCCTCCCGGGCTCCG
>DASPKO010000020.1:0-3455 GCA_035628055.1 Phycisphaerales bacterium
GCCCGCCGGGGTGTCACCCACGGGACCGGGCCCGGAACGCCTGCTCGTGACCGCGGGGCCGACCCACGAGCCCATCGATGATGTCCGCTACATCTCCAACAGGTCCTCCGGACGCCTGGGAATCGCCCTCTGCGATCAGGCCGTCCGCCGTGGCTGGAACGCCACCCTTCTCCTCGGGCCCAGCGCCGTGGCCCCGGCCGATTCGCTCGTCACGGTCCGCCGGTTCCGAACGACCGCCGACCTGCGTGCCCTGCTCGGGGCGGAGCTCGGTCTCTGCGATGTGCTGATCATGGCGGCCGCCGTCGCCGACTACCGGCCCGTGCCCGCATCCGGAAAGCTGCGGCGGACCGCCCGGAAGCTGGTGCTCGAGCTGGAGCCCACGCCCGACCTCCTGGCCGAGTGCTCCGCGCGCCGCCGACCCGACCAGGTCCTCGTCGGCTTCGCCCTCGAGCCGGAGGACGGCCTCGAGGAGTCCGCCCACCGGAAGCTGGCCGCCAAGGGGTGCGACCTCATCGTGGCCAACCCGCTCGAGACCTTGGAGTCGGAGCACATCCGCGCCGTCCTCATCGCCCCCGATGGGTCCGTCCGCGGGGCGCCCCTCCCCGTCTCCAAGGCGGAGTTTGCCGGGATCCTCCTCGATGAGGTCGCGCGGCTCCGGGCGCTCAAGCACGCGCGCGTCGAAGCGCCGGCAGGGCACGCCCCGTGAGCCGCGCCCCGCGACCAGGCGGCCGCGGCCCGGGCCCGCGACGCGGTGCCCCGGGCCGCTCCACTCAGAGCCGGGGCGCCGATGCGCACCGCCGGCCCACGTTCCTTCCCGGCGGTGTCGGCCTGGTCTACGAGGACGAGCACGTCCTGGTGGTTGACAAGCCGGCGGGAATCGTCACGGCCTTCGTCGGCACCGCCCCGCGCGGCACCGCGACGAGCGTCTTCGACATCCTCAAGAAATACGCCGCGCCCCACCGACCCCCCCCGCGCGGTCGCGACCAGGGTGAGCGTGCGCGGCGTGGCGTCTTTATCGTCCACCGCCTCGACAAGGAGGCGACCGGCCTGCTGGTCTTTGCGCGCACGCGCACGGCCCTCGAAGCCCTCAAGCGCGAGCTCGCCGCCCGGCGCACGCGCCGCGTCTACCTCGCGCTGGTTCATGGGATCGCCGGCCCGCCCGGGCACGAGCAGACGATTCGCTCGGTCCTCGCCCCGGGACCGACCGGGGTCATGCGCAGCGTCCCGGAGGGATCGGCCCCCGCCGGCGGCGCGCGACCGCCGGCGCCCGGCGGTGGCCCCGCGGTCACCCACGTGCGCGTGCTCGCCGCGGCCCGCGGGTTCTCACTCCTGGACGTGCGCCTCGAAACCGGCCGCAAAAACCAGATCCGCGTCCACCTCGCCGAGCTCGCCCACCCCATCGCGGGCGACCGCCGGCACGGCGCGGCGGACGACCCCATCGGCCGCCTGGGCCTGCACGCGACCGAGCTCGGGTTCACCCACCCGGCGACCGGCCGCCCCATGGTCTTCACCAGCCCGGCGCCCGAGTCCTTCTACCGCGCCGTCGGCCTGGAGCGCCCCTCCGGCCCGCCCCCCGATCTCTTGATCGAGGCTGAGCAGGCCCCGGCGGGTCCCCTGCCGGCCGCCGCGGCGCCCGCTCGGGCTTCGGCGCGCGCCGAGCGCGCACCGTCCCCGGGACGCCCGCCACCGGCGCCCGGCCGCGACACATCCTGGGAAGCCGTGGCCGACTGGTATGACCAGATGCTCGGCGGCGACGCCGCGGCCCGCCCCAACGACCACTACCAGAACGTCATCCTCCCCGGCACGCTCCGGCTCGTGGGGCCACGCTCCGGGTTGCGCGTCCTGGACATCGCGTGCGGGCAGGGGCTGCTCGGACGCCTGCTGGCTTCGGCGGGGTGCCAGGTCGTCGGGGTCGACGCCGCCCGGGGCCTCGTCGAGGCCGCCCGCGCCCGGGCCGGCCCCCGCGAGGACTACCGCGTGGGCGACGCCCGCCAGCTCGACCGCCTCGGCGACGCGGGCAGCTTCGACGCCGCGGTCTGCGTGATGGCGCTGACCAACATCGACCCCCTCGCGCCCGTCCTGCACGGCGCCGCGGGCAGGCTTGCGCCCGGTGGCGTCTTCGTCGCGGTGATCTCGCACCCGGCCTTCCGGGGCCCGGGCCAGACCTCGTGGGGATGGGACGACGCGCAGCAGACGCAGTACCGGCGCGTCGACCGCTACCTCACCCCGGCCGTCGCGCCCATCGCCATGCACCCGGGCTCGGACCCCCGCGTGGTCACCTGGACATTCCACCGCCCCATCCAGGACTACGCCCGCGCCCTGGCGACCGCGGGCCTGCTGCTCGACGCGCTCGAGGAGTGGCCCGGCACGCGCGTGAGCACCTCCGGGCCGCGGGCCCGGGCCGAGAACCGGGCGCGGCGCGAGATCCCGCTCTTCCTGGCCCTGCGCGCGCGCCGGGGAGGCTGAGCGGGGCACCGGCGACACGCCGCGCCCGGGCGTTCCGCACACAACCGGATCAGGTTCGAATACCGGCGCGTGCCGCGGCGCGACAAGCTGCAAGTTCGCCATGCGGTGCCGCGCGATCGGCGCCACGGCCGGCCGACCACGAGAAAGGAGCGCTTATGGGCTTCGAAGGACGCAGGGCCACCTCGACCAGCGCCACCGCGCGGCGTAACACCGGACAGAACGCCACGGGACGCGACGCGACCTCGCGCACCAGCCGTGCGCGCACCGCCAACCCCATCAAGGACACCGGCGCCAGCAAGCGCCGCACCCGCGAGCTGGCCGACCAGGCCCGCCCCGCCGCCCCCCGCGGCGCCGGCCGCGCCGAGGAGCCCGGGCGGACCACGACCGGCCGCCAGACCCGCCCCCGCGGTCGCGGGCAGGCCGGGGCCGCCGACACCGCGCATCCGGGGCAGCACGGCGGCATCCGCGCCGATGATCCGCGCTCCAACACGCCCACCCGCACCCGGGCCGCGCGGGAACCCGGGCCGGCAGGCGGGACCAGCAAGAAGAGCGGGAGCGCCTCGGCGGCCGGAGGGCCCGCGACCGCGGCCTCGCGCTCGCGCGCGGGGGGAAAGACCGAGCAGGGACGGTCACGCGCCGGCCGCAGCGGCGGCGCCGGCAACCGCCGGCGCGCCAAAGAGGGCTCGCGCACGCGCGGGCGGTAACCGGCGGGCCCGAAATCATCTCATGAACGTCGGGGCCCCCTGGGTACCTTGGACTGCCCGCAAAGGGCACGCGCCGGCGCGCACCGGTCCACCGGGCGCCGGCTCGCGAGGAACCCGCTCGCGCGTGGCCGGACTGCCGCCCGACCCGCCGAGCCCCGGCGGCAGCGCCGCCGGTCCGCGCCGGCCGAGCAATGCACCGAAGTTCCGAAGGAATCGCGGCCCTCGACCGCGCAGGCTTGCGGCGCGGAACATAGAAAAAGGAGACGCGACATGAGAATGATCCCG
>DASPKO010000021.1:0-7147 GCA_035628055.1 Phycisphaerales bacterium
CCTTGGCGATCTCGCTCACGCGCCGCGCCTGCTCGGCCGACAGGCCCCCCGCCGCCAGCACGGCCTGGAGGTCCGCCAGGCTCACCGCGGGATCGTCGCGCAAGAACTCGGCGGCGCGCTCACGCTCCGCGAGCGTCTCGGAATCGAGCCGCGCCAGCGCCTCCGGCAGGCTCGCCGGCTGGACCGGGGCGGGCTGGGCGCCGGCGCGCCCACCCAGCGCTCCGAGAAGCAGGATCACCATCACCAGGGCCCGCACGCGTTGCCGACTGCGCCCGCACATGACTTGGCTCCAACCGCACGGTCACGCCAGGGCCGAGACCTCCGCGGCGTTCTCCGCCAGCCACCCGGACTTGCGCGCCGCCATGCCCAGGAAGCCCTCGATGTCCAGGCGGGTCCGTCGCCGTCCCGCGACCGTGGCGGCCTCGACCACCATGGCCTCGATCATGAGCCAGGGGAGCAGCGCCGCTTCGCCCGGGCTCAGCCGCGTCCGTGCACCCTCATGGTATCCGGCCAGGAAGGCCGCGAGCCGTCCGCGGTGGGCCTGCTCGGGCCAGAGCGCGAGCCTGGCCCCTTCCCGCGTGATGGAAAACTGCAGCGCCCCGGTGGCGATATCCAATAACCGCGGCCCGCGCCCCACCGAATCGTGGTCGATCACCGCGGCGATCTCGCGGGCGCGGAAGATCATGTTGCCGGGATGCCAATCCCCGTGCACGAAGCCGTCGGCGAGGGCGCCGGCGCCGACCTCGGCGCCGCGCCGCCGGGCCTCCTCGTAGAGCCCCACGAGCTGGCGGGCGGCGGCGCGCGCGCCCGCCCGCCCCCGCGCCTCGCGGAGCGCGGGGCGCAGGCCCGCCGCCGGGTCCCACGAGGCGTAGTTGCGGGCCCGCGGGACGGGCCAGAGCGGGACGAATCCGGCCATGGCGCCGTGGTACCGGGCCAGCAGCTCGCCGGCGCGGTGCGTCGCCGCGTCGGAGCGATCGAAGGGCGTGCCGGGGATGAACTCGAAGAGCTCGTAGACCCAGGTCCCGAGCTGGAGCATCGAGTTGTTCTCCTCCCGGGTCCCGATGAGCCGGGCGACCGGGAAGGAGACCGAGGCGAGGTAGAGCTGGACCTGATGGCTCAGCGCGACCCGGCGGGGGTCGTCGCGTCCCGGCCCACGGCGCTTGAGCAGGAAGAGCCCGCGCGAGGTCTTGAGCACCACCTTGGGCGAGCCGCGCGAGCCCCGCACCAGCTCGCGCACCTCCAGGATCGTCCCCAGGTCGTAGCGGGAGCAGACCGTGGCGGCCTCGCCGGGCGAGATCCCCGGCACGCTGCGGACGGCGCCTGGTCGCTGCGCGCTGGTCATTCGACGTTCTGTACCTGCTCCTTGATCCGGTCGATCGCACCCTTGATCTCGACCGTCGCTCGGGCGATCTCCGCGTCGGCGCACTTGCTGGCGATGGTGTTGGCCTCGCGGAGCATCTCCTGGGCCAGGAAGTCGAGCGTCCGTCCCACCGGACGCCCCGCGCGCGAGAGCAGCTCGGTGAACTGCTCGATGTGCCCGCCCAGGCGGGCGATCTCTTCCGACGTGTCGCTGCGCTCGGCGGCGATCGCCATCTCGCGCAAAATGTCCACCGGCTCGACCGAGAGCCCGGCCTGCTGCACCATCGCGTCGATGCGCCAGCGCAGCCGCTTCTCGTAGTCGGCCAGCACCGTCGGAGCCCGCTCGGCGATCCGCGCCAGCCGTCCCGCGATCTCGTCCCGGTGCTCGAGCAGGTCGTCGAGCAGGGCCCGCCCCTCCCGCTCGCGCATGGCGATGAGCCGGTCGGTCGCCTGCGTCACCAGCGGGAGCAGCGCCGCGCGGGCCGCCTCCAATCGCTCCTCCTCGTTGCCCGGGGGCTGCAGCACTCCCGGGAGCGTGAGCAGCGGGCCCAGGTCAAGCCCCACCTGCCCGCTGGCGACCTGCGGCGCGCGGCGCACCTGCTCGATGTAGCTCGACAGGGCCAGATGGTTGATCTCGTACGCCGCCGAGCCCGACGCGTCCGTGCACTTGGCCGACACGAAGACCGACCCGCGCGTGAGGGCGCGGCGCAGCAGGGCCTCGATCTCGGGCTCCAGCGACTGGAACTCGTCGGGGAGGCGGATCACCGCCTTGAAGTACTTGTTGTTGAGCGAGCGCACCTCGACGAAGTAGTGCGCCTCGCCCACCCGGGCCGCGGCCTCGCCGAATCCCGTCATGCTGCGGATCACGCGTGGAGCTCCGGGTCGGGCTGAAGGTGTGAAGGTCGCGCCGGCTTAGGGCCCCGGGCGCGGGGACGTGCCGGCCGGGGGTTCGGCTGGGGGAGTCCCGGCCGGGGGATCGGCCGGGGGCGTCGCGGGCTCCGCCGGTCCGCCGGGCGCACCCGGAGCGGGTCCGGGCGCCGGGGCGGGGGGATTGGCCTCCGGTGACGGCGCCTCGCCCACGGGCGTTCCCAGGGGCGCCGAGGAAGGCCGATCCGCCGCCGCCGGGACGGGAACGCCGGCGCCGGGCTGCGGGCCGGGCTGCACGACCGGAGTCTCGGGGAGGCGCTCGCTGGGCCGGACGACGAAGTTGAGCCCGATCGCTCCGGCGAGCCAGAGCCCGAACATGATGATGGTCGCCCAGGTCAGGGCGTCGCCCGTCTTGGCCCCGAAGGCGGTCTGCCCCGAGCCGGCGCCGGCCCCGAAGGCGCTGGCCAGCCCGCCCCCCTGGGGCTTCTGGATCAGCACCGTGAGCATGAGCAGCAGGCAGATCAGCAGGAAGAG
Organism: Phycisphaerales bacterium; assembly: GCA_035628055.1. Lineage (GTDB taxonomy): Bacteria > Planctomycetota > Phycisphaerae > Phycisphaerales > UBA1924 > DASPKO01. The sequence continues at coordinate 2,761 of DASPKO010000021.1, forward strand.
CACGACCAGCAGGCCGGTGCCGAAGCGCGAGAGGTCCAGCGCGAGCGTATGGATCACCGAGCAGGCTCCTGTTCGAGACGGTGGCGCGGGGAAGGCCCGGCGACGAGGGCAAGCGTAGGCCCGCGTGCCGGGCGGACGACGCCGCGCACGCGCAGCGAGGCCGCCCTCACGCCTTCTTGGGAAGCGGGGACTCTTGGGTGCAGGCCGGACGCGCCGTGGCGCCGGGCCCCGCCGCGGCGCGCGCCCGCCCGATCTCCCCCGCCACCGCCACGATGCCCGCGAACTCCTTCGCCCGGAGGGAGGCCCCGCCCACGAGCGCACCATCCACGTCGGGCTGCCCCAGCATGTCGCGCGCATTGGCAGCGCTCACCGACCCGCCATAGATGACGCGGATGCCGCTCGCCGGCCCCGGACCGAAGAGCCCGCCCAGCACCGACCGGATGCTCGCGTGGGCCGCGCCGGCGTCCTGCGGCGTCGCGCTGGCGCCCGTACCGATCGCCCAGACCGGCTCGTAGGCGACCACCAGGCGCCGCGTCTGCGGACCCGTGACGCCCCGCAGCCCGGCCCGCACCTGGGCCGCGTTGATCTCGTCGGCCTGGCCGGCGTGGCGCTGCTCGAGCGTCTCGCCAACGCAGAGCACGCACACCAGCCCCGCGTCGAGCACCGCGCGGGCCTTGAGGTTGACCAGGGCGTCGTCCTCACCGATCACGTGCCGTCGCTCGGAGTGCCCGACCAGGACGGCGCCGACCCCAACGTCGCGCAGCATCCCCACCGAGACCTCGCCCGTGAAGGCCCCCGATGCCTCGTGGTAGCAATCCTGCGCACCGAGCATCATCCGGGCGGAGCCCTCCGGTGACGCCACGACCTCGCTCACGGGAATGAGGTACGGGAAGGGCGGGAAGACCGCGACGTCCGCGACGTTCCCCTCGGGCAGGGCTGCGGCGACGTCCCGCGCCAGCCGGGCCGCCGAGGCGCGGTCGGTGTTCATCTTCCAGTTGCCGCCGATGAAGGGTGTGAGCATGGCGGTGCGGCCCGAGCCGGGCGCGCTCAGTCGCGGTCGCCGAGCAGGGCCAGCAGGCGCAGCAGCGAGAGGTAGAGCCAGACGAGTGTGACCAGCATCCCGAAGCCGGCGTACCACTCCATGTGCTTGGGCTGCCCCGCCTCGCTCGCCCGCTCGATGAAGTCGAAGTCCAGCACCAGGTTCAAGGCCGCGATCACCACGATCACGCCGGCGATGCCGATGCCGATCGGGGACGAGTCCCAGAGATACGGGACCGTCACGCCAAAGAGCTGCAGCAGGAACGTCGCCAGGAAGAGGAACATCACGCCCATGGTGGCCGCGGCCACGCCCAGCTTGAAGTTCTCGGTCGGGCGGATGAGCCGGCTCTTGTACGCCACGAGCAGGGCCGCCAGGATGCCGAAGGTCAGCAGGCCCGCCTGGAAGACGATCTGGTCCCCGAAGCTCGCCGCGTACACCCAGGAAATGGCCCCCACGAACGCCCCCTCCAGGACCGCGTAGACCGGGGCGAGCACCGGGGCCGTGCGCGGCTTGAAGGTGATCACCAGGCCCAGGATCAGGGCCACTACGGCGGAGCCGAGCGCCGCGGGGAGCGCCGCCCGCGAGAGCTCGGCCTGCTGGCCCATCCACCACCACACGGCGACCGCGGTCGCCGAGCACAGACCCAGCAGGATCATGGTGGCGGTGACCGACCCCTGGAGGGTCATCGCGCCCGGGCGACGCTCGGAGCCGAGCGCGGCGTCCCAGGTCTGGGGCTGCGCGAAGACCGCCGTCAGGGCCGGGTTGGTGCTTCGGAGGCTTTGCACGGTGATTCTCCCAAGCCGGCCCCGGGGCCGGCGAAGTCCCATCATGGTACAGCCCGCGCCGGCGGGGGGCGCCGGAGGCCGATGGCCCCGCTCCGGCTCAGCGGTAGACCATCCGCACCGCGGCGGTGTTGCCCTCCGGGTCCATCACGCGGACCGTCACCGGCCGGCTGCTGGCAAAGTCGGCCTGGGCCAGGGCCCTGAGCAGGCCCGTGACCGAGTTCACCGCCCGGCCCTCGACCTCGATCAGGAGCAGACCGGGCCGAAGTCCCGCCTTGGCCGCGTCCGAGCCCTGCCGGACCGCGCCGATGACGAGCCGTCCCTCGACCTCGGCGACGTCGAGCAGACCGTACTCACCCAGGGCGTTCCGGGTGGCCTCGACCCCCACGTCGCTGGCCGCGAGCGAGCCGAGCACGACCGAGATGGGAGTCTCCACCCCGTCACGAAGCACGGTCACCTCCATGGTGTCGCCGGGCTTGTTGACCGTGATGAGCTGGCGGAGCGCCGCGACGGTGGAGACCGCCCGGCCGTTGAGCGCGACGATCACATCGCCCTGGCGCATGCCGCCTGTGGCCGCAGGCCCCCCTTCCACCACGGAGGTGACCACGACACCGCGCGCGATCCCCAGGCGGCGCAGGAGCATGGAGTTCTGCTCGTCGGTCCCGGGATGCTCGATGCCCATGTACCCCTTGGCGACGAAGCCCCGGCTGATGAGCTGTTCGACCACCGACTCGATCGTGTCCAGCGGGATGGCGAAGCTGATCCCGGAGCTCTGGCCGACGCCCCCCGCCCCGCCGGGCGCCAGGCCGGTCGCGATCGCCACGTTCATCCCGACGATCCGCCCGCGCACGTCGACGAGCGGGCCCCCGGAGTTCCCCGGGTTCACCGCGGCGTCGGTCTGGATGAAGTTCGTGTAGCCGAGCTGTCCCTGAAAGATGTTCGGATCGCGCCCCAGGCCCGAGATGATCCCCTCGCTCATCGAGAACTTGAACCCGAAGGGCGAGCCGAAGGCGTAGACCCGGTCGCCCTGCTCCAGGCTCTCGCCCGTCGCCCGGCGGATCGGGAACATGCCCTCGCCGGAGCGCACGCGGAGAACCGCGATGTCCGTGGTCCGGTCGGCCCCGACCACCTCCGCGGTGCTGGTGCGGCCGTCGAAGAACTGGACCGCCACCTGGGCCGAGCCGCGGACCACGTGGGCGTTGGTGACGATGTGCCCGCGGTCGTCGAAGACCCACCCGCTCCCCTGGGCGCGGCGCTGCCAGCCGCGCGGGCCGCCATGATCCGCGGCGATGTGCACGACCGAGGGCTCGACCGCCCGGGCCACGGCGCGCACCGCCGCGTTGAGACGCTCGAGGATGTCGTCCTCGTCCAGCGAGGCCTGCGCCGCCCGCCATCCCGCCTCCGCCTGCGCCAGCGAGATCCGCCGCACCGCCGCGGGCGCGGCGACCAGCGTCACCAGCACGGCCAGCAGCACCACCGCGGACGGCACCAGCGAAACGTGTCGGCTCATACGCCCTCCTGGCCGCGGGCAAGGCCCGCCCCGTCGCCATCGTGCGGCGCCTCCAGCCCCAGCGAGGTGAGGAAACGCTCGGATTCCCCCGGGAGCATCCGGTAGGGGCGCGCCCCCAGGTCGCGGGCCCGCACGTGCTCGGCCCACCGGGCTCCGGCCCGCGCGATCTCCTCGCCGAGGCGCGCCACCGGTCGGGCAAAGCGCGGGGGCCGGTCGGTCATGCCCAGCAGGTCGTGCAGCACCAGCACCTGCCCGTGACAGCGCGGGCCCGCCCCGATCCCGATCACGGGAACGCTCGTCCGTGCCAGCACCGCGCCCGTCACCTCCTCCGGGACCGCCTCAACAAGCAGCAGCGCCGCGCCGGCCTCTTCCAGGGCCACCGCGTCGGCGACGATCCGCCCCGCCTCCGCGGCCGTCCGCCCCGCGGGCGCGTAGCCCCCCGTCAGCGCCCCACGCTGGGGAAGGCTGCCCACGTGCGCGCAGACCGGGATCCCGGCGCGCGTCATCCGCCGGACCAGCGGGGCCAGGGCCGCGTCCGCCTCGACCTTCACCACGTCGGCGAGCCCCTCACTCAGGAACCGCCCCGCGTTCCGCATCGCCTCGGCCGGCCCGGCCTGGTAGCTCATGAAGGGCATGTCCGCCATCACCACGCGATCAGGTGCCCCCCGCTTCACCGCCGCGGTCAGGGCCACCAGCACCTCCAGGGGCATCTGGATGGTGCGCTCGAGCCCGAGAACGACCTCGGCGGCGGTGTCCCCCACCAGCAGCACGTGCACCCCGCCCCGCGCCAGCCACCGGGCGGCGGTGGCGTCGTAGCAGGTCAGGCACGCGAAGGGCTCGCCAGCCTGGGCCAGGCGTCGCAGCGTCGCGAGCGTCACCCGGGTGGGCGCCCCGGGCTCGGCGCCGCCGGGAACGATCGGCTCGGGACGGCCGGCACTGCCCATGACCAACTTTACGCCGCGGGGAGAGGGCCAGGATCGATCCAGGCCCAGTAGCATCGCTCGTGCGCGCCCGAGTGCCGGCCCCCGAGCACATGGACGACCCGGCGGCCCCCCG
>DASPKO010000022.1:0-17404 GCA_035628055.1 Phycisphaerales bacterium
GGCGGGTCCGAAAAGCCGGCTGACAAGCAGACGGAAAGCACGGCCGCGGTTATCCAAGCCATGCGGTGCTCCTTTTGATAACTTGAGCGAGGCTAATCGGAAGCGCGCAGCCGGTCAAGGCTCAAGAGTGTTTATGAAGCAGATTGGTTCGCCGGCTCGATCCCCAGCTCCAGCACCGCGTGCCCGTCGAGCTGGAAGTACTCGACCAGCAGCCCGACCACGCCCTCCTGGTCCTGCGTGAACTCGGCGGCATCCCGTTCCGGCCCGTGGTGCGTCCAGCGCTCGATGAGCCTGGTGCGTTCGGGCCTCCCGGGGGCGTGCCGCGTGAGCGTGACGCGGACGCCGTCGTCGCTCAGCGTCGTGATCCGCCAGCGCCCGGCGGGGAGCTCGAACGTCGTCTCGGCGATGATCCCGTACCTGGAGCCTCCCGGCAGCTTGTCACCCAGCTCTTTCCACGCGGGGATCGACCTGGGCCCGGCACCGCCGAGGGGAAGGAACAGGGCCCCGGGCCAGCCGATCGTCACCGCCCGCTCACCACGCGCTTCGGCCTGCCAGGAGGCCTCGTCGGTGCGCGGGTCGCTCTGCCAGGGGAAGACCCGCACGGTCCACGCCGCTCCGATCAGCGTGCCCGCTACGGTCTGCGCAAAGTTGTCCCCGGTCACGCGGAGCCGATAGGGGGTCACGCCGGGTTTCTCAGGTTCCACCACGAGGCGCGGCGGCGCCTCGTCCCCGGTCACGATCCGCGCTCGGACCGGGTGTCCCTCCTCGGCCGGCTCGACCCGCAGCGAGTCCGCGGGCACGCCCAGAATGTCGTACTGGTGGCGGGGGCCGCCCGCCTCGACCGGGCGCAGCAGCGGCGTCTGGTGGTCCCACGGGCCCCACGGGCCCATGACGATGTGGTCGCGACCCGCCAGGTGGCCGCGTGCGCCCACCGGCCGGGCTTCCCCGACCGCCTGGTACCGCGCCGGCTGCGGGCCGATCATCGCGCCCTCCTCGGGAAGGGCCTCGCTCTTCTCGTCGGCGTCGATCGCCTGCCCGAGGTCGGAGAAGATGTTCCCCACCAGCCTGGTCCCGGAGGTCGCGACCAGGCGGACTCCGGTCTGGTCGCCGTCGAAGGTGTTGAAGCTCACCTCGTTGGCGCTCGAGCCCTTGTAGTTGGCCCGGGCCCAGGGGCCGGCCAGGAGCGCCGCGTCATCGTCCCACCACAGGCTGACGCCGACGGCGTTGCGCCGGAACCGGTTCGCCAGGATGCGGTTGGCGTGCCCGTGCTCGATGTTGATTCCGCCCCCCTCGCCGCGCCACCCGGGGCGCATGGAGGGACCGTTGCCCTCGATGAGGTTGTCGTAGATCAGCGTGTTCTGGCTGTAGCCGCCCCACACGCCGCAGATGTTGTTCTCCACCAGCCGATTGCGCTCGAGGCGATTGCCGAAGGAGAACGTGACCTCGATGCCGTGCGCCGCGGCATAGGAGAAATCGTTCCCGTAGAGCAGGTTGTCGTTGCAGCCGCGCCCGGCCAGGTCGATCGTGGTCGCGGGCTTCTCCTCGCCAAGGGCCTCGCGTCCCGCGAAGCAGAAGAGCCCGTCGCCGCCATGGGTCGCGGAGTTCTCCGCGATCACGTTCCCGGAGCATTGCTCGAACATCAGGATGCCCGCGGAGTCCTGCCCGCGGTTATAGATGCCGTGCGAGTAACCCCGGACGCAGAAGTCCAGCGCGTTGCGCGTGATGAGATTGCCCGAGCTCCGCCACAGGGCCAGGCCCCAGCCGGAGAGGAAGGAAAAGTCGTTGTCGTAGATCCGGCCGCCGTTCACGCGGTCGAGGATCAGCCCGTTCTGCCCTTCGCGGGCCCGGCACCCGCGGACGGTCGCACGATCGCTCTCCTCGATGCAGATCCCCGCGCCGTAGTTCGTCAGCCACTCGTTCTGGTCGTTGCGGTGGGGCCAGAGCCAGTCGGAGGCGTCCTCCGCGGCCACGGTCGACCGCAGGCGCTGGCGGAAGTTTCCGGAGACGTCGCACCCCTCCAGCGTGAGCCCCGGGGCCTTCGAGGCGTAGATCCCGGCCCTGTAGCCGCGCACCACGGCGCCGCGGATGGTGACGCCCTCGGCCCGGTCCACGCGAACGCCCCAGCCGGTGTACGCGTCGGGCTCGAGTCCCGGGCCTGCCCCGACCAGCACCGAGCCGGGCGCGAACTCCACGGTGACACCGGGCACGTTCACGTGCAGCACACCGTCCCCGTTGAGGTCGGCGATCACCGTGCCGGGTGGGATGACGACGCGGCAGGACCGGCTGACGGGGGTGTCGTCGGCGGTGACCGTCAGGGTCGGGAGCCCGCCGGCGGGCTCGGACCGCGCGCCGGGACCGGCCTCCGGCTGGGCGGGCCCGAGCCAGGCGACCGTCGCGAGAATCAAGGGAGTCATGACCGGAGCGTACCTCGGGCCGGAGCGCGCGGCCGGGGCCGCGCCGCTCCCGCACGGGCCTCACTCGACGACGTCGGACCGGCTCACGCGCACATCGGCGACGGGGGGCGGGGGGGGCGCCTGGATGGGCGCGGCACCCCGGTCGGCCGCGAGCGCGGGCGCGGAGTGGGGGGGCTGCCCCAGGGCCGGTGTCGCCGGGTGGTTCGACGCCTCCTCGACCTCGTCCGTCACGCCCTTGATCCCGCGTTTGAACTCGACCAGGCTCTGACCCAGGCTGCGGCCCACCTCGGGAAGGCGGCGGCCGAAGAGGAGCAGCCCCAGGGCCAGGAGGACGATCCATTCGAAGCCGTGGGGCATGCCAAAGCCGAGTGTGGTCATGGTGTGCTCACTCTGCCGCTCGTCGCCGGCGCCCCGGCAATTGAAGGGTGACGCCGGGTGCTTGTCAATGCGGCGCGTGCCCCTCCGAGGCCTAGAGCACGCCGTAGATCTCTTTCGCCACCGCCCGGGCGGCGATCTCGATTCCCGCCGGCGTGAGCGAGACGCCATCGTCCCCGAGGGCCGCGTCCAAATCCCGGCGGAGCTCGGCGTGCAGATCGCAGACCGCCACGTTCATCTGGCCCATCAGCACCAGGGCCAGCTCGTTGTACTGCGCGATCGTCCGGTTCAGCCGCCTCGTCAGGTCCGCGGCGTCGGGCACGGCCAGTCCGGCGGCCAGCCGCTCGGCGTGCACCGGGGGCATGGTCACGAACACCACCTGCCGCCCGCAGAACCTCCGGAAGGTCTCCACCAGGCCCAGAAGGTCGTGCTCGTACTCATCGAGCGAGACCTCCTCGCGCTCGAGCACCGTCGTCGTCTGCTCCGCGGCGTGCTGACCGCACGAGAAGCAGGCGATGTCCGGCATGTGTTCCTCGATCCACGCCTGGGCCTGGTCGCGGCACGTCCGGCAGTTGCCCGTGCTCGCCTGCGGAGCGACGACCCGCAGGCCGTCCTCGGAGAGCAGCGCGCTCAGCCGCGGCTGGTAGGCCACGCGGACGCTGTCGCCGACCAGCAGGACGGTCCCGCGGTGCATGGCGACAGCCTACCAGACGCCAGGCGCCCCAGGCGCGCCCCAACCGCCGCCCGATCGGCTCCCGCGACGCCGCGGGCGGGCTTCACCGTCCCCGGGCCGCCTCCGCCGCCTCGACGACGTTGAGCAGCAGCATCGCGACCGTCATCGGCCCCACGCCCCCCGGGACCGGGCTGAGCCACCCCGCCACCCGCGCCACCGCCGCGAACTCCACGTCGCCGGCCGTCCGGCTGGTCCCGTCCGGCCCCTGCACCCGGTTCACCCCGACGTCCACCACCACGGCGCCGGGCTTGACCATTCCCGCGGTGATCAGTCCGGCCTTGCCCACCGCGGCGACCAGCACGTCGGCCTGGCGGGTCAGGGCGGCCAGGTCGGGGGTGTGCTTGTTGCACGAGATGACGGTCGCCTCGCGGCGCATGAGCATCACCGCGATCGGCTTGCCCACCACGTCCGACGCCCCGACCACCACGCACAGCTTCCCGCGCACGTCGATGCCCGTCGACTCGATCATCTTCACCGTCGCCAGCCCCGTGCAGGGCGCCAGCGACGAGCGCCCGTAGACGATGTTCCCGATGTTCGCGGGGTTGACCCCCTCGACGTCCTTCTCGGGCGCAATGAGCCGCTGCACCTGGTACGCGTCGATCCCCTCGGGCAGGGGCATGTGCACCATGAGCGCGGCGCATTCTTCCTGCGTGTTCAGGAGCAGCACGCGCCCCGCGACATGATCGAAGACCTCCTGCGGCGTGTCCGGCCGTCCCTCGCCGGTCGAGATCTCGTGCAGGCGGTATTCGATCCCGAGCTCGGCGCAGGTCTTGCCCTGGTTGTGCGCGTAGAGGTGCGAGGCGTCGTCCGCGGTCCCCACCAGCACGGCGTCGAGCCGGGCCCGTCCGCCCTGGGCCTTGAGGAGCGCCACGCGCCCGGCGATGTCGCGCCGATACTCCTGGGCCAGGGCCTTGCCGTCGATGATCCGCGCGGGCATGAGGGCGGCATGGTACCGCCCGCGGGGCCCCGTCCGCCCGGAACGCGGACCGGGCGCGGCGCCCGCGGTTACAATGACCGCTCGGCTGTCCCCCGCGCCCGTGCGGATCGCCGCCACCCCCGACGGACAACGCCCCATGGCCCACGCCAAGAGCACCGGCAACCCCAACGACTTCATCCTGCCGGACCTCGGCGAGGGCGTGCACGAGGCGGAGCTGATCAAGTGGCGCGTGCGCGTCGGCGACCAGGTCAAAGAGCACGACATCCTCGCCGAGATGGAGACCGACAAGGCCCTGGTCGAGGTTCCCAGCCCGCGCAGCGGGGTCATCAGCGCCCTCCATGGCGAGGAGGGCCAGATCCTCCGTGTCGGCAACCCGCTGGTGAGCTACGAGGCCGCCGGCGGGGCCGCCACGCCCGGTCCCCACGCGGCACCCCAGGCGCTCGTGCGCGGCAATGCCAACGGATCGGCCCCGCGGCCCCAGGGACGGACCGAGCCGGAGACTCCCGCCGACCGGCCCGACGATGGGACGGTGGTCGGGGCGCTCTCGGAGCTCGCCTCCGTGCAGGCGGCGCCGGGCAAGGCGCTGGCCACTCCGGCGGTCCGCCGCCTGGCACGCGACCTGGGGGTGGACATCAACACCGTCACGGGCACGGGCATCGCCGGGCGGGTGACCGAGAAGGACGTGCGTGCCGCGGGCGGCTCCGGGGCGGCCCCAGGCCACGGCGGGCGCACGATGCCGCGGGCCGGCACTGTCGGTCTCTCCGACGTCGCGCCCATGGACTCGACCGAGCCCCACAGCTCCGTGGTCGACGCCCCGCGCTCGGTCCCCACGATGCACCGTCCCGCCGCGCACGCCCCCGCCCAGGCGGCCGAGCCCGCCCGCTCGGCCGGTGCGGCGACCCGGGTGCCGTTTCGCGGCGTGCGCCGCACGATCGCCAATCGCCTGCGCGAGTCCGTCGACCGGGCCGTGCACTTCAACGTCATGGACGAGGCCGACGTCTCCGCGCTCGATCAGGTCCGCGCCCGCCTCGGCGCCGCCTCGGGCGAGAAGCTCTCGCTGCTTCCCTTCATCGCGGCGGCGGCGGCCCGGGTGCTGCGCGACCCGCGCTTCGCCTCGCTCAACTCGACCGTGGAGGAGAGGGGGGCCGGCGACGAGGGTGACACCTTCATCGTCCAGCACCGCTCGGTGCACCTGGGCATCGCCACCGACACCGAGACCGGCCTCATGGTCCCGGTGATCCGCGACGCGGACTCGCTGGGCGTCCTCGAGCTGGGCCGGGCCATCACGCGCCTGGCGGCCAGCGCCCGCGACCGCTCGATCCCGCGCGAGTCACTAGTCGGTTCGACCTTCACCATCTCGAACGTGGGGTCGCACGCCGGCCGCTTCGCCACGCCGGTCATCAACTACCCGGAGGTCGCCATCCTGGCGGCCGGGCGGGCGCGCCCGGGTCCGGTGGTGCGCCAGACCAGCGCCGGCCCGGCCCTGGCGATCGGCGTGCTGCTCCCCCTGAGCCTGGCCTGCGACCATCGCGTGGTGGACGGCGCGACCGCGGCCCTGGCGCTGGCCCGGATCATCGCGCTGCTTCAGGACCAGCCCGACACGCTGATGGGCCCGCCGCGATAGCCCGGTGAGCCCCCTGCCGCCCCGTCCCAACGTCTGATAAGATATGTTATGTTAAACGGGGGCGGAGGGTGCCGCTGCCGCTCACTCCAGGCCCAGCGTCAGCGTCACCACCACGCTCACGTCCTTGTCCACCGTGGTCGTGTCGTAGATGCCGTAGCTGGCCACCTCGGTCGAGTTGGGCGCGGTGATCTGGATTACCCCCATCTGCGCCCCCCGCACCCCGGCGACGCGCGCCCCGGAGTTGCGGGCGATCTCCTCCGCCCGCGCCCGCGCATCGCGCGAGGCGGCCCCCAGAATCTCCACCTTCAGCTCCGCGACCTTGCTGTAGGTGTACGCGGGCCGTTCCGACGCGACCTGGATGCTCTCGCGCAGGAGCTGGGTCACCTCGCCGGCCGCCTCCTGCACCCGGGCAACGTCGCCCGTAGTCACCGTGAAGGCCCGCTCCAGGCGGTAGCCGGCGACCTCCCGCGTTTCGCGCCCCGCCTCGTCGCGCCGGTAGAACGTCCCGGTGTCGATCGGCCCCAGGGCCACCTCGCCGGACGCAAAGCCGCGGTCGCCCAGGAACGCGCGCACCCGCGCCACGCTGGCCTCCAGCAGGAGGAACGCCTCGTGAAGCTCGCGGGCCTCCCCGCTCACCACCACGCGCCAGACCGCCAGGTCCGAGCGCACCTGGGTGCGTGCCGAACCCTTGACGGTGATCTCCTGTGTCTGCCGGGCCGTGTCACCCGCGCGCGCCCGGTAGGCCCGCGAGGCGACCACCGTGCTCGTCACCAGGCTCACCCCGGCCCCGAGACCCAGCGCGAGCGCGGCCCCCAGCAGGTTCACGCGGACGTGGTGTTCCATCGCGGCCCTCTCGCGCCGGGGGATGCCGCCCGGCACGGCGGGGCACGGCGCGGGTCTGTCTATCGGGCCGCCCCCGCGCCGCGCTTGAGGTCAGCGCGCCGCCGCGCCCAGCACCGCGGCACAGCGCTCCGCCGCCTCGCCCAGCGGCACGTTCTCGCCCTTGCCCGCCCCGCCCCGGCGCTTGAACTCCACGGCGCCCTCGGCCAGCGACTTGTCGCCGATCGTTAGCCGCACGGGGATGCCGATCAGGTCCGCGTCCTTGAACTTCACGCCCGGGCGCTCGTCGCGGTCGTCGATGAGCACGTCCAGCCCGGCCCCGGCCAGCTCGTCCGCGAGCCGTGCCGCGGCCTCCGCGTGGCTCGCCTGGTCCGGCTTCATGACGGTGATCAGCACGTGGTACGGGGCGATCGCCGGCGGCCACATGATGCCGTCGGCGTCGTGGCTTATCTCGACGCAGGCCGCCATGGTTCGGCTCACGCCGATCCCGTAGCACCCCATGATCACCGGCTGCTTCTTCTGGTCCTTGTCGAGGACCGCCAGGCCCATCGCCTCGGAATACTTGGTGCCCAGCTTGAAGATGTGCCCCACCTCGATACCCCGGCCCGTCTCGAGGCACGCTCCGGGAGCCCGTGGCGACGGATCGCCGGCCCGTGCGTTGCGGATGTCGGCCACGCGCACCCGGGCCGCGTCGGCAAGCACCGCGCCCATGTCGCGCGACCACGCGAAGCCGGTGACGTGATGGTCGGGCTCGTCGGCCCCGGTGGCCCAGGAGACCCGCCCCTGCGCGGCATCGGGGTCGACCAGGAGGAGCGTTTTACATAACCCATCCGGGCCCCTGCCGGCGCCGCCGCAGACCACCCGCGGGCTCACATAGCCGATCGCAAACCCGGCCGCGCGGGCTTCTCGCTCGTCTGCGAGAACGACGGGCCGGCCGACCGCGGCCTTGACCTTGCCCTCGTTGACCTCGTGGTCGCCGCGCACCGTCGCCAGCACCCACGCGGGGCCACCCTGCGCCCCCTCGCCCGCCACCTTGAAGACGACGGTCTTGAGCATGCCCGCCGGCGTCACGCCCAGCCGCGCGGCGACCAGATCGATCCCCGGCATGTTCGGCGTGTGGTGCTTCGCGAGCGGAGCGGCGGACGGGCCGTCCGCCGTCCCGTCCCACCCCCACTCCCGCGCCCCGATCTCGCACTTCTCCACGTTCGCCGCGTATCCCGAGACGCGGCAGCGCAGGATCGTGTCCTCCCCGCTCGCGCAGTTGACCATGAACTCGTGGCTGGCCGAGCCCCCGATGGGCCCGCTCTCGGCCTCCACCACCGTGAAGTCCAGCCCGCAGCGCGTGAAGATGTTGACGTACGCCCGGTGCATGGCGTCGTACGTTTCGCCCAGCCCGCCCGGACCGTCCACGCTCAGGTGGAACGAGTAGGCGTCCTTCATGATGAACTCGCGGCAGCGCAGCAACCCCGAGCGCGGGCGCGCCTCGTCACGGAACTTCGTCTGGACCTGGTACAGGTTCAGCGGGAGCTGCTTGTAGCTGGTGATCGACCCCTTGACCAGCTCGGTGATCGGCTCCTCGTGCGTCGGCCCCAGCGCCGCCACCGCGTCGCGCCGATCGGTCACCTTGAAGAGCAGGTCGCCGTAGGCCTCGTCGCGCCTGGTCTGGGCGTAGAGCTCGACGGGCAGGAGCACGGGCAGGAGCAGCTCGCTCGCGCCGGCGGCGTTCATCTCCTGGCGCACGATGGCGGAGATCTTGGTGAGGACCCGCAGGGCCAGGGGGAGATAGTCATAGATCCCGGATCCCAGCTTGCGGATGTACCCCGCCCGGCTCAGGAGCACGTGGCTCGGGGACTCGGCGTCCGCGGGGGCCTCGCGGGTGGTCGGGATGAGCGTCCGCCGCCACGATTCGATCGTTCCATGCCCCCCCGCCGCTCGTGCGCCGCCACGTCCCGCGTTCATGGGGCGATGGTAGCGGCGCGTGCCTTCCTGGTGATGCCCGAAGGCGCGGCCGTACGCGTCTCGGGCCGAGGGCACCGGCGGCGGGTCCCGGGTGGAGACGCGGCCCCGACCGTCTACGATGTCCTCCCACCGCGTGCCGGGCTCACCAAGCCGGGGCCAGAAGGTCCCCCCCGTTCCCGCGTGGATGCATCGAAAGCGGCGTGAGCATGTACGCGATCATCGAGGAATCGGGCGGGCAGCGGAAGGTCGTGGCGGGCGACGAGCTCGTGATCGACCTGCTCGACGGCGGAGAGGCGGCGACCGGCCAGGCGGTGGTCTTTGACCGCGTGCTGTTCGTGGGCGGCGCCGAGGGCGTCACGCGGATCGGCCGGCCCCTGGTCGAGGGCGCCACGGTGACCGCCGAGGTGATTGATCCGGTGGTGATGGGCGAGAAGATCCGCATCTACAAGCACCGCCCCAAGAAGACGTACAAGCGCAAGACCGGTCACCGCCAGCGCTACACGCGCGTGCGCGTGACCGCGATCAACGCCTGAGACCAGCTCGCGGCTCGGCCGCGCTCCCGCCAGCACCCCCCTACCGTGGCGGGCGATGTCGGCGCGCACGGTGGCGATCATCCCGGCCCGGCTGGCCTCGACCCGGTTTCCCGGCAAGATGCTCGCGTGCGAGACCGGCCGCCCGCTCGTCCAGCACGTTGTCGACGCCGTCCGCCGCTGCCCGGGCTTTGATGGGCCCGGCGCCGTCGTGGTCGCCGCCGACGACCCGAGCCTGCGCGACGCGCTGGCGGGCTTCGGGACGAGCGTGGTGCTGACCGCGTCCGGGCACGCCAACGGCACCAGCCGCCTGGCCGAGGCCGCCGCCCTCCTGGGCCTGGACGGCGACGATGTGATCGTGAACGTGCAGGGGGACGAGCCGGAGATCGAGCCGCGCGCCATCGAGGCCGCGGTGACGGCCCTGGCCCGGCCCGCCTCACCGACGGCTCGCGCCGCCCACGTCGGCACCGTGGCCACCCCGCTCGTCCCGCCCGACCGCCCCGAAGACCGCAACATCGTCAAGGTCGTGCGGGCTCTGGACGGCGGCGCTCTGTACTTCTCCCGGGCCCCCATCCCCTGCGCGCGCGACGGCTGCGAGTCGGCCGACGCGAGCCCGCTGCGGCACGTGGGTCTTTACGCCTACCGGCGCCGGTTCCTCGAGCAGTACGTGGCGCTGCCGCCGACCCCGCTGGAAGGGGCCGAACAGCTCGAGCAGCTCCGCGTGCTGGAGCACGGGTACCGCGTCGCGGTGGCGGTGGTGCCGGGTCTGACGGGCACGGGCATCGACACGCCCGAGCAATACCGGGCGTTCGTCGCGCGGCACAAGGCCAGGGGCCGCTAGCCGGCCTTCGGCCTCAGACGCCCGCGGTGACGGGGGCGGCAGCGGCCGCCGCCGGCTCGGTCGCGCGGGCGGACTGCCGGGCGATCGCCACGATCTCGTCGAACGCCTTGGGGTCCTCGATCGCCAGCTGCGAGAGCATCTTGCGATTGAGGTTGATCCCGGCGAGCTTCAACCCGTTGATGAACCGGCTGTAGCGCTCCCCGCGCATCCGGCAGGCGGCGGTGATGCGGATGATCCACAGCGAGCGCATGTCGCGCTTGCGGTTGCGCCGGTCGCGATAGGCATAGACACCCGCGCGGATCAGCGCGTTGCGGGCCTGATACTTGTGACGGCTCTTGACGCCGTAATACCCCCGGGCGGCCCGGAGAATCCGCTTGCGGGCCTGGGCCCTGGCGGCCCCTTTGCGTACGCGTGGCATCGGTCAGAACTCCACTCTGTGCCCGAACGGGGGGCCGCGGCCATCGCGACCGGCTTGGGGCCCGGCGGGCGGTCTGGATCGGCGGCGCCCTAGTCGGCGACCTCCGCGGTGGCCTGGGCCCGCAGGGCGGCCCGCTCGGCAGGCGAGGGGCTGCGCCGGAGCGTGGCGCGGGCCTGGTCGCGCCCACGCAGCCGCCGGTACAGCAGCCGCTCGAGCCGCTTGGCCTCGGGGTTCGAGAGGTACTTGTCCTGGCGGAGGCGGCGGAGGCGCTTGCTGCTCTTGTGGGAGCGCAGGTGCTTGCCGAAGGCCCGGTTGTGCCGGACCAGGCCCGTCTTGGTGATCTTCATCCGCTTGAGGATGCCTTTGTGGCTCTTGTTCTTGGGCATGGGGCTGTCCGCCTGGGGTCGGCCTCTGGGGGCGGAAACGATAGGCGTGCCCGCGCCCGCGAGCAACGGTCGCCGCGCCCGCCGCGCGGGTCGGACGAGGAGCTTTCGCACGGGCCGACCGGCTCAGACCCAGACCTGGACGATCAGGTTCGGCTCGCGCAGCTTGCCGAGCCACTCTCCCACGCACGAGCTGACGAACTTCACCTCGTACTCGGGGTGCGCGTCGAGCCACTCGTTGATCTGCCGGTCCAGGTTCTCCAGCGTGTCCCCGGTGAGCTTGCAGTGAAACGAGCGCACGTGGCTGGCCCCGGTCCCGGTCGAGGTCGGCTTGCGCTTCCACTTCTCGTCGCCCGACCGGTGACCGCCCAGGACCTGCTCGAAGGTCTTGATCTGGGGCTTGGGCTCCGGCTTGTCCTCGAAGGCCCGGGGCGGGCTCTCCGGACGGGTCGCGGCGCCATCCGAACCCGAGGCGCCGTTGGCCGGCTTGACCCCGATTCCCGAGCCTCCGGCGGGCCCGATGCCAGGGGTGCCGTGGCGGATCATCGGGGGACCCCCGCCACCGATCCCGTTTCCTTCTGGTGCCAGCCTGGGACGCGCACGGTCTGCCATGCAACACCTCCCTCGAGAAGGGCCCGGCACGCCTCCGCCAAACGACCGTGGCGAGCCCGGCGGCAGGGATGCCACCGGCGGTGCCCGGCCTGGGCTACTCCAGTATGTCGGACTGGCCCGCGGGCTCCAAGCGAAAAATCCAGGGTCCACCGGGCGGGGGCCCGGGGCCGCCCTCGGGACCCCCGCGGACCATCACGGCCGACGCCCAGCCGTCCAGGCGAACCTGGGCGTCGAAACGGCTTTCCGTCGCCGAGGCCACGGCGCACCGCCCCCGGGCCACCCTCGACACCGACCCGCGTCCGCCGGTGACCGGGCCTTCGTAGTCCAGGTAGACGGCGCGATGATCCCCCAGTGGGGTCGCGCGCAGAACGCCGGGGCCACGGGGCTCGGGCACCTCATTGATCCGGAAGGTGACGAGCCCGGCGCGACCCGGCACCTCGAACATCCAGTCGTAGTGACCGCTGCCGTCGGGGAGCTGATGCCGGAGCACCACGGTCCGGCCGGACCGCGCCGCGGGACTCATCGCCCATGCTATGTGCCGCCGGGATCGGCCCCGGAGGCACCCGCGGCCGTATCGGCCGCGGACACCACCCGCCGATACACTGGCCGTGCCGCGCGAGAGCGGCACTCCAGGACGCTCCCCATGCCCAACCCCCGCCTGCTCGTGCCGATGCTCCTCCTCGCCGCGATGACCGCGCTGGCCGGCTGCACCGGGCGGTCCACGCTCGCCGTGCAGGAGGACGCGGACCGGGCCTTTGCGCGCGGGCAGTACGCCCAGGCCGCCGCCGATTACGAGGAGTTCACCCGCCGCCTGCCCGGTGACGCCGGCGGGCGGTACCGCCTCGGCCGCACGTATCTCAAGCTCAACCGCCCGCTCCCGGCCCGTGAGCAGCTCTACATGGCGTACTCGCAGAACCCGGACCGTGACGAGTACGTCGAGGCGCTCGCCGACGCCCTCTACGCCGCCGGCCAGCACGAGGAGATGTACCGCGTCCTGCGCCAGCGTGCCCTGGACCGCGGGCGCCCGGAGGATTACCTGCGGCTCGCCGCCTTCGCCCAGAAGGTGGGCGACGCCGACGAGGCCCGCCAGGCCCTGCTCACCGCGGCCCGGCTGGATAAGGGCCGTTCGGCCAAGGTGCAGCTCTCCCTGGCCGACTTTTATACTTCGATCGGCGACCGGCAAAACGCCGTCCAGCACCTGCGCTACGCGGCGTTCCTTGCGCCCACCGACGCCTCGGTCCAGGATCGGGCCCGGGCGCTGGGCGAGGTCCCCGGCCCGTCCTTCGCGGCTCCGCCGCCCGAGAACCTGTGGCGCCCGGACGAGCCGCGCCCGTAGGCGAGGCCCGTCAGTGGCAGAGGAGGTCGCGGGCGCTCCGGTAGCGATCGAGCGTTCCCTGCACGACCTCATCGGGGAGCTCCGGCCCCGGGGGTGACTTGTCCCAGGCCCCCTGGGTCACGAGCCGCTCGAGGTACTCGCGCACGAACTGCTTGTCGAAGCTGGGCTGGGGCCTCCCGGGCGCGTAGGTTCGTGCGGGCCAGAAGCGGGAGCTGTCGGGCGTGAGCGCCTCGTCGATGAGCACCGGCTGGGTCCAGGCCCGCCCCGAGCGGGCCTTCTCACGCGCGGGGATCCCGAACTCGAACTTGGTGTCCGCGATGATGATGCCCCGCTCCAGGGCGTGCGCCGCCGCCGCCCGGTACATCTTCAGGGACAGGTCGCGCAGCACCATCATGGTCTCGGGCCCGACCAGCTCGCAGGCCTGCTCGAACCTGATGTTCTGATCGTGCCCCACGTCGGCCTTGGTCGCCGGGGTGAAGATCGGCTCGGGCAGGCGGTCGCACCGGCGCAGGCCCGCGGGGAGCGCGACACCGCTCACCGAGCCGGTGAGCTGATACTCCTTCCATCCCGAGCCCTCGAGGTAGCCCCGCACCACGCACTCGATGGGGATCACCTCGCAGCGCCGTGCGATGGTCAGGCGTCCGCGCAGGAACTCGCCGCTCCCGATGGGATCGGGCACGCCCTCGAAGGCGGCCGGGGGCAGGTCCTCCAGCCGGGTCGAGAGGAGGTGGGTCTCGACGATCCGCTTCTCGGTGACGAAGCGGAACCACCAGGCGCTGATCTCGGTCAGCAGCCGGCCCTTCCCCGGGATCGGCGTGGGGAGCACCACGTCGAAGGCGGAGATCCGGTCGCTGGCGACCAGCGCCAGCCGCGGCTCGCCGGAGGCGTCAGGGGCCGGGAGCTCGTACACCTCGCGCACCTTGCCCCGGCGGAGCACGGGCAGGTTGAGGAGGCGCGCCTGGGCCATCGGGCCCATGGTACAGCCGGCCTGACCGCGCTGCCGCCGGCCTGGCCGCGCGCGGGTGGCGCGGCGTTGGCTATCCTGCCGCACGCGCCCCGGCAGGCGTTCTGCCCGCGCGCCCGGGGACGAGCATGCTGGGCTTTGCGGTCTTCGACCAGGGCGGGCCGGCGGCGGAGTGGCCGCTCGACTACGCCTTCCTCGTCGGCCCGGACGACGTGCCGGTGCAGGCGGAGATCCGCTTCGCCTCCGGGGTGATCCGCTGCGAGAAGCGCTCGGCGGACGCGGCCGGGCTCGCGGTGCAGTTCCCCGTCGACGCTCCCGCCGAGTCGGAGGGCGCCTCCGGGGGCCTGCTGCTGCTCCAGACGTGCCTGCTCCCGGAGCGCGAGGCGCCGTATCTGCTCAGCCTCGAGCTGGCCCGGCACCGGCTGATGCTCATCATCAACAAGCTCGAGGACTGGGCGATGTTCGAGCTGGCCCCCGACGAGCCGGCCCTGCTCCTTTTCGAGCGCGCCCGCCAGGCGTTCACGGGGGCCGTGGCCGGGGCCGGGGGGGGGCCGCCCGGCGCGCGCCCGTACACGCTTGAGGCCGATCGCCTGGCCCGGCACGCCCTCGGGCTCGCCGTGCAGGCCAGCGAAGCGCTGGCGCTGGCCCGGGCGCGGGTGATGTACCAGCGCCGCTTCAGCGGCGAGCTGGCCCTGCTGGCCGAGAAGATCCGGCCCCCGGAGAATGCCCTCACCGAGTACGAGACCCGCGAGACCCGCAACACGATCATCGGGAGCGTCGGGGTCATCCTGCCGGGCGCGCCCCTCATCGGGTGCGTCGTCAGCCCCGAGCAGGGCGGCCCGGGCCTGCAGGCCACGGTGCAGTCCTCGTGCGACTTCATCACCATGCCCATGCGCTGGGTCGACATGGAACCCACCGAGGGCCGCTACACCTTCACGCCCACGGACCGGTGGATCGAGTGGGCGGTGCGCAGCGCCAAGGTGCCGGTGGTCGCCGGCCCCGTCGTTGATTTCCGGCCGCGCTGCGTCCCGGAGTGGATGTACATCTGGGAGCACGACTACGAGACGCTCCGCGACCTGGTGACCGAGTACATCAAGAACATCGTCACGCGCTACCGTCGCACCGTCCGCACCTGGACGGTCTGCTCCGGGCTCAACGTCAACGGCAACTTCTCCCTCACGCTCGAGCAGGTGATGGACCTGACGCGGGTGTGCGTGCTGGTGGTCCGAAAGCTCCAGCCCGGCGCCGTGGTGCAGGTGGAGATCGATCAACCCTGGGGGGACTACCACGGGTCCAATCCCCGCTCCATTCCCCCCATGCTCTACGCGGAGATGCTGGTCTCGGCGGGCATCGGCGTCGACGTCCTGGCCCTCCGCGTGCAGATGGGCGTGGGCGAGGAGAAGACCGGCCACGGCTACGGACGGCCCACGCGCGACCTCATGGCCCTCTCGGCCCTGCTCGACAAGTACGCCATCCTCGAAAAGCCGATCGCGGTGACGGCGCTGGGCGCGCCCAGCACGCCCGCACCGGGTCCGGGCGGTCCCGGCTACTGGCGGCGCCCCTGGAGCGCCGAGGCCCAGGCCGACTGGCTCGGCGCCACCGTGGCGCTCTGCGCCAGCAAGCCCTATCTCAAGAGCGTCTGCTGGCAGGAGCTGTGCGACACGGCGCGCGAGCCGGGCTGCGAGGGCCTCGTGGGCGCCGGGGGCGACACCAAGCCGGCGGTCCGCAGGCTCGCCGAGGTCCGGCAGGCCCTCCGCGAGAAGCGCACCCCGGTCTAGCCGCACGCACCGGCGGTAGACTGGCCGCCGCGATGGACACCCCACCGCTCCCTCCCCCGGCGCCCGAGGACTGGACGGGCGGCCCCGCCAAGTGGGCCGCGGTCGTGGTGCTCGGGGCCGCTTCGCTGGGCGGGACGGCCTGGTCCATCTGGGGCCGCGTTCCCAACCCGGTCTTCCTGCCGCAGGGCTCGTCCGCCGAAACCGCGGCCGTGCCCCAAACCCACGAGCCCGCGCCCCCGCTCTCCCCCGCCGCGGAGCCACCGGCGTCACCCGCAGGCGGCCGCCCGGGCGAGATCAAGGTCGAGCTCAACACCGCCACGCAGGCCGAACTGGAACTCTTGCCGGGCATCGGCCCAGCGCTGGCCAAGCGCATTCTCGACGACCGCGCCCGCCGCGGCGCCTTCAAGTCGCTGGCGGACCTCGACCGCGTCAGCGGGATCGGCCCGCGCACCCTGGAGCGGCTGCGCCCCCTGGTCACCGTGACGGTGCCCGGCACCGCCGCGCCCACCGGGCGTTGATTCCCATCCGTTCCGTCGTTGCCAGGCTGGCGGTGCGCACACCCCGCCGGCGAATACGATCACCATTCCAGGCACGCCTCGGCCCCCGTGGAGCCTCTTCCCGGGCGGCCCGCCCGTGCGCGCCCCGCGCCGCGTGCGCTCGCCCCCCCACGCTGATGAACGCCATCGGACCATGGACCCTCACGACCTTTCCCAACTCGTCGAGCATCTCGCGAGCGATCCCGCCCTCGCCTCCGCGCTGCGGGTGGCCGGCTCGGGCCGGCGCGTGCTGGCACGGGGCGCCGCGGGGTCGAGCACCAGCTTCGTCGCCGGGGCGCTCGCCCGCCGCGCGGGAAAGCCGGTCGTGCTGGTGGTCGCCCATCTGGACGACGCCGACGAGGCCGCCGACGAGCTGGCCTCCGCCGGCGTTCCCGCCCTGAAGTTCCCGGCCATCGAGGTCCTGCCGGGCGAGACCGGCGCCAGCCTCGAGCTCTTCGGTCAGCGTGTCGGCGCGGTGCGCCGGGTGCTCGAGCTGCTCGGGCCCGCCGGCGGGGCGGCGGCGGGCGCGCCGGTGATCGTGTGCCCCGTCCAGGCCCTGAT
Organism: Phycisphaerales bacterium; assembly: GCA_035628055.1. Classification (GTDB taxonomy): domain Bacteria; phylum Planctomycetota; class Phycisphaerae; order Phycisphaerales; family UBA1924; genus DASPKO01. Next base: position 16,842 of record DASPKO010000022.1, read on the forward strand.
GCAGGGCGTTCCCGACCCCGCGCGGCTGGGGCTGGTCACGCTCGAACTCCGCCCCGGGGACGCCCGGGGCCCCACCGCGGTCATCGATTGGCTCGCCAAGGCCGGCTATGTGCGCGTCGACGCCGTCGAAGAGCCCGGCGAGTTCGCCGTGCGCGGCGGGATCATCGACGTCTTTCCCCCCGGCGGCTCGGCCTCGGCTGGGGGCGCGACCGTCAGCGTGGGCGTCCCCGTGCGCCTGGACTTCTTCGGCGACGAGCTGGAGCGCCTCAGCGAGATCGACACCGGCACCATGGGCTCCGATCGGCGGCTCGACTCGGTGGAACTGGTCTGCATGTGCCCGCAGGAGGCCGAGGGCCCGGAGCATCCCGAGGAGAGCTCCCCCTCGTTCCTGACCCTGATCCCGCCCGACGCGGTCGTCGTGCTCAGCGAGACCTCCGAGATCATCGAGCAGGCCCGGGGCTACTACGAGCGCGTCAGCCACCACCGCTCCCTCTTTGGCCCCCCAGAGGTCTTCCGCCTCGTCCAGGAACGGTTCGGCGCCGTTGTCGAGATCAACCAGTTCG
>DASPKO010000023.1:0-6373 GCA_035628055.1 Phycisphaerales bacterium
GGCCCCGGCCTGGCCGCGGCTGGCGCCCGTGCCCGTGCGCGCGCCGCCGCCGCGGGCGCCGCCCGTTCGCGCCCCGCTCCGCGCGGCCCCGCCGGTCTTGCCGCCGCCGCGGGTTGCTGCCGTGGCGGCCCGGGAGGATGACCGGGCTCCCCGAGCCGAGCCGGTGGCGGAACGGGACCCGCCGCTGGACCCGCGTGAGCCGCCGCGTCCGCCGGCCCGAGCGCCGCCGCCTCGGCCGCCGGCGCCACCTTGCCCGGCGCCACCTCGCGCGGCGCCACCTTGCCCGGCGCCACCTCGCGCGGTGCCACGCCCGCCGCCGCGCGTGCCGCCCCCCGTAGCGCGTCCGCTGCGCGCCCCGCCACGGGTAGAGCGGGAGCGTCCCGCGTTCTCCTGTGGCGCGTCGTTGTCCTGGCTGTCGTCCTGGCCCCGCGGATCGTCGCCATCCGAACCCGCCGACGAGCCGCGGGCCGCGGAGCGCTCGGCCCCCCGCCCGCCGCCCGGGCGTCCCGTGCCGCCACGCGACCCGCCGCGGCGCCCGCCCGAGGAGCCGTTCTCATTGGCGCCGGTTCCGTCGGCCCTGACGAACTTATTGAAGAAGCTCTGCGAGCCGTCGGCGGTCTGATCCTGGTAGAGGAACTCCAGGCCCTGCTCATCGAACTTCTGGAAGAACTCGTCCCAGGAGACCTCTTCGAGGCGGTCGTCCGGCTCGTTCTCCGGGAAGTCGATCCTGAGGAGGCCGAGGCCGTCGCCGCCGCCGGTGCCCGCGACCGTGGCCGGCCTGCCCCCGCGCTCCTCAACCCACTGGCGGATGGCCTGGTGGTCACGGGTCCGCTGCGCGCTTCCGGTCTCTGTGGACGCCATGGGGCTTCTCCAGGAAAAAGGAAAGGGCCGGGCGCAGTGTGCGGCGCGCGCCGCGCCGTCGCGAGTAGAACCTCGACCAAAACTTGGGGGTGAAGCGGCGTGCCAGGCGCGCTCGCCCTAGAAGTCGCGGCGCGCAAAGACCCAGGCCGTGAGCAGGACCACCGCCGCCTCGAAAAGGAGGGACGTGCCCACCACCCAGAGGGGCGAGCGCGCCCGGATCCGCTCCGCCACCCGCTTCTGAACCTCGCGCTCGTTGACCGGCGGGTCGTTGCGGCCGAAGGCCTGGCTGTCCGCCGGGGCGTCGATGTTCTCCAGGTCCGCCGAGACGGTCAGGGTGCGGTCGAGCAGCTCGATAGTCTCGGAGGTCTTGGGCAGGACGGTCTTGGCCGTGAAGAGATAGCCGTGCCAGGCGTTGAGGGTGCCGGCTCGTGCCTGAACGTCGGCCAGGCGGGCGGCGCGGTCCTCGACGCGTGTCCGGCGGGCGGCGGCGTCCTCGCCACGGTCGAGCGCCTCGGCGAGGGCCCGCTCGGCGCTCTCGAGCTGGCGCGTGCCCGACTCGACCTGGTACGCGGAGCGCTCCTGGAAGTACATCAGCGTCGTCTCGGCGGTGTGCACGCCGAAGATGAGGAACCAGGCGAGGAGCGTCAGGAGCAGGGCGGCGACGCCCGAGCGCGTCAGCAGACCCAGGCAGGCGCACACGGAGAAGAGGTAGCTGAAGAACAGGACGGTGTAGGGGACCGCCCAGAAGAGACCCGGCTCCCAGGCGCCCCCGCGGAGCCCGATCACCAGGAAGCTGGCGGCGGTAAAGACCGCGACCTGAAGGGTCACGAACAGCAGGCCCGCCACGTACTTGGTGAGGAAGAGCCTGAGCCGGCCGATGGGCTTGGAGAGCGTGAGCTCGATGGCCCCGCTGGAGATGAAGTCCGGGATGATCGAGGCGGTCGAGACCAGGGCCAGGATGGAGGCGATCCAGGCGAGCCAGAACTTGATGCCCAGGGTGACGAAAGCCGCCTTGTAGAACTTGTCCGGCGGGAGGACCTTCGAGTTGATCGGCGCCTCCAGCTCCCACCAGAGGATGGAGATCCCCTCCGGGGTCACCCCCACCATGGCGAAGACCGCCACCACGAGCCCCGAGAGGACCAGCACGATCCAGAAGAGCTTCTTGGCGCTCAGGGCCCGGTAGGCGTCACGGAAGAGTGCGGCGGTCTGGGTCATCGCGCCTCCGCGGGTGGGGGCCCGGCGGGATCGGCGGGCGCGCCGGCGACGTGGGCGCCCGGGGAGAGCGTCCGGCCCGTGACCGGGTCCGTCACGGCACGCATGAACAGGTCCTCGAGAGAGGGTCGGATCTGGCGCACCGAGCGGATCGTCAGGCCCTCGGCCCGGAGCGCGTCGATGACGCCCTGGACCGCCTCCGGCTCGCTGGTGCCCACGCGCAGCACGGGGCCCTCGACCTCGACGGACGCCCCGGAGGCGAGCCGGGGCGCGTCGCCCGGCGCGGCCCCGGCCAGCCCGGCGCGACGCAGCGCCGCGGGCAGTGAGCCGCTGGCCCCGGCGGCGGGCTGGACCTCGATCTCGTAGCGGCGACCGTACGCCGTCAGCTCGTCGATCGTCCCCTGGCTCACCACCACGCCCTTGACCATGATGGCGACGCGGTCGCAGACCATCTCGAGCTCGCTGAGCAGGTGCGAGTTCAGGAAGACCGTTTTGCCGCGGCCCTTGAGCTCGACGAGGAGGCTGCGGATGTCGCGGCGGCCCACGGGGTCGACGCCGTCGGTTGGCTCGTCGAGCATGACCAGGTCCGGGTCGTTGATGAGGGCCTGGGCGATCCCGAGGCGCTGGCGCATGCCCTTGGAGAACCCTCCCGCCTTCTTGTGCCGCCAGGCCGAGAGCCCGACGATCTCCAGCAGCTCTTCGGTCCGGCGGCGGCGCTGGGCGCGGGGGACCTTGGCCAGGGCCCCGTAGAAGTCCAGCACCTGCGAGCCGGTGAGGTATTCCGGGAACTTGTGATGCTCGGGAAGGTACCCGACGCGGCGGAGGGTGGGCTTGTGCCCGACGGGCGCGCCGAGCATCCGGCCGCGGCAGGCGGTGGGCCGGACCACCGTGGTGAGGATCTTCACGAGCGTGCTCTTGCCGGCGCCGTTGGGCCCGAGGAGCCCGAAGACCTCGCCGGCGCTCACCTGCATCGAGACCCCGCGCAGCGCCTGGACGCGCCCGCGGTAGGTCTTGGAGACTTCGGCGAGGTCGATGGCGAGGGGTTGCATGGGTGCGACCGAAGAGCGGTGGGCGAGGAGTCTACTTCCGATCGTGGCGGGAGATGCCGGCCACCGTCCGGGGGGCGGGCGCCGGGCGCGGGTTGGGCTTATTCCCGCTTCTGCGCCACGATGTGGAAGACGTGGTGGTGCTTGGTGCCGCCCATGGCGTCGGGACCCACCTTCTCGGCCTCATCGAAGTGCTCGACCCGGTACTCGCTGAGCAGGGCGAGCGCCTGGGCCCGGGTGACGTGCCGGCGGGGGTTGACGGGCGCCCACTCGTCGCGGTCGCCGAAGAGTTGGCCCGCGAAGCGGGCGCCCGGGCGCAGGGTGCGCCCGATCCAGTTCCACAGGGCTTCGAAGCGGTCCTCGTGGCAGAACGGGAGAGCGAAGCTGGCGTTGATCAGGTCGGCGGCGAGGGCCAGGTCCGGGTCGGCCGGCACGGCCTCCATCGCGAGGAGCCGGGTGCGCAGGCGTGCCCGGCCCGACTCCGGGACGTGGGCTTCGAGGCGGCGCAGGGCGTCGGCATGCGCGTCGACCGCGAGGACGCGCCAGCCGCGCGACAGCAGCTCGCGGGTGTCGCGACCCTCGCCGCAGGCCAGGTCGATGGCGAGGCGCGGGCCGGCGGCCGGCTCGGCGCCGAAGAGCTCCAGAGCCCGGTAGAGCGTGTCGCGCGGCGGGAGGCCCGCGACGGCGTCGAAGTAGGCGGGCCAGTCACGCTGATAGTCGGCGCTGAGAGTTGGATCGATCGGCGTGGGCATGGGGAGGGGGCCAGGGCGTCCGGGTCGCCACGCGCGTGGTCACCACCGGTACGCTGCCGGGAATGTACGACACGACCCGCGATTTCGTCTCGGCACTGGACCGGGCGGGGGAGCTCAAGCGCGTGAGGGCGCGCGTCTCGCCCGTGCTCGAGATCGCGGAGATCGCCGACCGGGTGAGCAAGTCGCCGGCGCCGGGGCTGCCGGCGCCGAGCACCCGCGCCACCGACCCACGGTTCCATCACCTGGGCGGGACCGCGCTGCTCTTCGAGAACGTCGAGGGTTTCGCGGGCGGGGCCGGCGAGATGCCGGTGCTGATCAACCAGTTCGGATCGTACCGGCGCGTCGAGATGGCCCTGGGCGCGACCGAGGGGCTGGCGGCGCTGGCCGAGCGCCTGGCGCGGCTCATCAAGCCCGAGCCCCCACCGACGCTGCTGGCCAAGCTCCAGAAGCTTCCCGAACTGATGGAGCTGGCGCGGATGCCCCCCAGGCGCGTGCGCGGCGGGGTCTGCCAGGAGGTCGTGCAGACCGGTGAGGCGGTGGACCTCACGCGCCTGCCGATCATCAAGTGCTGGCCCTTGGACGGCGACCTGGCCGCGGTCGGCTGGCCCGCCGACGCCAACCGGGGGGTGCCGGGCGTGCGCGGGGACGCCGAGTTCGTCGCGCGCGGGCGCGGCCGCTACATCACGCTGGGGACGGTGCACACGATCCACGCCGACGACGCGGGGAACCCCCAGCCGGCGAGCCGGAACGTGGGCATGTACCGGGCGCAGCTCCTGGGGCCGCGCACCCTGGCGATGCACTGGCACGTGCACCACGACGGGGCCCGGCACTGGCGCTCCTGGAAGCGGCGCGGGGCGCCCATGCCCGTGGCCATCGCGCTGGGGGGTGAGAGCGTGCTGGCGTACGCGGCGACGGCGCCCATGCCCCCCGGCATCAGCGAGCTGCTGCTCGCCGGCTTCCTGGCCCGCGGGCCGATCCCGCTGACTCCTGGCGCGACGGTGCCGATCGACGTGCCCGCCAACGCCGAGATTGTGATCGAGGGGTTCGTGGCCCACGAGGCGGCCGAGATCGGGTTCGACCCGCGGGGGGGACCCGGCGCCGGCGAGCCCCTCGGCCCGGGCGCGGTGGTGGAGGGCCCGTTCGGCGATCACACGGGCTTCTACTCGCTCCCGGATCGCTACCCGCTCATGACCGTGACGGCGATTACGCGGCGGCGCGACCCGATCTATCCGACCACGATCGTCGGCCCGCCCCCGCAGGAGGATTACTACCTCGGCAAGGCGACCGAGCGGCTCTTCCTGCCCCTGCTGCGCACGATCATCCCGGACATCATCGATTACGACCTGCCGATGTTCGGCGTCTTCCACTCGTGCGCGTTCATCAAGATCGCCAAGGAGTACCCCCTCCAGGCCCGGCGGGTGATGCACGCGGTCTGGGGGGCGGGCCAGATGGCCTGGACCAAGATGATCGTCGTGGTGGACGCGGACGTGGACGTGCACGATCAGGACGCGGTGCTCTTTGCGGTGGCCGCGAACGTCGATCCGGGGCGGGACCTGGAGATCGTCAGCGGGCCCGTGGACATTCTGGACCACGCCGCTCCCCGGTTGGGCGGGGGGCACAAGCTGGGGATCGATGCCACCCGCAAGGTCCGCGGCGAGGAGGTGGGGGGGCACGCGGTGCGCGACTGGCCGCCGGCCATCCGGATGAGCGAGGAGGTCAGGGCCCGCGTGGCGCGCCGCTGGGCCGAGCTCGGCTTCTAGCGGGCTTCTCGGCGCTGGGGCCCCCGGCCGGACCGCCGCACGGCAGACACGCCTGCCGGTACACTCCGGCACACTTGCTGGAGGCGGCCATGAGCGCGACGGGGCGAAACTGGATGGTGGCCGGCGCGGGCGTGCTGGCGGGAACGCTGGGGCTGGCGAGCGGCCCGGCCGGGTGCGCGCGCCACGGGCTGGACCGGGGCGAGGATGTTCCGGTGGCGCGGCTCGTGGCCGACGGCGGGTGGGACGCGGGCACGATGCTCGAGGTCGAGAACGTCCGCGGGGGGGTCGTCGTGCGTGTCGATCCGGACGCGGGCGCGGTGCGCACCCGGGCCACCGCCCGCCCGACGGAGCGCCCCTGGTACGACCGGCTCGGGGTGGCCGACGGCGACGTGGCCGAGGCGGTTGCCATCACCTCGGTACTCGAACAGTCCGACGCCGGCCCGGTGGTGCGCGTGACGGCACGGCAGAACGAGCCGGAGGAGGGTCCGACCGGGCGGGCCGCGGCGGTGGACCTGGTGATCACCACGCCCCCCGTGGCGGGCGTGCGCGTGACGACGCGCGACGGCCGGGTGGAGCTGGCGGGGGTTTCGGGGCGGGTCGAGGTCCACGTCGGCGGCGCGGCCGGCGGGCCGATCGAGATGCGCACGGCCGGGGCCCTCGTGGGACCCGTGGCGCTGGGCACGACGCGCGGCGACGTGCTGCTCCAGGTGACCGATGAGGCGGGGGCGCAGGTGGAGATGGA
>DASPKO010000024.1:0-6012 GCA_035628055.1 Phycisphaerales bacterium
CACGCTCCAGGGGTGGGCGATCGTCGAGAACACCACGGACCAGGACTGGAACGACGTGCGGCTGTCGCTGGTGGCGGGTCGGCCGGTCTCGTTCCAGATGGACCTGTACGAGCCGCTGTACGTCGAGCGAGCCCAAGTCCCGGTGCCCGTGGTGGCGGGCGTGGCCCCGCGGCAGTACCAGGGGACCAACATGGCCCTGGGGCTGCGCGACATGGTGGCCAAATCGGTGTCGGATCAGCGCCAGCCGGGGCGGGGCCGGCCCGCGGCGGCGCCGGCACCGGCCGGGACCGCGGTACCCGCGGAAGCGGGATCCGAGCGCGACTTCTCGATCGCAGATTATCCGGCGAGCGCCCGGCAGGAGATGGCACGGGAACTTTCCGCGGCCGACCTTGACGCCTACGCCCCCGAGGCCGCCGCCGCGGCCGGCATGGTCGGCGAGGTCTTCCAGTACGACCTCTCCAGCCCCGTAACCATCGAGCGGCAGCGCTCGGCGCTGATCCCGATCATCACCGCCTCGGTCCCCACGCGACGCGTCTCGATCTTCAACCTGGCCGACGGCAGCCAGCACCCGATGCGCGGCGTGGAGATCATCAACCCGGCCGAGGCGGGGCGGGGACTGCAGCTTCTGCCCGGGCCGATCTCGGTCTTCGACGGGGCCGCGTACGCGGGCGATGCCCAGATCGGGCACATCCCGCCCGGCGACAACCGCCTGCTGGCGTACGCCGTGGACCTGGACGTGGTCGCCCTGACGCGGCCGGAGCACACCTCGAGCGTGACCAGGCTGCGGATCGTGGGGGGGCTGGTGGAGCAGATCGTCAAGCAGCGCAACCGCGTGGTCTACGGGTTCGAGAACAAGGACGCCGCGGCCCCGCGGACCGTGCTCATCGAGCACCCGCGCCTCCAGCACGGCGAGTGGGAGCTGGCCGAGCCCAAGACGGCGGCCCAGACCACGCCGAGCTATTACCGCTTCGAGCTGGAGCTGGCCCCCAAGGGCTCGGGGACGCTCACGGTGGCCCAGGAGACGACGGAGCGGCACACGGTCGCGGTGACCTCGTTCGACCTCGAGACGGTGCTGGCCCTGCACCGCGACGGGAAGCTCTCGGACCGGGTGCTCGAGACGTTCCGGGAGATCTCGCGCCGGCAGGGAGAGCTGGCGGACCTGGAGCGGACCCTCGGGGAAGTGGACCGGCAGGTGGCGGCGATCTCGGCGGACCAGCAGCGCATCCGCAGCAACATGGGGGCGATCGAGCGGAACAGCGAGCTCTACGTGCAGTACATGCGGAAGCTCACGGAGCAGGAGGGACGGCTCGAGCAGCTCGGGGCCCAGCGGGCCGAGACGCTCCAGCGGCTGGAGGCCGGGCGCGCGGCGCTGGACGAATACCTGCGCACGCTGGACGTGGAGTGACAGGGGCGCCGACCGCCCGGGCCGCGTCCGTGCGGCCCTCGGCGGCGGCTGGTGCGGGCCCGGCGGCTAGTGGACGACCGAGGTCGCCTGCTCGATCGCCTCGATGACCTGGCGCACCTGGAAGGGCTTGCGCAGCACCCCGTCGAACCCCGCGGTCCGCAGCGTGCTGAGCTGCGCGTCGGTCATCTTGCCGCTCATGGCGATCACGCGCGTGAGCTGCAGGTCGTCGTCCTGGCGCACCAGGCCGGCGATCCCGCGGACGTCGCCCCCGCCCAGGTGGATGTTCAGGAGCATGACGTGCGGCTTGAAGCGCTCGCATTCGAGGCCCGCCTCGAAGCCCCCCGCGGCCGTGCGCACCTCGAGGTTGGATTGCTGCGAGAGCACCGAGCGCAGCGTCTCGGTCACCTCGCGCTCGTCGTCGACGATCAGCACCCGGGCCTTGCCCCCCGCGACGCCGTCGAACGGGATGCCGTGGTCCTTCATGAACCGGAGGAGGTGGGAGACGGGAATGCGCCGGTCCTTCGACCCGGGAATGCGGTAGCCCTTGAGCTGTCCGGAGTCGAACCACTTCGACACCGTCCGGGGGGCCACGTTGCAGATCTTGGCCACCTCTCCGGTGGTCAGCACGTCCTTCTCGAATGGGATCATCTCTGTCCTCGCTTGGCGGCGGCGTCCGGGCGCGGCCCCGCCCGGGCCAAGCCGGACGCGGAACGCCATCGGGACGGTCGCCGCCAGCAGGATCGGTGAAAACCCCGGCCGGCTTAACCGCCACAGGCGATAGAACACGCCCGTGCCGGCATCGACGGCGCCCGCCGCGGTTTGCACCCGACCGTTCCCCGCACTCATCCGCACGCCCCGCCGCGGGCCGGCCTCACCCAGCCGCGATTGACACCGTGCGCCGCCACGGGGTAGATTGCCCCCCCCGGAAAGGCTCCGGGCCGCATCCCGTTCGGTGGCCGGCCCGTACCGGGTCGGCTGTGCCCGCCCGCGCGGTTCGGCGCGGGGACAATGAGGTGTCGGAGTGGAGACCGCTCCGGCCCGACGGGCCGCGCGTGTCACCGACCGAGCCAGGACCAGGAGTCATGCACGTGCCCATCAGCCCCGAGCCCGCGCGGCCCGCCACGTTCCGTCCCGTCGCCTCCGCCCTGGCGGCGCTCCTGTTGGCGGGCGCCGCCTGGGGACAGGGTGACGTGGTCCCCGTCGGGTCGGGCCCGAAGGAGGCCCAGCCCGGGACGGGTTCGCCCGGCGCGCCCCCCGGCGCCCCGGCACCCGAGGCTCTCGCCGACGAGCCGACCAACCTGCAACTGCTCAAGGACTTCCTGCACTACACCCGCACGCACAATCACGAGCTGGCCCTGGCGATGGGGCGGGCCCTTCTGGACCGCAACCTGCCGCCCACGGAGTTCGCCGCGCTCGTCGAGTCCAGCGGCGAGCTGGCCCGGTTCGAAGAGACCATCACGCGCGTGCAGCGCTCCCCCCAGGCGGCCGAGCTCGAGACGGTGGTCTCGCGCCTGCTCCGCCTCTACGAGACGGGCAAGCTCGACCAGGCCCGGAACCCCGACGAGGTGGCGCGGAACATCGCGCTGCTGACGGGCGTGGCCCGCAACCGGCTCTTTGCCGTCGACCGTCTCCGCGCCGCCGGCGAGTACGCCATGCCCCAGCTCCTCGAGGCGCTCCTGCAGCGGCAGGACCCGCGCCTGGCCGCGGAGGTGCGCCGGGTGATGGTCGAGCTGGGGCGCCAGGCGGTCATCCCGCTCGCGACCGCGCTGCTCGAGCTCGACCCCGCGTCGCAGGAAACCGTCATCGGCGTGCTGGCCGACATCGGCTACGCGACCAGTCTGCCCTTCCTGCACGACGTGGCGGCGGCCTCCCCCTCGGGGGCGGTTCAGGCCGCGGCCGAGCGGGCCATCCGGAAGATCGGCGAGGGCGGGGCGGGGCGGGCGTCGATCCCCGCCCTCTACCGTGACCTGGCCGAGGGGTACTACGACGAGCCGCAGAGCCTGACCAGCTTCCCGGGGGAGGAGCACCAGCTCGTCTGGGAGTTCGATCCGGGCGTGGGGCTGATCCCGGTCCCGGTGGCGACGCCCGTCTACCACGAGGCGATGACGATGCGGCTGACCGAGCGGGCCCTGACGCTCGACGCCACGGACGCCGAGGCCCTGGCCCTCTGGCTGGCGGCCAACTTCTCGCGCGAGCTCGACACGCCGGAGGGGTACGACAACCCGGCGTACCCGGCGGCGCGCCGCGACGCCATGTATTACGCCGTCGCCTCCGGGGCGCAGGCCTCGCAGCGCGTGCTGGCCCGGGCCCTGGATGACCGCGACACGCCCCTGGCCCGCAAGGCCATCGCGGCGACCGAGCAGACGGCCGGCGGGGCGGTGCTCTGGTCGGCCGGGTCCGACCGCCGCCCGCTCATCGAGGCGATGCGCTACCCGAGCCGGCGCGTGCAGTACGAGGCGGCCCTGGCGATCGGGGCGGCCCAACCCCGCGAGCCGTTCGGGGGTTCGGAGCGCGTGGTGCCGGTCCTCGCGAGCGCGGTGCGCGACGCGGCGGCCCGCTACGCGGTCGTCGTCGCGTCGGGGGCCGAGCGTCAGCAGTCCCTCAGTGAATTCCTCCGGGGCGCCGGGTATACGGTGCTGGCGCCGGGGCAGAGCCTGGCCGACGCCGAGGCGGTGCTGGCGGACGCTCCGGGCGCCGACCTGGTGGTCGTGGACTTCTCGGATCGGACCGCGGCGGCGACGGACCGGATCATCATGGACATCCGGGGCACGCCGCGGCTCGGGGCGACACCGGTGCTGGCGCTGGCGACCCGCGAGGACTTCGCCGACCTGAGCACGCGGCACGGGCGCGACCCGCTCACGCGGCTCGCCCGCGCCGGCGTCAGCGGTCAGGAGCTCGCCGCCGCGGCCGAGCAGCTCTCCGAGAGCGCCGGCGGGGGGAACGTGGGCCCCGACGAGGCGGCCGCCTACAAGCAGCGCGCCCTGGCGGTGCTGCGCGACCTGGCGATCTCCGGCTCGGCGGCGCTCAACGTGGCCGACGCGGCCGGCCCGCTGATCGCCACCCTGGGGGACAATGCCGGACCGATGCGCCTGGCGATCGCCGAGGTCCTGGCCCACGTCGGCGAGCCGCGGGCACAGCAGGCCCTGATGGACGCGGCCCTGGGCACGGGCGCCACGGCCCCGGACGACCGCGTGCCGATGCTCGGCAAGGTCGCCCAGTCGGCCAAGCGTTTCGGCAACATGCTCGAGGCACGCCACCTCGAGCGCCTCGGCGAGCTGGTGGCCAAGGGGCAGGCCGAGGAGGCCACCGCGGCCGCGGCCCTCATGGGCGCGCTGAACCTTCCCAACGAGCACCTGATCCCGCTGATTGTCTCGGCCCCCGACCGCGATCCCGCGGGGGCCGGCGAAACCCGCCAGTAGTCTCGCCGCGCAACGGAGTGCCGGGCGGTCGCGGGCCCGCTCGCGCCCCCGCGGAACATAAGATCTGACCGCGGCGCGCGCGGAGCGGGAAAAAACTTATATTTTCCTCCGGGCGGGCCGCCTCCGGGCCCCACCGGGCGCGCACCGCATGCGATAATCCGCGAGGCGGCGCGGGGCCTCCGTCGGGTCCCCGGCCGGCCGAAGGAGAGTCCCATGAAGCGCTTGCTGTCCGTTCTGGCCGTGGCGGCGCTGGCCTCTGCCCCGGCCTGTGGCCAGAACCAGGAGGGCCGGGGCCGCAGCCAGAGCCTCAAGGGCACGGTGAAGATCGACGGGTCGTCCACCGTGCTGCCCCTGAGCGAGGCCGTGGGGGAAGAGTTCCACAAGGTCGCGCCCCGGGTGAATGTCACCGTGGGCAGCTCCGGCACGGGCGGGGGGTTCAAGCGCTTCGCGCACGGCGAGGTCGACATCGCCGACGCCTCGCGCCCCATCAAGAAAGAGGAGCACCTCGCCGCGGCCCAGGAGAACATCGAGTACATCGAGCTGCCGGTCGCGCTCGACGGGCTCACGATCATCGTCAATCCCAGGAACACCTGGGTCGATTCGCTGACGGTCGCCGAGGTCCAGACGATCTTCCTCGAGCCCGGCGCCGGCACGTGGAACCAGGTGCGCGCCGGCTGGCCCGCCCAACCAATCAAGCTCTACATCCCCGGCACCGACTCGGGCACCTTCGACTACTTCAAGGAAGTCGTCGCGGGCAAGGACCGGACGGTCCGCGCCGACGCGTCGGCCTCGGAGGATGACAACGTGCTGGTGCGCGGCGTCGGGGGCGACATCAACGGCATCGGGTTCTTCGGGGCCGCCTACTACTTCGAGAACCAGGACAAGCTCCGCGCCGTCCCCATCGATGGGGGCGCGGGGCCGGTGGCGCCCTCGGCCAAGACGATCCAGGACGGGACCTACGCCCCCTTCACCCGGCCCCTGTTCATCTATGTCAGCAGGAAGGCCGCGGCCCGTCCCGAGGTCAGGGCGTTCGTCGGATACTACCTCGAGACCGCGGGGAAGTTCGCCACCGAGGTCGGGTACGTCCCGCTCCCCGACGAGCTCTACGCCAGGGCCAAGGCCAACTTCGCCGCAGGTAAGACGGGCACGGCGTACCTTGATGAGAAGGGCGAAAAGGTCTCCGGCCCT
>DASPKO010000025.1:0-2335 GCA_035628055.1 Phycisphaerales bacterium
GCCGTACGCCCCCGCGCTCCCCACGACGCCGTTCCTCGCCGGGCTCGCCGCCCGCGGCGCGCTCGTCGAGCGGATGTACGCGGAGGTCCCCTACACCAACAAGGCCCTCGTCTCCCTCTTCGCCGGGATCCCCCCCAGCCCCGACCCGGACATCATAGAGGCCGAGGCCGTCGAAGGCGGGTTGCCGGCGCGGGGGCTCCCGGCCTTGCTGGGGGAGCACGGGTACCGCACGGCGTTCTTCACCCCCGCCACGCTCGCCTACGAGCGGAAGGACGTGATCCTGGAGAACCTCGGGTTCGCCGAGGCCTACGGCGACGGCGACTTCCCCACCGAGGGGTTCGCGCCCAAAGCCTACTTCGGGCACGAGGACCGCGTCGTCCTCCCCCAGCTGCTGGCGTGGGTGCGGGAGGCCTCCGCTGAAGGACGTCCGTTCTTCGCTGGGGTGCTCACCCTCACCGGGCACCACCCCTACGATACCCCGGCGGCGTTCCCGCGCCAGCGCCTCGCTTCCGAGCCGGAGCTCGATGACTACCTCAACGCCATCCGCTACACCGATGATTTCCTCCGGGAGCTCGTCGGCGGGCTCGCGGCGGCCGGCGTACTGGAGGAGACGGTGCTGGTGGTGGTGGGGGACCACGGGGAGGCCTTCGGCGAGCACGGCGCCCGCACGCACGGCGACATCCTCTGGGACGAGGCGCTCCACGTGCCGGCGGTGGTGGTGGCGCCGGGGCTCAGGCCGGGGACGCGAATCGGCGGCGTGCGCGCCAGCGCGGACCTCGTCCCGACGGTGGCTGACCTCCTCGGCTTCCGCCTCGAGGGGGGGCGGCTCGCAGGGAGCTCCCTCCTGCGTCCGCCGCCGGCGCGCACGATCTACCACGCCGGGCGGAACGGCCGCGCGGCGCTCGCGCTCCGCCGCGGCCACGTCAAGTACCTCTACTGGGGGCGCCGCCGCCCGATGCAGGTGTTCGACACGGCACGAGACCCGGCCGAGCGGGTCGACCTCGCCGCGCGGATGCCGCCCGCCGTCCTGCAGGCGGTGGCCGCCGAGCTGCTCGCGTGGCGACGGAGCGTCGCGCAGGCCTATGCACAGGCCCGCGGGGAGGGCCCCCAATAGGTGCATCCGGCCGCCGCTCGTCATTATTCGTTGAAGGTAGGGGCAGGGGGTGGGCCCTGGGAGGTCCGGTGGGATCGCGGAGCGGGTGGGCGTAGTATTTTTGTTATGAATGCGGAAACGGGGGGACCAGGCGAAACAGCGCCTGGGCTCCGGTCTTGAGGGCTCATGGCTAAGGCAGTTGTCTCCCAGGTGGCGGACCGGGCTCGCGCAGGGGCGGAAGCGCTTTCCGCCCCCGGGGCCCCTATCAGCCTCGCCCTCGCATTACCGGTGGCCGCGTTCGCGGCGCTGGTCCGCCTGATCGAGATGGAGCTGACGGGGGGGTCCCGCGCGCCGAGCTTGGTACAGCTGCTCCAGGAGCGCCTGCCTGTTCCCCTGATGGCCTCAGCCCTTGCCCTCCTGGTGTTCCTGGCCTGCCGCCGGTGGGCCTCGCGGTGGGGGGCGGGCGTGGGGGCCTTGGTAGGCGTCGGCGTAGCCGCAGTGGTGCTCGGGGGGACGAGCCGGTTCGGCCTGTGGGCCTCGAACGGGTGGCTCTCGCTGGAGGCCATCCTGTACCTCCGCGGCGACGTGGCCTTCGTGCTCGCGCTCGCGCTGGGGGTGGGGCTGGCCGAGTCGCACGGGCCCTCGCGGTGGCGCCGCCGCGCGCGCCGCCTCGCCCACGCGCTGACGTGGACGCTCGGGGTGTTCTACGTGCTGGAGCTCGCCGTGCTGCTCGGGTTCGGTAACCCCGGCCTCTACTACCCCCTCAAAGACTTCATCGACCGGCTCGGCACGGTGCTCCCGATGCTCCTGCGGGAGACGTCGCCGCTGGCCGTCGCGCTGGCCGCGGTGCCTTTCCTGCCGAGCCTGGCCCTGGCCGCCTGGCGCCGCCTTCAGGCGCGGGTGGGAGGGGCGCCAGAGCGCCGCGTGGGCGGGCTTGCCGTGCTCGTGCCCGCCCTCGGCGTGCTCGCGATGATGCCGGCGACGCCGGACCTCCACGCCGAAAGCGCCGTGGAGCGCTTTCTTCGGAGCGCCCTCGAGGATGGGCAGGAGGAAGTGGGAGAGGCAGAGCCCCCGTTCTCGGCCGAGCACCTTCGGCTCGTCCCGACGGCGCGGGCGGTGCGCCGGAACGTGGTGGTGGTGGTGCTGGAGTCGGTGCGGGCCTCGGCCACGACGCCGTACGCCCCCGCGCTCCCCACGACGCCGTTCCTCGCCGGGCTCGCCGCCCGCGGCGCGCTCGTCGAG
>DASPKO010000026.1:0-2186 GCA_035628055.1 Phycisphaerales bacterium
TGCTCGTCGAGGCCGCGGAGGGGTGCCAGCTCGCGTGGCGGACGCTGGTGGGCCGGTACGCCCGGCGGGTCTACGCCCTGGCCAAGAGCCGGTGCGGGAATCACGACCTGGCCGAGGAGGTGACCCAGTCTGTGTTCGTGACGGTGGCCACCAAGCTGACGAGCCAGGGGGCCGAGCCCGGCTACACCGAGCAGGGTCGGTTCGAGTCGTGGCTGTTCCGCATCGCGATGAACCGCCTGCGTGACGAGCTCCGCCGGCGGAAGCGCACCGCCGGCGGGTCCGGCCCGGGACCCGCCGCCGACATCGCTCCTGATCCCGGCGCCGTGCCGGCCCGCGCCGACGACGCGGCGGACCAGTTGAACGCCCTGCGCCGGGCCCTGGCCCAGCTCGCGGAGGCGGATCGCGAGGTCGTGGAGCTGCGCCACCACGCCGGGCTCTCGTTCAAGCAGATCGCCGAGCTGCTCGAGGAGCCCATGGGCACGCTGCTGGCCCGGCACCACCGCGCCCTGAAGAAACTCAAGGACCTGCTGGACCCGCTCCACCCCACCCTCCCGCCCGGAGCCGCGTCATGAGCCGCCCCTCCCATCACCAGCACGCCGAGCTGCCCGCCGAGCTGCGCGAGATCGCGGCACTGCTCGACCGCCTCGGTGCCGCCGAGCGCGCATCGGCCGGGCGCGCCCTGGAAGCGTCCGTCGCCGCGCACGCCGCCGCGGCCAGCGCCGAGGCGGATCCGCGGGCCCGCGCGCTCTCGGCCCTGGCGAGCCGGGAGGCCGCCGCGGGAGGCGCCGGGCTCGAGGAGCGCGTCCTGGCCCGCACCGCGCCGCTGCTCTCCTCGCGCCGGACGGGACTCCGGCTCGCGGGCGCGGCCCGGACCGAGCCGCGACGGTGGGGCACGGGGCGGCCGTTCCGTCACGCGCGCCTGGCGGCGACGCTTCTGCTCGGCGCCGGGCTGGCGCTCGTGATCTACTCCACGTCGGGCCCGGCCGCTCGCGGGCCCGGGACCGTGCCGGCCGTCCCGTCCGCGGTCGCGACGCTCGACCGGGACATCGATCGGCTTCTGATCCTGGCCGAGGAGGCCGCGGGCGATCTGCTGCCCGACCTGTCCGAGGAGGTCGCCCTGCTCGAGCAGGCCGTGAACCCAGAGACCTGGGAGACAGGGTCCTGGGAGTCAGAGACCTGGGAGTCTGGCACCTGGGAGGGCTGGGACGGACCCGCCTCCGACGCCGGCTGGGGTGAGGGAGCCGGGGTGCCGCACACCGAGAACTGGAGGGGATCGTGAGCCAAGCCGCCCTCGCCCGTTTGGGCCTCGCGGTGCTGGTGGCGGTGGCCGCCACGGGGCTGATGTTCCGTCCGCCGGCGGCGCACGCCGGAACTCCGCCGCCCGATTCCGCCAGAGCCCAGCGCCCCGGCCGGCCGGGCGGTGAGCCGCCGTCGCGCGCGCGCGACGCCCGCGCGGATGAGCAGGAGACCCGCGACTTCATCGCCCGCCGCCTTGACGATTTGGAGAAGCGGCGCGCGGTGCTCGAGGAGGCCCAGCGCCGCCTCGACGCGGGGGAGCCTGTCGACCAGGTCCGTGCCCACCTGCGCTCGGGCCTGCGGACGGGCACGATCTGGGATCCTCCCGAGACGCGCGAGCACGGCCCGGTCGGGGCCGGGGCGCGCCGGCCGGGCCTGCCCCAGGGTCTGCCTCGACCCGGGGCGCGCCCGGGCGCGCCGCCGCGCGGCCCGCTCCCCCCCGAGCACCGCCAGCAGATGCGCGAGTTTCTGCGCGCCACGTTTCCCGAGGCGCTGGCCCGGATCGAGGAGGCGGCGCGGGACAACCCGGCCGAGGTCGAGCGCCGCTTGCAGGAGTGGGCCCCGCGCGTGCGGGAACTGCTGGAGCTGCGCGACCGCGAGCCGGAGCTCTACGAGCTGCGGGTCCGGGAAGTCCGCGCACAGTTCCGCGCCGGGCCGCTGGCGTACTCCATCGCGCAGCGGCTGCCCGCGGACGGCCCCGTGCCGGCGGAGGTCGAGGCCGACATCGCCAAGCTGCGCGAGCTGGTCACCGAGCTGGTCGATGCGCGCCTGGAGGCCAAGCGGCTGGAGGTCGAGCGGCTGCGCGCCCGTCTCGACCGGGTCGTCCAGGACGTGGACCGCCAAGGCCAGGAGCGCCCGAGCCTGATCGAGGCGATGGTCCGCCAGATGAT
>DASPKO010000027.1:0-4844 GCA_035628055.1 Phycisphaerales bacterium
CCTCTGTGCCTCTGTGCCTCTGTGCCTCTGTGCCTCTGTGCCTCTGTGCCTCTGTGCCTCTGTGCCTCTGTGCCTCTGTGCCTTCGTGCCTCTGTGCCTTCGTGCCTTCGTGCCTTCGTGCCTTCGTGCCTTCGTGCCTTCTTCCCTAAACTCCCCCGTGCCCGCCGGCCCGTTCGAGCCCATCGTCGGCATCGACCTGGGAACCACCAACTCCCTCGTGGCCATCGCGGCCTTCCCACCCGGGCCCGCCGGCGCCGCCCCGCGCATCCTCCCCGACGGGTTCGGCCGCCCCCTCTGCCCCAGCGCCGTCCACTTTCCCCTCTCCGGTGGCTCCGGTCTCCGGACCGGAGTCCCCGCCGCCCCCCAAGTTCCTCCGCCGCCGGTGATCGGCCAGCGGGCCCTCGAGCTCGGCCGGCTCCATCCTGGCTCCACCATCACCAGCGTCAAGCGCCTCATGGGCCGCGCCCTCGCCGACGCCCAGGACGACCTTCCCTACCTCCCGTACCGCGTCGTCGCGGGTCCCGGCGGTGCCGCCCGCGTCGAGCTCCCCGCCGATCCTGCCGGACCGCAGGCCGCGCCCCCGCGCCTCCTCTCCCCGCAGGAAGTCTCGGCGCACATCCTCCGCCACCTCCGCGACCAGGCCTCCCGCGCCCTCGGCGTGCCGGTGCGCCAGGCCGTGGTCACCGTCCCCGCGTATTTCGACGACGCCCAGCGCCAGGCCACGCGCGACGCCGCCCGCCTCGCCGGCCTCGACGCCGTCCGCATCCTCAACGAGCCCACGGCGGCCGCGCTCGCCTACGGCGTCGGGCTCCGGAGCGCCGGCTCACGCGCACAGTCCCAGCTCATCGCCGTCTACGACCTCGGCGGCGGGACCTTCGATGTCTCCATCCTCCGCGTCGTCCCGGGCCAGCCGTCCCCCGCTCAGGCCGACAGGCCCGACGCCCAGACCCCCACGCCCGCCGACTTCTTCCAGGTCATCTCGACCGCCGGCGACACACGCCTCGGCGGGGATGACTTCGACCACGCGCTCGTGGACCACCTCATGCCCCGGCTCGCCGATCGGCTGCGCGAGAGCCCGGGCGCGCCAACCGTCCCTGCCCGCGCCCGTGCCGCCCTCCGCGACGCCGCGCGCCGCGCCCGCCACCAGCTCTCCGAGCACGCGACCGCGACGATCGACCTCTCCGCGGAGGACCTGGACCTCGGCCCGGGGGGGCGGTCCTTCCGCGCCGAGATCACCCGCGCCCGGTTCGAAGAGCTCGTCGCCCCGCTGGTCGAGCGCACGCTCGAGTCCTGCCGCCGCGCCCTCCGCGACGCCCAGCGCTCGCTCGCCGGCGAAGCCCTCTCCGCCGTGGTGCTCGTGGGCGGCGTGACGCGCACGCCCCTGGTCCGCCGGCGCGTCGCCGAGTTCTTCGACCTTGAGCCTTACACCGCCCTCGACCCCGACCAGGTCGTGGCCCTCGGGGCCGCCGTCCAGGCCAGCATTCTCTCGGGCGCCTCCCGGCAGGCCCTCCTCCTCGACGTCGTCCCCCTCTCGCTCGGCGTCGAGACCGTCGGCGGGGCCGTCGCCAAGCTGATCCATCGCAACTCCTCCGTCCCCGCGCGGGCCTCGGAGCGCTTCAGCACCTCCGTCGACGCCCAGACCTCCATCAAGATCCACGTCCTCCAGGGCGAGCGCGAGATGGCCGCGGACTGCCGGTCGCTCGGCCTCTTCCACCTCTCGGGCATCCCCCCCATGCCCGCGGGCATCCCCAGGCTCCGCGTCGACTTCCTCGTCGACGCCAGCGGCGTGCTCAACGTCTCGGCCGTCGAGGAGCGCAGCGGCAAGCGCGCGGCTCTCCAGGTCGTGCCCACGCACGGCCTGACCCCCGAGGAGGTCGACCGCCTCGAGCGCGAGAGCTTCCAGCACGCCCGCGCCGATCTGTCCCGCCGCCGCGTCGCCGATCTGACGGCCACCGCCGCCCTCGACCTGCACTGGGTCGGGCGCCAGTTCGCCGCGCACGCCGCCGCCCTGGCCCCGGACGAGCACGCCCGCCTCGCCGGCGCCATCGACATCCTGCGCGACCTGGTGGGGCGCGCCAAGGACGACTGGCAGGGCGTCGACGCGGCGGCCCTGGAGGCGGCCAAGCGCGAGCTCGACGCCGCCAGCGTGCGCCTGCACGAGGTCTCCATCGCGGCCTCGCTGGCCGCCGATCCCGCTCTGCGGGCCCCCGGCGGTGCGGGGCCGCGGCCCGGGACTACCGCTGCATCCGGTACCCCGCCTCCAGCACGCCCGTCGCCCCGCTGAAGCGCACCTTGAGCGTGATCCAGGGCTCGCGCCCGCGCCCCGCGACCCATTCCTCCATCCACCCGGGCAGGCCTCCCAGGTGCAGCACGTACGTGCGCGTCACCATGTCGTCGTACAGCAGCGCGTTGCTGGCCGCGTCGCGCAGGTCCACGTCCCACACAAGCTCCTGCGTCTCGGCCCCGCCCCCCGCGCTCCCGACGTCGCCCCCGCCCGGGCGGTAGAGCTCCACGCGCACCCGACCGAGCGCCTTGGTGCTGTGCCCGTACCGGTCCTTGGGGTCCAGGTGGAGCGCCAGTTGGAGCTCGCCCGCGGGCGTGCGCGTCAGCCGCGTCAGGGGATGAACCTCGAGCCGGTCGGCCTCGAGCGCGGCCGCGCCCCGCGCCCCGCGGGTCCGCCCCCCCTCCGACCGCCCGCCGATGGGCTCGTCGACGATGTCGCGCGGTCCCTGCGACGGCGAGGTCTCATCAACGCCCACGCAGCCCGGGAGAGCGCCGGCCCAGGCGAGTCCCGCCAGCAGGCCGACGCACAGGCCGGCCGCCGGACCGGGCTTCGGGCCGGGCTTCGGGCTCGCGGGCCGGGGCGCCACCGCCAGACTGTACGCGATCACTCCCGCGGCGCCGTCGCGGCCCCACCGCCCGGCCCCTGGCCCGCGGCCGAGCTCCGCCCCAGCGCCCGCTCCAGCACCTGGACGAGCTGACGCTGCCCGAGCTCCAGCGCGGTAATGATCCGCGTGTTCTGCTCGAGCACGCCCACCAGCGTGTCGAGGCGGGCCTTGTCGCCGAGGATCCGCTCATGGGCCGCGGTGAGCTGCGACTCGCGGCCGGCGGCGGCGCGGCGTTCGCTGAGCCACATCCAGCCGATCAGCCCGGCGGCCCCGAACTGCACGAGCGCCGAGAGCGCGTCGGTTTCCATGCGAAGACTCCGGCATGCGGCATGCGGCGAGTGGCCAACGGCGGGGGTCAGACACGGCGGCAGGTCCCGACACCCGCGCGCCGCTCAGCTCGCCAGGTACTTGATGAACCGGGCCGTGTAGCCCAGCGTGACCAGGCGCCCGCGGTCGGTGCGGTCGCCGGGCGCGAACTCGGTGAAATGCACCTCCGCGAACTGGCGCCCGTGATGGTCGATCAGCAGCCCGCCGCTGGTGGGCGTCGTGAGCTGGGCCAGGATCGCGTCACGCAGCGTCCAGAGCGCCGCCTCGGTGCCGGCCACCAGCCGCCCCGTGACCACCACGATCAGCTCGAGGGGCCCCAGCGGCACCGACCCGGCCGAGGCCCCGTCGAGCACGAAGACGGGGATGACCTTGCTCCCGGCGGGCTCGACCGCGAAGCGGTGCGGGCCCGAGTTGAACAGGCCGAGGCCTTTGTACGAGCTCGACATGGCGGATCCCTTCGAAGGGCGCCAGCCGCGTGGGCGGCGTGGGCGCCGTGCTCCGGCACGCGCCGCGTGGCGCCCCGCGTCAGACCGGAAGGACGATGACGGGGTCGGCGCCGCCCGTGGCGGCCACCGCCACGAGCGCGATCACCTGCCGCGCCCCCTGCTGGCCCGCGAGCTCGTGCGTCACCGAGAGCACGACCGCGGTCATGGTCACCGAGCGCCGGCCGGCGTCGCTCATGGCGGGCGCGGTGTGGAAGCTCAGCGTGGCCTGCTGCCCCGGCAGAGGCGCCGCGAGGTCGCCACCATCGAGGCGGCGCACCACCCTCACGCTCACGCGCACCTCGGGGACATCCGCCAGCACGGCGTGCGGCCCCTCGTCGGACCACTCGAGGACGGTGCGCGCCGCGGCCCGGTCCACCGCGAGCGCGGCCACGTCCTCCCACGCCTGGTCGCCGAAGCGGACCGTTCCCGGGTTCAGGATCAGCACGGTGGATGCCTCCTCGGGTGCCGCGACGTTCAGCCGCGGACCAGCCGCGTCACGGACGGGCGCCGGATGACGTCGGCGACCCCGTCGCCGTCGAGGTCGATCGGCGCGCTGGCGCGCGACCGCTCGGCGCCGAAGCGCTCGCGGTACAGCTCGGCCCGCTGGTGGGCCGGGGAGCCCGCGCCCGCCAGGGACGAGGCCGCGGCATAGATGAGGTGGAGGGCGCCCAGACAGACGAGCGGCCGCAGCGCCCCGGCGTCGGTGATGTCGCTCTCGGTCGGCCCGTCGGGCCCCGCGTCGGTTCCCGGCCCGACGCCGACCAGGCGCAGCGCCTGGGCCGTCACCAGGGCGAGCTGGGGCGCGAAGCTCGTGACCACCACCGGCTGCGCCGCGAGGGTCGGGGGCGGGATGATGGGCCCGTCGCCGGCCGCGCGCACGCGCGAGACCACCAGCGTGCCCGGGGCCGTCCGCTCGATCACCTCCAGGGCCACGCCCCCCACGAGGGCGACGTGCCCGGTGGTCACGCCCGCGGCCGCGGCGTCGCCCCCGGCGAGCGTCAGGACGTTCCCGCTCGTCGAGCCCGTGGTCTCGAGCAGTCGCTGGCCGGCCCACGAGATGTCGCGGAATAGGTTGGGCTCCAGCACGAGCAGGTCGCGGTCGGTGGCGAGCATTCGGGGCGGCTCCGTGTGGTTGCTGGGGTCG
>DASPKO010000028.1:0-14461 GCA_035628055.1 Phycisphaerales bacterium
CGGGTCCGCGGTCAGGCGCACGCTCGCGGGATCGAACGGGATGGGAGCGCCGGCCGGGGTTCCGTTCGGGCCCGGCACGTCGAGGGCCAGCAGCCGGCGCGCCTGCGCGCCCCGCGGCGCCGGGGCCAGCAGGTCGGTCGCGGCCCTCAGGGCCCGCTGGGCCGTGGTGTTGGTCAGCGGGTAGACCTTCACGGTGAGTGTGGTGGCCGGCCCGGGACGGGCCAGCGCCCCGATCAGCTCGCCCAGCACGGCAAAGTCCGTCTCGTTGGCCGAGACGATCAGCGCGCCGCCGGCGGGATCGGCCTCAACCGCGACGCGCGAGGTAAAACCCCCGGTCTGTCCCTCCGAGCGGGTGCCGATCTGCCGCACCGCCGCGGTGATCGCCTGCGCCAGCGCCCGCGCGTCGGCGCTCTCCGGCAGGGTGACCAGGCGCACGCGCCCGGGCTCGGCCGGCATCTGCTTCTCGAGCTGCCCCGCCAGGGCCGCCACCCGCTGCGTGAGCCGCGCCGGGCCGACCACCACCAGCGAGTTGCTCGCCTCGTCCACCGCGATCGTGAGGGGCGCTTCGACGGGCCGGGCCGGCGCGGGGTCGGGGGGCGGCGCCGCCGCCGGGGTCGGGGGCGCGCCCGGCGCCGCCATCACCGCGATCGCGACGATCCCGGGCAGGTGCAGCGGGACCGTCAGGCCCTGGCGCCTGTCGGGACTGGTAGGCGGGACCGGGCCCGGTCCGCCCTCGCGCTTCATCAGCTCCTCGACCGGCACGATCTCGATCGCCGGTGCGCCCCGGTCGTCCAGCAGCCGGCGCAGGGCCTCCGCCACCGCCCCGGCGCGGGCCCGGGAGGGGTCCAACGAGATCAGCCGCAGCTCGCGCGACCCGGCCACCGCGGCGGCGTCGAGCTTGGTCACCAGCTCCTCGACCGTGCGCATCTGCGCCTCGCCCGCGCGCACGATCAGCGAGTTGCTCGCCGCGTCCACCCGGATCGTCGGCGCCGCCCCCTCCCCCTCCTCCTGGAAGACCGCCGCCAGGCTCGCCGCCAGCTCGGCCGCGTCCGCCCCCGTCAGGGTCAGGACGCGCACGGAGCGCCCGCCCCCGCCCGCCGGGCTCACGTCCAGCTCGCGCACGATCTGCTCGGCCACCTCGATCAGAGCCACCGGGCCCGTCACGACCACCGCGTTGAGCCGCGGCTCGGCCACCGCCCGCAGCGCGGCCGGCGGGGAGCCCTGCGGCTGCTGCGAGCGCAGGAACTCGAGCTTCTGCCACTGGGGAATCTGCTCCAGCACCGACTCCCGGCGCAGCAGCGTCTGGACCATGGGCGCCACGGACTCGGCCCGGGCGTGCGCCAGCGCGATCGTCCGCACCGCCAGGCCGTCGGGACGCCCCGCGCCATCCAGGGCCCGCACCACCTCCTCGGCCCGGGCCAGGCGGTCGGGGGCGGCGCTCACGACCACCGAGTTCGACCCCGGCTCGGGCGTGACCACGGGGGCCGCCTCACCCGGGCGCAGCCCC
The DNA here is from genome assembly GCA_035628055.1 of Phycisphaerales bacterium. Lineage (GTDB taxonomy): Bacteria > Planctomycetota > Phycisphaerae > Phycisphaerales > UBA1924 > DASPKO01. Next base: position 1,508 of record DASPKO010000028.1, read on the forward strand.
GCGGAGACGGCCGTCCGCACCGCCGCGGCCACGTCCGCCGCCGCGGTCTTGCTCAGCGCGAACACGCGCACCTCGGCGGTCTGCTACGCGGCGGGCCGGTCGAGGGCGCCGATCACCTGCCGCGCCACCGGCATCAAGGCCGTGGGCACGCTCACCACCAGGCGGTTCCCCGCCGGGTCGGCGTTCACCACCGGGCTGGGGACGGCCAGCCCGGCCCGCTCGGCGGCCGCCAGGGCCTCGGGCCAGCGCGCGCGGTCTCCCAGCATCGCCTGCACGCTCGGGGCGACCGCGGCGGCGCTGGCGTGGGCCAGGTCGATCACCTGGATGTCCGCCTGCGGGACCGCCAGGGCCCGGGCATCGAACTCGCGCAGCAGCCGCTCGGCCTCCTGGGCCTGCTCGGGGGTCCCGAGCACCACGATGCTGCCGCTCGCCGCGTCCTGGGTCATCTCCACCGGCGTGCGCCCGGGCGGGGCCGTGGCCCGAAGCACCGGCAGCACCGCGGCGATGAGCGCCGCCGGGCGGGCCCGCGCGGGCGCAAAGACCCGGGCGGTGCGCCCGTCGGCCTGGGCGGGCTGGTCCAGGCCCGCGATCACCGTGCGCGCCAGGTCCATGGTCGCCGCCGGGCCCGAGACAATCAGCGCGTTGGTCCGCGTGTCGGCCTCGACCCTCACCTGGGGCACCGCCGGCATCGGGCCGCGGGCGTAGCGGAGCTGCAGGGCCAGGATCCGCGGGTCGGTCTGCTGCTGCTGGGCCAGCAGCCGCTGCACGACCGCCGCCAGCGTCCCGGCGTCGGAGTTCTTGAGCGGGAACGTCTCGACGGCGGCGGCATCGTCGGCCGGGGGGCGCACGTCGAGCGACCTGATCAGCTCTTCGAGCTTGGCCAGGTCGGCCTCGGGGCCGGAGAGGAGCAGCGCGTTGGAGCCCGCGATCGCCGAGACCGCCACCGGCCCGCCCGCGGGCAGCTCCATGGTCGGGATCGCGGCCCCGAGGGTCTGCGCCGCCTGGACGGCGTCGGCGAAGGAGAGGGGCACCACGCGCAGCACCGCGCGCCCGGAGGCCGCGGCCGGCGTGTCCAGGGAGGCGACGAGCTGCTCGGCGATCTGCTGGACGCCCTCGGGGGCCGAGACGATCAGCGTGTTGCTGACCGGGTCGGCGGCCACCTCGAGCAGCGACTGCACCTCCGCCGCGGCGACGCCCTCGCGGTCCTGCTGCTCCTTCAGCCGCGCCAGCAGGAGGCGCGAGAGGAGCGGCTGGAGCCGCTCCGCCTTGGCGTGCCGGAGCCCGTACATCCGCAGCCCGGTCGGGGCGCGTGTCGGCGGCGCGTCGAGCTTCGCCAGCACCTTCTCCACCTCGGCGAAGATGGCCCCGGGCCCGCTCACGATCAGCGTGCGCGTGGTGGGCTCGGTGCTGATGCTGATCGAGGCCTGGCCGGCCGGCAGGGCCGCCCCGCCGGTCAGACCGTTCGACGCCGCCAGGCCGCGCAGCGTGGTGGCGACCGAGGAGAGGTCGGCGCGGGCCACGGTGTAGGTGCGCAGCTCGACGTTCTCGGGGAGCTTCTGCTGATCGAGCTGCTTGACCAGTTCCTGGAAGCCCGTCAGCCGCTGCACCGGCGCATCGACGATGAGCGAGTTGGTCTGCCGGTCGGCGCGCACGACGATCTCGCGCGGAGGCTTGAGGTCCGGGCGGGGCTGGCGGGTCCGCGGGTCGAGCGGGGCCGGCGGGTCGGGGTACATCTGGTCGATGGTGCGGGCCAGCTCCTCGGCCTGGGCGACCTTCAGGGGGAAGATGCGGATCTCGCGCCCCGAGGCGTCCGCGGCCTGGGTCTGGTTCAGCCGCGTGACGATCTCCTCGATCTCCGGGTACAGGTCGGGGTGCGCCGACACCAGCAGCGTGTTGGTCGCCGGGTCGGCCTGGATGTCCACCGGCAGCCGCAGCCGCTGCTCGGGCGGGCGCTGCGCGTAGGTGGCGCCCAGCACCTGGGCCAGGTTGGCCGCGTCCGTGCTCGCCAGCCGCAGGATGCGCAGCGGCGGCCGCTCCGAGGCGCGGGGCGCGTCGAGCGTGCGCACGAGCTGATCGGCCACCGCGTGCTGCCCCGGCTCCGCCGCCACCACCAGGGCGTTGCTCGCCTCGATGGCCTCGAACTCCGGCCCCGCGCCCCCGGCGGGCGCGAAGACCCGGCTCGAGCGGGCCAGCTCCGTGAGGGTGGCGGCCAGCTCGGCCGCCCGCGCATGGCGCACCTCGACGAAGCGGACCTCCCGGTCGACCGCCGCCGACTCGGCCCCCTTGAGCAGCTCGGTGAAGGCCGCCAGCCCGTCGCGCGGCCCGACCAGCGTGACGAGGCGCGACTCGAGGTCGAGCGAGGCCGAGACCGGCGCCCTCTCCCCGGCGCTGGTCTGGGCGTACAGGCCCTGGGCCCGCGCCAGCAGCTCCGCCGGCGCTCCCCGGGCCACCCGCACCTGCCGGACCTCCCGGTCCTGCTGCGCCGGGGCGTCGAGCGTCCCGAGCAGCGCCAGGATGGCTTCGACGTCGGCGCCCGGTCCGGAGACGATCAGCCCGGCGTTGTCCGGCGCGGGCGCGAAGCGCACCGCCGCGGCCTGACGGGGTGAGAGGAGGCGCGGCAGCACCGCGGCCACCGCCTGCGGCGTGGCGTGCTCCAGGCGCGCCACCGCGGCCCGGTACTCGGCCGGCGCCGGGGGACGCGAGCCCGCGGCCGCGCTCGGCGCCATCCCCGGGTCGATCTCGCCCAGCAGCGTCGCCGCCTGGGCCACCTGCTCGGGCCCCCCCACCACCGCGAGCTTCCCCTGCCCGGCCAGCGGGAGGACCAGGGGACGACCCGGCTGCGGGAGCTGGGCGAAGAGCTGCGTCACCTTCGCCGCCGCCTCGTCGGGGCTCACGGTCGGGAGCGCGAAGGTGACCAGCTCGCGTGCCTCGCCCGCGCCCGCGGGCCGGTCGAGGATCGCCACGAGCTGTCCGAGCATCTCCAGGCGTCCGGCGGGTCCGACCGCGACGATCGAGTTCGTGCGCGCGTCCGGCTGGATGTTGAGCCCGGGGATGGTCTCGTCCTGGATGACCCTCCGGTTGCCCTTGTCGTCGTGCACCACGGTCGTCCGCTTCTCGGCGATGAGCCCCTTGAGGGCGCCGAAGACCGCGTCCACCTGCGCGTGCGCGAGCGTGAAGACCTTGAACTGCGCGTCCGACGGGGGCTCGGCGTCGAGCTGCTCGATGATCGCCCGGACGCGCCGCACCTGGGCCGCGGTATCCACCACCACCAGCGCGTTCTGCTGCGGCAGCGCCGTGATGGCCCCGTACTTGGTCACCAGGCCCTTGATCTGCTCGGCCAGGGGGGCCGCCAGGGCGTTGTTGAGCGGGATCACCGCCGTCACCATGGTCGGGTCCGCGATGCCGTCGGGCACGCGGTCCGGGAAGGTGGTGCTGAGGGCGCGCATGTCCTCGAGCTTGGTCAGCAGGAGAAAGTTGGCCTCGCGACGGAGCTGGAGCCCGTGCATGAAGAGGATGCGGTTCAGGACGTCGAGGCCTTCCTGGACCGAGTAGTCGGTGGCGCTGATGAACGTGACGGGGGCGGCGGGCAGGTCCGCCTCGCGGATGACCGGCAGGCCCGTCTGCCGGGCCATGAAGTCCAGGACCTGGTCGAAGGGCGTGTCCTTGAAGCTGAAGCGCAGCCGCGCGCTCTCCGCCGGCAGCGGGGCCGGGGCGGCGGGCGTGGCGGGTGCCGGCGTGGGCGCGGGAGCCGGCGGCGCCTGGGGCGCGGGAGTGGGCGCCGGCTCGGTCGGCTGCGCCGGTGCGCCGGCGGGGGCCGACTCGGGGGCCGCGGGGGGCGGGGAGGCCGGCGGGGTCGCCTGGGCCAGCAGGGAGACCGGTCTCCCCGCGGCCATGATGAGCAGGGCCGGCACCAACAGACGGCGTGCGCGCTTCGGACCCATGCGCTCCTCCTTTTCGCTTCACCGGGCCGGCGCCCGGCGCGGCGCTCCGCGCCGCAAAGAGCCGAGTCTACTTAACCCGCGGGCTTTCTGTCCGCGAGCGTTGCTCCGACTGTCACCTCGAACGTCGCCTCCCCGACCCGCACCAGCGCCCGGTCGCCGCGCGCGCCCTCGAAGACCGCCCCCAGCACGCCGTGACCTGGGGTGAGCACCAGCCGCTCGGCGGTCTTCGTGTTGACAAGCCACAGCTCGGCGCCGGAGCGCCCCTGCACCACGCCGGTGACGCGGTAGTCGCCCAGCGCGGGTCCGGCCGGTGACACCCCCGGGACGGGGTTGAGCGTGGGCGAGGGCCCCGCCGGCGCCGCCGGGACCGGCGGGGGCGCCCGGAAGACGTTCTTCTCCCAGATCGCGCGGTAGCGAACCACTTCCGAGTCGGGCGCGGGCTCCCAGATGCGCTCCGGCGGAGGGCCGGCGCGCAGCTCCGGCTCCGGGAGGAAGACGCTCGTGAGCTCGACGGCCAGCTCCACCTGCTCCCGGTCCTTGCCGACAGGGGTCAGGCTGAACCGGTCGATGCGATGGACCCAGGGCTGCCTATCGAGGGTCGCCAGCACCCGCAGGGCCCGCTCGAGCGAGCCCTTTCCGGTGGCGGTGGCGGAGACGGCGAAAAAGTCCGGACGGCCCTTGACGGCCTTGTCGCGGTATTCCGGCGCCCCGATCGTCGCCGCGGGATTCACCACTCCCTCGGGCCGCCGCGTCGAGACCGAGGCGGCCTCGAGCTTGTAGTGCGCGAACACCTCGTTGAGCGCCGAGCGGAGCGCGGCGCTCGTGCTCTCCTCGTCGGAGCCGAGCCCGGTGCGCGCGAGCGCCGCCAGGTCCTTGCGGATGGTGGCCAGGCCGGCGATCTCGTCCTCACGATCGCCCAGGGCCGTGCGGTACCGGTCTGTCTCCGCTTCGAGCTCGCGGCGCGGCCCGGCGTAGAGGCGTTGGTACGCCAGGGGCACGACCACCAGCATGAGCGCCGCTGTGACTCCCAGAATCAGCCGATGAGAGCGCGCGTTCATGGCGTGCCTCCGGGCGCGATGTGGGCCCGGGGCTCGGCCGCCGCCGCCGCACCGTTGGGGGCCGGGGCGGCCTCGGGTGGGAGCGGCCTGGGGCTGGCGGTCACCAGGACCCAGTCGAACCGGTCGGGGGTGTCGGCCCCGCGCGTCTGGAGCGTGTAGCGCTGATCCTGGACCAGGCGCGCCCGCAGCGCATCGGCGACGTCGCGCCGGGAGGCGCTCCCGCTGAGCTGGATCAGACCGCGGAAGCGTGTCTCCCAGGACCCGCCCGGGAGCTGGCGCCGCTCCTTTGGCTTGAAGACGACCTCGACACGCCCCGTGGCGTCCAGGCGGTCGAGCACCGCCAGCCGCGTGTCGGGCATGGCCCGGGAGAGCTCCTCCAGGTGCGCCAGCCAGTCGGCCTCCGACGCGACGAACTGCCGGAGGTGATCCAGCCGCGCCCGGGCCCGCAGATACGCCGCGTGCCGCGGCGCCGATTCGGCCCAGCCGGCCTTGAGCTGGTCGAGCTCGTCCTGGCGGCGGGCCAGGTCGAGGCGGGCCAGGGTCGCCCCCGAGCCCCCGAGAATCACCAGCGCCGCGGCGGCGAGGAGGGCCCGCTGGCGGCGCGCCGCCGCCACGTCGGGCGCGCGCCGGGGGGCGGCGAAGTCGAGGACCGGCCGGCCCGTGACCGGCTCGGCCAGGAGCCCCACGAGCGGGGCCAGGGCCGTGCGCGCGCCCGGCGGCATCGTCCGCGGCGCCGCCACGAACGCCGGATAGTCGGTGGTGTGGGCGCGCAGCCCGAGCGCCTCCTCGCAGCGCTCGGCCACCAGCCGGGCCGTCTCGTCGGCGCCGAGGACGACGACGGCCTCGAGCGGGGCGGCCTCGGGGTTGCCGCGATAGCTCATGAGCGTGCGCTTGGCCTCCACGGCCAGGCGCTGGGCGAAGCCCTCGGCGTCGCCGCCGGGCTCCGTCCGGAACAGGTCGGTGGCGCGCGCAAAGACGAGCTGGCCCTCCTCGACGACCAGCAGCTCCGCTGACCCCCCGCCGAGGGCGATGCCGAGCGTGGCCCCGCCGCGGCGCTGCGCCCCCTCGGCCAGCAGGGCCGCGGCCCCCTCCGACCTCAGCCCGACGCGCGCGACCTTCAGCCCGGCGGCGCGCGCGAGGCTCTGCCGCCACGCGAGCCGGTCGCCCTGCAGAGCGCCCGCCAGGACCGCGCTCGTCCGGCTCTCCGCCGGCGTGCCCCGGGCCGGCCGGGCCGGGAGGTCGAGCGGGATGAAGTCGATCGCCGCGCTCTCGCCCGAGACCGTCAACTGCCGGAGCATCTGCAGGCGCACCAGGGACGGAAGCTCCGCACCGGTGACTGCCCCGGGGAGGCCGATCCGCTTGAGCACCACCTCGGCGCGCGGCACCGCGAAGACGATCCCTCCCCGCCGCGCCGCCGCCCACAGACCCGCCCTCTTCAGCTCCGCCGCGATCCAGGCGCCGAAGTCCGGCGCCTCCTCCGCGGCCATCGTGGCGGGGCGATCGGCGATCGTCCAACCGATGAGACGGAGCTGGCCGCCCTCGACGGCCCCGCCCACCGCCACCAGCCGGTTGTTCTCGAGATCGAGGGCGACCTGGGCCCGCTCGTTCCGGCTCATCGACGCCCTCCCGCTCCACTGGTCCAGCGCCCCAGCCGGGTGTCGGCCGGCGGTGCGCGCTCCGGGCCCCGCGCCGGCTCGGGCGGGGGCGCGCGCACGCCGGGCTCATCGATCGCCCACCCATCGGCCGCGGACCCATCAGCCGCCGAGCGATCCGCGCGCGGTTCGGCCCCGAGATCCAGGCGCCAGGCCCCGCGACGCGGGCCCTCCACCGGATCGAACGCGAAAGAGTCCTCGAACGGGCGCCCGTCCGCGGCCGGCGTGTCGGACTCGGCATCCGCCTCGGTCGCGGCCTCGGGTTCCTCCTCGATCTCGGCACGCCCCGCCAGGCGCCGCTGCCGGGCCTCCTCCTCCAGCCGCTCGGCGATCGGCATGAGCGTGATGTCACGGAGATACGCCACGCGCGGACGCGGCGCCGCCACGTCGATCACCGCCTCGAGCACGACGCGGTCGGTGAGCGGGGTCTCGCCCGCGGCGTCGGGCGGCTCGCCCGTCGGTCGCGCGGCCTGGAAGCCCCCTTCGACGACCACGCGCCACTGGAGCGACCGGCACGTGACGAAGTCCGCCGCCTCGACGAACTGCTCCGGCGTGATGACCTTCTCGAGGACGAGCCAGGCGGGAGTGGTCCGGGCCCGTTCGTCCAGGCCGTCGCGCACCCGCACGAGGCGCTGGGCGCCCTCCGCGTCGATCCCCGGGATGCAGGCCAGGACTGCGACCGGGGCCCGCAGGACGTCGACGCGCCCCGCGGCGAACGGATCGGCGGGGACCGCCAGCAGGTCCAGGATCAGCGGCCAGAGCTTCTGGTCCACGCCTTGGCCGGCGAGCAGCCGGGCGAGTTGGCCCGGCGTCGTGACGGCGCCGAGCTGTTTGAGCAGGGCCGGCACCGCCGGGGCGGCCTCGGCGCCGAGCGCGTCCTCGAGCGCGCGACCCACGCTCTCGAGCACTTCGGGCTCGAGGCGCAGGCGTGGCTGGCCGGTCGCGGTTGGATCGGCCGCGCCGGCCTGCACGGCCGGATCGAAGGCGAAGACCGTCACCAGGTCGCACAGGGCGGGCGCCCGCCCCGGGGCGGCGTCGGCGGCCTCGTCGGGAGCGCCGCGGGCGCGGGCGAACTGCGCCCGCTCGAGACCGGCGACCGCGCACAACTCTTCGGTGCTGGTGAGCCGCCCGGCGGCCCGTCCCGCGACGACCCGCGCGGCCCGCCCCTCGCCCAGCGGACCGAGCTGGGCCAGCATCGGCCCGGTGGCGGCGTTCAGGTCGAGCTTGGCGGGTTCGCTCTGCACCAGCCGCCCGCGCACCGGCACCGCGCGGAAGACGCGCGCCGGCCCGGCGTGCCCGTCGGGCTCGGGGAGCGTCCAGGAGGCGCGGATCGTCGGCTCGCCCCCGCGCAGCAGCTCGGAGCGCTGCTCGGCCAGCTCGGCCATCACGGCCTGCACGCCCGACCAGGCCAGGGCCCGCGACTGCGCCAGCCGGGCCGACGTGCGGGCGGCGCCCCGCTGGGCGTCGGCCACGTAGGCGGCGCCGCTGGCGGCCAGGGCCCCCACCACCAGGGCCAGCAGCACCACGAGCAGGACCATGCCGCGGGGTCGCGAGTGGCGCGCCGGCATCAGCGTCCCTCCTTCCACGCCGACACCGGGCCGTCGGGCACCACGATGACCCGCAGGCGGTCCGGGGCGCGAAGGGCCGCGCGCGGGGCCGCTGACTCGGCCACCGAGGGCGCGGCCCCCGGGATCGGCGCCGAGCCCGGCGGACCGTACCAGAGGCCCACCTCGATGGCGACGGGCAACCCGCCGTGCGCTCCCGAGTCGAACGTCTCGGCCCACTCGGCGCCGTCGTAGTACCGGAAACGGACGCGCGCGAGCCCGTCGGCCAGCGTCTCCGCGGGGGTGAGCGGCCCGGCCCCGTCGGCCCGCTCGAGCGTGACCCGCCCGGCGCCCGCGTCGAAGCGCAGGGTGCTGCGCTGGAGGTCGCCGCCGACCTCCAGCTCGGCCCGGCGCCCCGCCCCCAGCCACACGGCGCGGGTCAGCAGATCGATCGACGTCGCGTCTCCGCGGATGCCCGGTCCGTGCCGCTCGTCACCGGCGACGCACACCGCCAGGTCGCTCTCGAGGCGGTCAACCAGGGCCAGCGACCCCTCGAGCTCGCCCGCCAGCCGGGAGACGCCGGCGCGGCGGAGCTGCACGTTGCCCAGGAACCCCAGCACCCCCCCGACCACCAGGAACATCAGGGCCAGGGCGAGCATGACCTCCACCACGGTAAAGCCCGGGCGCGGCGCGCGCGGGCCACCCGGGCGCGTCACGGGCCCACCCCCACAAGCCCCTCCGGTTCCCGGGCGCCGAGGCGCACGAGCTGGCTGAGGCGCACGAGCGATCCGCCCGCGGACCCCGGCCGGCCCGAGCGCACCGCGGTGACCGTGACGAGCGTCAGGCCCGGAAACTCCGTCGGCTCGGTGCCGATTCGCAGCTCCCACCCCGCGCCGGACGCATGCGCCGACTCGGCCGATCCGCCCGCCTCGGCCTCCCAGGGGACGACCGGCCCGTTCAACGACTCGGGCGAGGCGATGCCGGCCTCGATCCTCGCCAGCGCCGAGCGGGCCAGGTCCGCGGCGTAGGCGGCCTGACGGAGCGCCGCCAGCGACCCGCTCGCCTGCCCCAGGAGATTCACGATCGCCAGGCCAAGTGCGACAAAGAGCGCCAAAGCCAGCACCATCTCGAGGAGCAGCACCCCCGGCGCGCCCGCCCACGTGCCCCGCACGGGGCGCGCCCGCGCCGTCGCACGGGCCCGGGTCACGGGCGGGGCTCCGCTTCGGAGAAGGGCGCGAGCGGGGACTCGCTCCGCCCTTGGCCCGGGGAGGGAGCGGCCGGGGCCTCGTCCGGCGCCGCGTCGGCCGAACCCGACCATCGCCGGACCGAGAGGCGCACCCGGCGCCCGGATGAGAGCTCGCGCACGACCACGCCCGGAGCGCTCAGCGCCTGGCCATCGGGGAGGAAGACCGCCAGCGGGGTCCAGCCCGCGGCGGCCGCGCCGATCGCGTCGGGCTCGCCCCCGCCCTCCGGGCCCGTGGTCGCGAGAAGAATGGCGACGCCCGTAGGGAGCGTGCCCAGCGGATCGGGGGGGTCGGGCAGGCCCGTTTCGCGCAGGCTGCGGAGCGCGAGTTCGATGCCGGCCTCGGCGCTCCCACGCGCCAAGACCTCGACCGGGAGCCCCAGACGCATCGCTTCGGCGCGCCCCGTGCGCAGCGCGGCCCCGGCCTGCTCCGTCGCCGCCTCGAGGGCCGCGCGCCGGACGGACCGGAGCGCCAGCGGGGCCGTCACCGCGGCGGCGGCCGCCAGCAGCGCGGTCACCACCAGCAGCTCGATGAGCGAGAAGCCCCGCGCCGTCCCCCGTCGCGCCGCGCCACGCCCCGAGGTCACGGGCCGCCTCAGTTCCCGCCCCGGGGCGGGGGTGGAGGGAGACTGCCGGGATCGTCCTGACCCTCCGCGGCCTTCCAGAGCTTCAGATCGTCCTCGGTGCCCTCCTGCTGGTCGGGCCCGTTGGACCACAGGTCGAACTTCCCTTCGGGCGCCTCCTCGCCCTGCTGGCGGTAGCCCCAGGGCTGATCCCACGGGTCGGTCGGCATCGGCTCGTCGAGGTAGGGGCGCCACTTGGCGTGCAGGTCCTCGGGCAGGTTGGTCTTGCTCCACAGGACCGCCAGACCCTCCTCGTCGGTGGGGTAGCGCTCGAAATCGATGTAGAAGCTGTTGAGCCCCTGCTTGAGCGTCTGCATGTTGGTCTTGGCGATGTTGCGGGTCGCCTGCTGCTTGCTCCCCATCAGGTTGACGGTCACCAGCCCGGCGATCGCCAGGATGATCACCACGACGATCATCACCTCGAGCAGCGTGAAGCCCGCGCCGACCCGGGCGGATCTCTGAGTTCGCATCGACCTTCTCCTTCGGTGTCGGGTGAACGTGGTCGGCGGGTCCGTCCGCCGCCGGGCGTGAACCGCGGAATCGTGGCGTCGGCCCGCGTGTGCAGTATACCAACCACTAACCACCCCGCACGAGCAAACCCTAGGTGCTTGTCCCGGCGCGGGTTAGTCGATGCCCTGGCTGATCTGCGTGATGGGCAGGATCAGCGCCATCGCCACCACCCCGATGATCAGCGCCAGCGCCACGAGCATCAGGGGCTCGATCAGCCGCACCACGGTGCCCAGCAGCCGCTCGACCCGGCTCTCGGCCGTGCGGGCGATGGTCAGGAGCACGCTGTCGAGGTTGTTGGCCGACTCGCCCACCGCGATCATCTCGACGATGTCCTCGGGGAATAGGCCGCTGCGCGCCAGCGGCGGGGCCAGGGGCTGGCCGTGTCGCACCGCGTCGGTCGCCTGATCGATCGCGTGCTCCATGAGCGGGTTCCCGGCCGCGTCGCGCGCGATCTGCATCGCGGTGAGCATCGGGATCGAGTTGGCGAGCATCGTCCCCAGCGTGCGGCAGAAGCGCGCCACGGCGAGGGCGCGCGTGACGGGTCCCAGGAGGGGGGCCCGAAGCCGCGCCCGCGCCAGGCGAGCCCGCCACGCCGGACGCTTCGAGACCCGCCACAGCCAGACGCCCGCCGCCAGCACCCCGGCCAGACCGAGCAGGCCGTAGGCGCGCACCGCGTCCCCCGTGGCCAGCACGGCGCGCGTTAGCAGGCCCAGTTCGAGCTGATCGAAGACCTGGCGGAACATGGGCAGGAAGACCCCGAACACCAGTCCCAGCACGACCGTGCCGACCACGACCAGGACCGCGGGATAGACCAGGTTGCCCAGCACCTTGGCCCGCAGCTCGGCCTGGGAGAGGAGCATCTCGCCGAGGCGGGCCAGCACCTCGTCCAGGAACCCGCCCTTCTCGCCCGCGCGCACCATCGCGACGTGCACACCGGCGAACACCTCGGGCTCCTGGCTCATGGCGTGGGCCAGGTCGGTCCCCTCGGCGACCGCGTCGGCCAGGTCGGAGAAGACCCGTGCCAGCCGCGGCCGGGCCTTCTGGGCCCCAAGAAGGCGCAGCCCGCGCAGCAGCGGCACCCCGGCGCGGAGGAGGTCCGCCAGTTGCGTGTACGCCGTCGCCAGCTCGCGCGCCGAGGCCAGCCGGCGCGCCAGCAGGGGTCCGGAATCGTCCTCGGCCTCCAGGCGGACCGGCACCAGGCGGCGCGCGTCCAGCTCGGCGAGCACGGCCTGCTCGCTCGCGCCCGCCAGCACGCCCGCCACCTTCTCGCCCCCCGGCGTCACCGCGCTGTAGCGATAGCTGGGCATGGCTCAGCCGGAGTCTACCGCGAGGGCATTACCGGGCGGCGCCCCGTCAGGCTCCGGCGCTCGGCGCTTTCTCGGGCGGGGCCGGCTGGCGGAGCAGCTCCTCCACCCGGGCGCGCAGCTCCGGGTCGTTCGGCTTGACCTTCGGCTCGAAGCGCGCCACGACCCGCCCCTCGCGGTCCACGAGGAACTTGGTGAAGTTCCACTGCACCTCGCCACCGATCGGCGCCGCCTGGCCCGTGAGCTGGGCGTAGAGCGGATGCTGCCTGGCCCCGGTGACCGCGATCTTCTGGAACATCGGGAAGCTCACCCCGTACTTCGTCCGGCAGAACTCCCCGATCTCCTTGTTCGTGCCCGGCTCCTGGCCCTTGAAGTCGTTGGCCGGAAATCCCAGCACCACCAGGCCCGCGCCCTTCTTCTCCTGGTAGAGCTTCTCCAGGCCGTCGTACTGCGGCGTGTGCCCGCACTTGCTCGCGGTGTTCACGATCAGGATCACCTTGCCCTTGTACTGGGAGAGGTCCGCGGGGGTCCCGTCGATCAGGTTGATCCGGTGGTCGAGCACGTAGTTGTCCGTCTCGGTCGCCGCGGCCCCGGAGGTCAGAGATTCCTTCTGGCAGCAGGCCGCGGGCTTCTCGCCCTCCGGCTGGCAGCACCCCCGCTGATCGCCGGGGCCCGCGGCCACGAGCACCGCTCCGGAGAGCACCAGCCCACAGACGCACGAGCAGCACGGACACTTCATCGGGAACTCCTTGCAGGTAGAGGGGGTCGATGATAGGAGTGCCGGCGCGCCGTGCCCGTGCGCCGGCTCCGTACCATGTCATGCCGATGATCCGCCTGCTCCGCACCGTCCGATTCAGCCTCAACCCCCCCGAGCCGGGGCGGGCTCCGGAGGACCTCGGCCCCCAGACCAACTCGTTCGCGGCCTACCCCACGATGCGCGGGCTCGGGCGGCACTACGAGCTGGACATCACCTGCCTCGGCGAGGTCAACCCGCAGACCGGCTACCTCATCAACATCCGCGACGTGGACCAGGCGGCGCGCCTCGCGGCCCTCCCCGTGATCGCGCACCACTGCCTCGA
>DASPKO010000029.1:0-3150 GCA_035628055.1 Phycisphaerales bacterium
TGGCCGGACGCCCGAACCGCGCCGCCGCACCCGACGAAAAGTTCTTGCAGACCGGCAAGTACGAGACGATACTTGCCACATCTCGCCGTTGGCCCGGGAAGGCCCCGCCCCGAGACGGAGGCGGAAACCCCGGTCCAGCGCGGGACGACCGGACTGGATCACTTCCGGGCCGGGCGATGTGCCGCGGGCGACGGCCCGCGGGGAAGGAACCCGGCGGCGGCGCGTACAGAGACCGCGTCGGCTGGGGCGGCTCTTTCCAAGAAGGAGGTGATCCAGTGAAGCACGACTGTACCCAGGGGCTGCGTTCTTAAAGGACGCCGGCTCGACGGAGCTGCGCGTTGTGACGCAGCCCGAAAGGACAAAGCTCCTACGGCCCTCGGACCACCGTCCGGGGGCTGTTTTTTTTCTAAAAGGAGATGAGTCGCCGGATCGGCAGCAAGCGTCAGCCATCGCGCCCGACTGCAAATCGCCCCGCGCCGCCAACTGGGGATTGCCCAATCCAACGCCGTAGGCACAACCCTGTCAGCGGGTCTCGGCCCGGATGGCCTCCGCGAGGTATTCGTACTGCTCGAGGCTGTTGTAGAGCTGCGCCGAAATGCGCACGTGCCGGGCCGGGGGCGCGGGGAACGGAATGATCGGTACCTGCACCCGGTGACGCTCCAGCAGGCGGTCGTGCAGCGGGTCGTGATACCGGGTGGGCTGGGCGTCCTCCGCGGGGGTTCGCCCCGGCACCTCCACCGCGGCCATCGACCCGAGCATGCGGTCGGGCACGAGCGGCTCGGTCCCGAGCCTGGCGCAGAGCAGGCCGCGGGCCGCCAGAGCCAGCTCGCGATTGCGCCGGCGGATCTCGGGCCACCCGCCGGGCACGAGCCCGGCCATGGACGCGATCGCGTCGGGCACGCTCAGCCAGGCCGACGGGTCGCGCGAGCCGACGTAGTCGAACTCCAGGCGCAGGCGCGTCCGGTCGGTGCGCGCCGAGGAGTACCCGTGGGAGATCACCAGCGGATGGAGGTCGGCGCGCCGGTCGGCACGGACGTGCAGGAACGCCGACCCCGGCGGGGCGCAGACCCACTTGTGGAAGTTGCCCGTGTAATAGGCCGCGCCCAGCCCCGCCACGCCGATGTCGAGCATCCCCGGGGCGTGGGCCCCATCGACCAGGCAGTCGATGCCGCGACCTTCGAGCTCGCGCACGATCCGCTCGACCGGCTGGATGAACCCGGTCGGGCTGGTGACGTGGCTGATGAGGGCCAGGCGCGTGCGTGCCGTCGCGGCGCCGCACACCGCCGCGAAAACCTCGTCCTCGTCCCTCACCGGGAAGGGGACCGGCGCGCGCACGACGGTGGCCCCCCACCGCGCCGCCGTGCGGGAGAGGGCGTTGGTGCAGGCGGCGTACTCGTGGGCGCTGGTGAGCAGCTCGTCGCCGGGCTCGAAGCGCCGGGAGCGCAGGACCGTGCTCACGGCCTCCGTCGCGTTGGTGACGAAGACGAAGCCCTCGGGCTCGCACCCGACGAACCGGGCCGCGGCGTGCCGGGCCGCGTCGAGCATCGGCTCGAGCAGCTCGACAAAGAACCTCACGGGCTCGCGCTGGAGCCGCTCCTGGTGCCGGAGCTGGGCCTCGCGCACCGCCCGGGGCATGCCGCCGAACGAGCCGTGATTGAGGAAGATGATGTTGGGGTCGAGCAGCCAGTTCTCGGCGAGCGGCGCGGGAGTCGGCAAGCGCGCGGCCGGCGCGGTCCCGAGCAGGCCGCGGTGCTCAGCCGTGGACATCCAGGCTCTGCCCGACCAGGACCGCGGTGGCCGCGGTGTTCTTGTCCGCCGGGTGCCGGTAGAAGGGCAGGGGCCCACCGCCCGGCGCCGCGGTGGCCGAAGCCCCGGGCGCGAAGCTGACCCCGCCCGGCACGATGGCGGAGACGAGATCGCGGGCACCACCGCCGCCGCGGGGCTCGGCCGGTTCGGTCCCGCGCGTGGCGGGCCGGACGCCAGGAACGGAGACGGGCGGGAGGCCGGCGGGGTCGATCCTCATGCGCGGGCATCGTATCAGCCGGGCGGCCGATTGTGGCACGCCCCGGGGCCCGCAGCCCCCAATAGTTGCCCGAGCGAGGTGCGAGGCGGGCGGGCGGACCGAAAGAGACGCAGAGATGACCATGCCCGACACCCATGCCCCAGGCGCGCCCCGCCCGGCCCACGGCCCGGCGGCGCAACGCGACCGCGACATCCACGAGCTCAAGCAGCGGCTGAACCGCGAGGCCGCCAGCGCCATCGGGATGGTCGAGGCGGCCCTGGAGGCCCTGTGGGCCCTGGACCCGAAGGCGGCCCAGGAGATCCGGGACCGCGACGAGCGCATCGACACCGAGGAGGTGGCGATCGAGGAGCACTGCCTCCGCCTGATGAGCCTCCAGCAGCCGTTTGCCCGGGCCTTCCGCGAGCTCACCTTCGTGCTCAAGGTCAACGCCGATGTCGAGCGCATCGCCGATCACGCCACCGGGATCGCCAAGGCGGTGCTCAAGCTCCCGGCGGGGGTGCGCCCGGCGTGGCCCGCGGCGCTCATCGAGCTGGGCAAGCGGGTGCCGGGCGCCTGCCGGTCCCTCCTGGCCGCGCTCGAGCGGGAGGACGCCCAGGCGGCGCGCCAGGTCAAGAGCCGGGACGACGAGATCGACGCGCTCCACAAGCAGCTCTTCGACCAGACGCTCGCCTTCATGGCGGGGCATCGGGGCCAGGAGGCGACCGGCCTGCTGATCTACCGGATCGGCCGCGACCTGGAGCGCGTCGGCGACCTGCTGGCCAACATCGCCGAGGACATCGTCTACCTCTGCACGGGCTCGATCGTGCGCCATGAGGGGAAGATCGCCCCCTCCGGCGGCCCGCGCCCCTAGAGGCCGCTCACGCCGCGGCCGACGCCGCCGGCGCCGAGAGGTCCGCCATCGCGCGCACGAATCCGGGGACCCACACCGGGGTCGCCAGCAGGCGCACGGGCCGGGCGTCCAGGAGGCTCCGGTCGGGCCTGAGCTTGCCCCCGGGTGAGAGGACGATGAGCGGGAGCCGCCCGCAGCCCGCCTCCGCTTCCGCGGCCTGGTACGCCGCGCCCGCCGTGATGGCTGCCTTGGCCTGGGGCAGATGCAGCACGCCCACGGTCGGCTCGCCGGCTCCCGT
>DASPKO010000030.1:0-5304 GCA_035628055.1 Phycisphaerales bacterium
TCTCTGATGCGGTCCCCCTCGTGAACCCGCGCACCGGGAAGGACGGGACGTTCATCGGCTACGGGGTGATGCCCGAGCTCGAATACGCCCAGCGCAGCCAGCTCATGGAATCGGGCCGATCGGTCGTGGCCCCCGGCGAGATCGTGCTCGACACCGTCGCGGCGGAGGTGCTCGCGGCCCGGGTGGGAGACGTGCTGGACGTCCGCCACTTCGGCCCGCCCGAGCGGGTGCGGGTGGTGGGGATCGCCCGCCAGCCGGCGCTGGGGGTCCTGGGCAAGGCCGAAACGTTCCTGCACATCGACGACCTGCGCCGCTTTTCGGGCCTCCCGGGGAGCGTGAGCGAGGTCGATATCCTGCTCGAGCCGGGAGCCGATCCGGAGGCGGTCGTCGGCGCCCGGTCCGCCGGCCTGCCCAGGGGCGTGGTGCTGCGGGTCTCGAGCAAGATCACCAGCGGCCTGGACAAGAACCTGCGCTCCAGCCAGATCGGGCTGGTGATCGCCTCGACACTCTCGTTCCTGGCGGCCGCGTTCATCATCATGACGGGCATGACCACGGCGGTGACGGAGCGCCAGCGCGAGCTGGCGATCCTTCGGTGCCTCGGGGCGCGGCGGAGGCAGCTCGCGGCCTCGCAGCTCTGGACGGGGGCCATGACCGGGGCGCTGGGCGCGAGCCTGGGGGCACCCCTGGGCGTGCTGGGCGCGTACGTGCTGGTCAGGTCGTTCCCCGACGTGCTCCCGGGGGGCTTTGCGATGTCGTGGCTCGGCCTGGCGCTCGCCGTGGCGGGCGCGGTCGCGGCCGGGCTAATCGGCGCCGCGTGGCCCGCGGTGCGCGCGGCGCGCACCAGCCCGCTGGCGGCCCTGGCCGCGCGGGCCCACCCGCCGCGCGGCCGCGTCGTCCTGGCGTGCCTGCTGGCCGGCCTGTGCCTGGTGCTCGTGCACGTGCTGGTGATGACCGTTCCCCAGGACGGGAACGTGATCTTCTGGGCCGACGTCTCTCTCGGGCTCCCGTGCCTGTTCTCGGGCTATTTCCTGCTCAGCGTCCCGGTGATGGTCGGCGTCACCTGGCTGGCCGGCCCGGCGGTCGGGCGCGCCCTGGGGCTCCCGCCCACGCTGCTCACGGCGAGCGTGCGGGCGACACCCTTCCGGCACGGGTTCACCGCCGGGGCGATGATGCTGGGCCTGGCGATCCTGCTGGCGATCTGGACCAACGGCCGGGCGGTAGAGCGGGACTGGCTGGGAGCGCTCGAGTTTCCCGACGCGTTCGTGAGCGGGCGGAACCTGCGCGAGGAGACGCAGCAGCAGATCGAGCGGGTCCCGGGCGTCACGGGGACCTGCGCCGTGACGCTCCAGAACCTGCGCACCACGGCCTTCGGCATCCGGGCGCTCCAGGAATACCAGACCACGTTCGTCGCCTTCGAGCCGGACGAGTTCTTCGCCATGACGCGCCTGACCTGGGTCCGGGGCGACCTGGAATCGGCGCGCCGGCGGCTGCACCAGGGGGGCGCCGTGCTCGTGGCGCGGGAGTTCCTGGTCTCCAAGGGGCTGGGCGTCGGCGACCGGATCACGCTCGGCTACGAGGGGAAGGAGTACCAGTTCGAGATCGCCGGCGTGGTCGCCTCTCCGGGCCTGGACGTGGCCGCGAAGTTCTTCGACATCGGGGACCAGTACGTCGACCAGGCCGTCAACGCCGTCTTCGGGACGCGCCGCGACCTGAAGGAGCGCTTCGGCAACACCGCGATCAACCTGATCCAGATCGCCATCGATCCCGGCGCCGACGACCAGGAGGTGATGCGCCAGGTTCGCCGGCTTGTGGGCGTGGGGGTCATCAGCGCCGGGAGCGGGCGACAGATCAAGCAGGAACTCTCCGCGCTGCTCGAGGGATCGCTGCTGGTCTCGTCGATCATCGCCGTCTCGGCCATGCTGGTCGCCTGCTTCGGCGTGGCGAACCTGATCGTCGCCGGCGTGCAGGCCCGGACGTTCGAGTTCGGCGTGCTGCGCGCCCTGGGCGCCCACCGGGGGCAGGTCGCGCGCCTGGTGCTGGGAGAGGCGATCCTGATCGGGCTGTGCGCCTGCCTGTTGGGGAGCGTGATGGGCGTGCACGCGAGCTGGGGGGGCCAGCGCATGTACGCCGTGCTCATCGGGCTCTCCCTGAGCGTGCGCGTGCCCTGGGGCGCCCTCGGGGCCGGGTGCGCCGCCGTGATGCTCATCACGGTGCTGGCGGCGGCGCCGGCGGCGGTGCGGCTGGCCGGGCGCCGGCCTCGGGAGCTGCTGGCGCAGGTGCGCGGATGACCAGGAGAGACCGGCGAACCGAGGGACTCGTGGCACGCCTGGAGGCGGCCCGCGCGGCGGCTCGCGCGGCGGATCAGATCGCGCGGCGCTGGTTCGCGGCGCCCGCGCTGGCGGTGCGCGACAAGGCCGACGGCAGCCCGGTGACGGGGGCGGACCTGGAGATCGAGTCCGCCCTGCGCCGGGCCCTGCTGGGCGCCTTCCCGGACGACGCGTTCCTGGGTGAGGAGCACGGGGCCAGCGCCGGGGCGTCGGGCTATCGCTGGATCGTCGATCCCATCGACGGCACGCAGTCGTTCGTGCGCCGCGTCCCCCTGTTCGGCACGCTGATCGGCCTCGAGCACGCCGGGCGGTGCGTGGCCGGGGTCATCGCGATGCCCGCGCTCGGCGAGACGGTCTGGGCGGGCGAGGGCCTGGGTTGCTGGCACGAGACCGGCGCCGGCGAGGCCACGCCCGCGCGGGTCTCGGGCGCGCGCGATCCGCGCACGGCGCTGCTGTGCGTCACGTCGCTCGACTCCTTCGCGCGCGCCGGCCGCCGCGGGCTGCACGACCGGCTCCAACGGGCCGTCGGCGTGACGCGCGGCTGGAGCGACTGCTACGGGGCCGTGCTGCTGGCGACCGGGCGCATCGACGCGCTCGCCGAGCCGTTGGTTCACCCGTGGGACGTCGCGGCGCTCTACCCGATCATCCGCGAGGCGGGGGGCGTCGCGAGCGACCTGCGGGGAGAAGAGCGGATCGACTCGGGCACGCTGCTGGGCGCCTCGAGCCCGGAGCTGCACCGGGCGCTCCTCCGGGTGGTCGCCGCGGATGCCGCCGAGAGCTCGCGCGGTCCCGAGTAGCGCCGCGGTCAGCCGGGTTCCAGCGCGGCGGCGATGGCGCGGGCCAGTTCGGCCCCGGCCTCCGGGTCGAGCTTGCCGGCGGCCCAGCGGATGCCCAGCCCGTCCGACCCGAGCCTCGGAATGATGTGGAAGTGCACGTGGTCGACCGCCTGGTGGGCGGCGGCCCCGTTGTTCTGAAGCACGTTGTACGCCACCGCGCCCGTCGCCTTCATCACCGCGCGGCAGAGCGCGGGCAACACCCGGCCGAGTGCGGCGGCCGACTCGGCGGAGAGCCGGTCGAGCGTCGCCGCGGGCTCCTTGGGGATCACCAGGGTGTGCCCGCGGGCCAGCGGCCCCACGTCGAGAAACGCGAGCACCTGCCCGTCCTCATAGACCTTGTGGCACGGGACCTCGCCGCGGATGATCCTGCTGAAGATGGTCTCGGGCATGGGTGTCTCTTCGTTGTACCGACGGGCCCGAACCCGGGCCCGCCGCGGGACGGGCCTCGGCCCGCGGGGCTTAGGGGCGCGCCTCCGCGCGCATCCGGCCGATCGCCTCGGGGACGAGATCGGCCAGTTCCTCGGGGAGCATGCCGCCCTCGGACTGGCGGCGCTGGGACCAGATCTCGGCGGCGGCGGCGTGGATGTGCACGCCCAGCCGCGCCAGGTCGAACAGTTCGAGCGTGCCGGGGGCCGGGCCCGTGGCGGGGCGGGCGAGCCGGGCGAGCAGCGCGGCCTGGCCGTGCGGGGCGAACTGGGCGATGAGCCCGGCGATGAGGCCGGTGAGCACGTCGCCGGTGCCGCCTGTCGCGAGCACGGGCGACTCGGCGGGGCAGGTCCAGGTCCGCCGCCCGTCGCTGACGACGGTGCCGGCGCCCTTGAGGACCACGACGCAGGCCAAGCGCTGGGCGAGCGACTCGGCGGCCTGCGCCCGCGAGGAGGCCAGGCCCAGGTGATCGCGGAGTCCCATCCCCTCGCAGAGCACGCGGAACTCTCCGGGGTGCGGCGTGAGCACCGCCTCGGCCTTGAGATCGCGGGTGAGCTGCGGGGTCTGGGCCAGGGCCCGGATGCCGTCGGCGTCGATGACCACGGGCACGTCCTCCTGCCCGATCGCGCGCACGGTCGCCGCGCGCGGGCCGTCGCCCTCGCCCAGACCGGGGCCGACCGCCAGGCAGCGGCAGGAGCGTGCGGCCTCGTCGATCGCCTCGGCGGCGAGGTGCGGGATCATGGCGCCCGTGGCGGTGACGTAGAGCGCCCGGCCGGTGGCGGCGGGGACGAGCCCGAGGACCCCGTCCAGGATCGGCTCGGGCGCGAGCACCCGCGCCAGACCGGCCCCGGCGCGCAGGGCCGCGCGGGCCGCGAGCGCCGGGGCCCCGAGCATCCGGCTCTCGGGGAGCGCGCACCCCCCGACGATCGCCACGGTTCCGAACGTCCCTTTGTGCCCGAGAGGATCGCGTGGCGGGAGGGGCGGCAGGCCGGTGGCATCCGGCCGGCTCATGCGGCCAGCCCCACGTCCGCGAGCCGCACGGTCAGCGGGCGGCGCAGCGTCGCGCCCGCCGAGGCGGCGAAGGCCCAGGCCCCGAGCAGCTCGAGCGCCTCCTCGATTCCCTGAAGGTGCTCCTCGTGCATGAACCCCGGGTGGCGCAGGAGGTCGTCCGACAGGTAGCCGCCGGCGAGCAGGGCGCACGCCAAAAGGAAGAGCACCGTGGGCGGATCGCAGCGCCGCGCCAGCGCCAACCCCGGGGCACGCACCAGCAGGGGCGGGAGCGCGAGCAACCCGACGAGGGCGAGCGCGACCATCCCCCATAGGAGCTTGGGCCCCAGCGGCGCCCCCGCGTCGAGCCACCAGTCGGCGCGGAAGCGGACCCCCCACCGGCCCCAGCGGCCCATCGCCTCGGGGTTGATGCGCTCGTGCAGGTCCAGTTCCCGGGCGGTCGCCAGCCAGGCCAGCGTGTGGATCCAGAGGGCGTCGAGCCGGTCGCGCCGCGTCGGGCTACGCGCCAGCGCCAACCCAGAGGCCAGCACCGCCAGCACCCACGCCGCAAACTCACCCCACTCGACAGGCCCGCCCTCGGCGTGGACCTCCTTGGGCACCGGTGCGGCGAGGTACGCCACCGCGACCAGCGCCAGAAGCACCGCGGCACCGCCGAGCGCCCGCGCGATCCAGGCGCAGCGATGCCGCCGAGAATCGGGGTTTTCGGG
>DASPKO010000031.1:0-4944 GCA_035628055.1 Phycisphaerales bacterium
CAAGGATCAGCCGGCGGCGTAGGCGTTCCGACCAGCAATCCCCGAAGGGCACGATTCATGTCGGACTCCGGCCGCAACATCGATTCGGACTACGCGTCGCCGCGGGCGAGCAACGTGCGGCCGGGGCCGGCAGGCGCGACGCGGGGGGCGGGGGACGTGGGGCGGCGCGGTGAGGGCGCGGCGCGGCGAGCTGGCGCTGGCGGCGCGGGCCATGTTCGGGCTGGCGGAGGAGGAGCCGAGCGGGCCCCCGGCCGTGCGAGTCGCTTCGGCGGCGTGCGCGGGCGAGGTTGCGCGGGGGCTGGGGGCGGGCGGGGTGTGCCTGGTGACGGGGCCGAGCGGGTCGGGCAAGAGCACGCTGCTGGGGGCGCTGCGGGCGCGCGGCGGATGCGTGGAGGCGGGGCGGGCGCTGCGCGCACGGCTGCTGGCGAGCGGGACCGCGCTGGTGGAGCTGGGGGTGTGGCGGGGCCTGGGACTCGAGGCGCGGCTGGGGCGGCTCGCGCGCGCGGGCCTGGCCGAGGCGCGGCTGTTCGCGCGGCGGCCGGCGGAGCTGTCGGAGGGGGAGCTGGCCCGGCTGGTGGCGGCGGCGGGGCTGGAGGAAGCGCGGCGGGTCGGGGCGTGGGGAGTGGTCATCGACGAGTTCGCGTCGCTGCTGGACCGGGTGACGGCCCGGGGGGTGGCGGCGGGTCTGGCGCGTTGGGTGCGGGGCGGCGCGGGGCCGCGGCTGGTGGTGGCGAGCGCGCACGAGGACATGGAGGGGTTTTTGGCCCCCGACGTGGCGGTGCGGTGCCGGCTGGGCGGTGGGGCGGAGGTGGCGTGGCGCGCGGGGTCCGGAGGGCGGTCGGCGCGGGCGTCGGGCCAGCGCATCGACCTCGAGCCCGGCACGCGGGCGGATTATGCCGCGCTGGCGCGGTTTCACTACCGCGCGGGGGCGCCGGCCACGATGGTTGGGGTGGTGCGCGCGGTGGAGCCGGGGCGCGGGGAGCTCGCGGGGGTGCTGGTGGTGTCGATGCCGACGCTCAACGGGCCCTGGCGCGAGCTGGCCTGGCCGGGGCGCTACGCGGGCCCGGACCGGAGGCGGGGCCTGAGGCGGCTCAACGCCGAGGTGCGGACGATCTCGCGCGTCGTGGTGGAGCCGAGGTATCGCGGGCTGGGATTGGGGCGCCGGCTCGTGGAGGCGTACCTGCGTCGGCCGCTGACGGCGGCGACGGAGGCGGTGGCGGCGATGGGGGGTGCGTGCCCGTTCTTTGCGCGGGCGGGCATGCGGGAGTACGAGGTGGGGCCGGGGGGCGCGCGGGTACCGGCTGTGCGACGCCCTGGCGGCGTGCGGGCTGGTGGCGGCGGACCTGGGGGGCCTGGCGGGAAGGGATCTGCCGGAACTGGTTCGCTCGGAGCTGGTGCGGTGGGCCATGGCCTCGCGCGCGACACGCGGGCTGGTCGGGGGCGCCCAGGGGCCCGCGAGAGCGGCACGCGCGGCGGCGATGTCGCTGGCTTCACCGGCGAGGGCGTACTGCGCGGTGGCGAAATAGGGAAGGCACGGAGGCACGAAGGCACGGAGCACGGAGGCAGGAAGGGATGAAAAAGGAGATGGACACGACCATGGCGAAGCGCGGGGCCGGTGGCGGGCGGGCTGGCCCGCCGGCTCCGGCCGAGGCGCCCGAGCGGGGCGTGCGGCCGGCGACGGTGACGTTCTTTGTGACCGCGGCGGAGCGGGCGGCGGTGCTGGCGGCGCTGCGGCGCCGGGGGCCGGATCGCTCCGCGGCGCTGTTGGCGGCGCTGGGAGTCGGCGCGATCGGGCGGGGCAGAGGGGGACCAGCGCGTGGCAGAAGTGAAACCGCCCGCTCGCGCTCGGGCGCGGGGGCTCGGAGACAATCCGATGAGTGAGCGCGCGCCGGGGCCCACGGAGGGAGCCGGATCGGCGGCCTCTGGGCCGGGGGAGCCGGGGAGGGTCGCGGAGGCGGTGGGTCGGCGGTTGGTGGCCGAACTGGCCGCGGGCGTCACGGACCTGGCCGAGGCGGCGCGCCGCGCGGGGGCGAGCGCGCTGGAGCTGGCGTGGTGGTGCGCGGGAACGGAGGCGGAGGGCGTGCTGCGCGAGCTGGTGCGCGCCGGGGAGCAGCGCTCGGCCCTGCTGGTCGCGCACGCGCGCGCCGAGGCGGCCGGCCGGCTGATGGAGCTGGCCCGGAGCGAGGAGCATCCCGAGACGGCCCGCAAGGCCTGCGTGGACCTTCTGAAGCTGGCGCCGCCCGACCCGGGCGCGCGGGGCGCCCGGGAGGCCGATGAGGCCGGGGGCACCGCCCTGCGCGACCTGGCGCAGCGCGAGGTCGCGGCGGCCGGGGAGCCCGAGGAGGGCCCGCCCGGCGCCGGCGAGGGCGAGCGGCCATGAGCCCGGAGAAGATGCCGCCCCGGGTGCGGGAGCGGCTGAGCGCGCTGATGGCCCATGTGCCGCGGAACCCCGGAGAGCTGCGCGCGTTCCTGGCGGGCCTGGAGATCGCGGTGCCGGCGGGCCCGGCGCTGCCGACGAGCGATGGGCCGATGGCGTACCTGGCCCACGCGTTCTTCGAGGGGAGGCCCTTCGGCGGCGGCGTCCGGCGGTACGGCCCGGCGGACTGCGTGGTGTGGGCGAGCCGGGGCGGGGGCAAGACGTTTCTGGGCGCGGTGGCGACGGTGCTGGACCTGGTCTTCAAGCCCGGGATCGAGGTGCGGGTGCTCGGCGGGTCGCTGGAGCAGTCGCGGCGGATGCAGGAGCACGTGGCCCGGTTGCTGGCGCATCCGGCCCTGGCGTTCCTGGTGGCGGGGCGCGTGACGGAGCGGCGGGTGGCGCTGCGGACGGGCTCGCGGGCGGAGGTGCTGGCGCAGTCCGAGGCCTCGGTGCGCGGCACCCGGGTGCAGAAGCTGCGGTGCGACGAGGTGGAGCTCTTCGATCGGGGCGTGTGGGAGGCGGCGCAGCTCACCACCCGCTCGGCGCCCATCCGTGGGCCGTGGGGGGGCTGGGTGCGCGGGAGCGTCGAGGCGCTCTCGACGATGCACCGCCCGCACGGGCTGATGTGGGAGGTGGTGGGCGGGTCGCGGCGCGCCGGGGAGGAGGGGGCGGACGGGGCGCCGCGCCGGCTGTTCCGCTGGGGCGTGGTGGACGTGCTGGGGCGGTGCGGGGAGGAGTTCCGGTGCGCGGGCTGCGGGCTGTGGGACGAGTGCGGGGGCCGGGCCAAGGCCCCGGGCGCGGGAGGGGGAGGCCACGTCGCGGTGGGGGACGCGCTGGCGATGAAAGCGCGCGTGGGGCTGGCGGCCTGGGAGAGCGAGATGCTGTGCCTGCGGCCGCGGCGCGCCGACTCGGTGTATCCGGAGTTCGACGCGCGGGTGCACGTGGCGGACTGGGAGGAGCCGGGCGCGCGGGACGAGCTGGCGGAGGGCCCGGGCCGGGCGCTGGTGGTGGGAGGGATGGACTTCGGGTTCCGGGGCCCGACGGTTTTTCTGCTGGGGCGCGTGGGGGCCGACGGCGTGCTGCGGATCACGCACGAGCACGCGGCGAGCGGGAACACGATGGGGGAGCACGCGGCGGCGATCCGCGCGCTGTGCGCGCGGGCGGGGACGGGGCTCCCGGACTGGATCGGGGTGGACCCGGCGGGGCGGCAGCGCGAGCACCAGAGCGGGCTGAGCAACATCGCGGTCTTGCGGGGCGCGGGACTCACGGTGCGCTCGCGGGTGCTCTCGCTCCCCGAGGGGATCGAGGCGGTGCGGGCGCGGCTGCGGCCGGCGGAGGGAGGACCGCGGCTGCTGGTGCACGCGCGGTGCGTGGGGCTGGTGAGCGCCCTGGAGCGGTATCACTACGCGCCGGAACGGCCAGAGAGCGTGGCCCCGGTGAAGGACGGGCCGGACCACGCGGCCGACGCGCTGCGGTACCTGGTGGTGTGCCTGGATCGCGCGCACCGGGCCGAGCGGGGGAGGTACGCGTGAAGTGAGGCCGGCCGGGCGGCGCGGCCCGCGAGGGGGGCGCACGGGCCCGCGCCGGGCCGGGGCGACCGGGGCATGAGATGCGAAGGGCCCGCCGTGGCGGGCCCTTGCGTGAGACTGGGGACGGCGTCAGGGTGATCTCCCGCCGCCGCCCCGCCGCGCCGGCGTCCTTGCGGTCGCCCGTCACGGTCAACGGTG
Organism: Phycisphaerales bacterium; assembly: GCA_035628055.1. Lineage (GTDB taxonomy): Bacteria > Planctomycetota > Phycisphaerae > Phycisphaerales > UBA1924 > DASPKO01. The sequence goes on from DASPKO010000031.1 coordinate 4,144, forward strand.
AATTCGGCCGCGGGGGAGCCCGCGCGTCAACCGCCGGGCGGCCGGAACCGCTCAAGGACGCCAAGCGTTCGGGCAAAATAGGAATGGGCTGGCCCGAACATGGGACAGCGGAATGGGGCGGGCGCGGGGCGCGGGATCGCTCATGCGGGGTGGCCGCTGGTCCCTAGTGTTGCGCGCGGGGTGGCGGGTGCGTGTGGGTGGTGCGGTCGCGCCGGCGCGGCTGCGGCGCGGCCCGCGAACGGAGAGGAGGCGCGATGGCATCGGGCACGGAGCGGGGCGGGGTGGGCTCGCGGGGAACCGTCGCGGAGGCCCTGCCGGCGGGGGCCAACGGGGCGGGGAGCGCGGGCGCCGGCGCCCCGCTGATGGTGAGCGCGTCCGGGCTGCGGGGGATCGCGGGCAAGTCGCTGACGCCGGACGTCGCCGCCCGGTTCGCCGGCGCGTTGGGCACGCACCTGCGGGGCCGGCTGGGCGGAGGACGTCCGACGGTGGTGGTGGGGCGTGACGGGCGCGCCGGCGGCCAGGTGGTGCACCAGGCGGCGCTGGCGGGGCTGATGGGCGCGGGGTGCGACGTGATCGACCTGGGCGTCGCGATGACGCCGACGGTCGGGGTGATGGTCGACGAGCTCGAGGCGGACGGGGGGATGGTGGTGACGGCGAGCCACAACCCGCAGGAGTGGAACGGGCTGAAGTGCCTGGTGAGCGATCGGACGGGTGAGCAGGGCCGGGTGGGGGCGCACGCCCCGGCGGCGGAGGAGGCGGGCGAGATCATCGCGCGGTACGGGCGCGGGGGGTGGGCGTGGC
>DASPKO010000032.1:0-10122 GCA_035628055.1 Phycisphaerales bacterium
GAGCACGCGGAGCCCCGGCGACAGCGTCGGGGAGGAGTGGCTGTGGACCAACCAGTACGGCGGTGACCAGATGGATCAGGGGGGCACCGTCGCCCGGAGCCAGATCATCTCGACGAGCAGCGGGCAGGATGGCGCCACCACGTTCCGGTTCGACGGGGGCAACGGCACGGTGGACGGCCCCTCCGGGGGAATGGTCTCGAGCCCGCCCCAGTTCGCGGTCCCCGGGAACAGCCGGGGTGTGAGCGACTCGCTCGACTTCACCCTGACGCTCAATGGCACGATGACCGAGGCCCAGCTCGCGGCCATGGCGGGCGGGAGCGTGGTCGAGTACGGATCCGATGCCCGGTACCTGACGGTCGTCCCGGGCCCGGGCTCACTGGCCCTGCTGGGCGCGGGTGGGCTGGTTGCGGTCCGGCGCCGGCGGCGCTAAGCCAGCGCGGTTCGAGAAGAACGCAACTTCGAGCGACCCCGGGTTTCCGGGGTCGCTTGTCGTTATGGGCGAGGTGGTGGCGCCGGACCCGAACGGCCGCGGGCGGCATCGGTTTGTAAACCATGTTTCGGCAGACAGTTAGGAGCGGCTGGCCCGGGCAAGACCTGGGACAAAGCGGGGCGCGGCGCGGGAGCGCGCGCGGTGCTGACCAATCCGGAAAAGTCGGCGTACCCGGTTCTTATTTTGGTTTGCCGGGGGGTCGGGGCTTGAAAAGGCGGTGGCCAGACGACAGAGTAGTGGCGGAGAGAGGCGCCCGCGGGGCGCCGGACCGGCACGTTGGCCGGCGGGGGAGAGAGAGACGCAAAGGCGGCCCTCCGGGACCGGTCAGGCCCGGCGCGGCCGGCGAGTCGTCCTCGTGCAGTGATTGTTCGCAAAGGTCGTTGTGTCGGCAGTGCCCCTCTCGTGGCGGGCGCCGGCCGGGTCCATCAAGCGGCCATCTCTCTGGCCGCGAAGGAGATAGGCATGTTCGCCCGCTCGTCTCTCGCTGTCGGGATTCTTTCGTTCGGGCTGGCCAGCGCGGCCGGCGGAAGCGTCGTTGTCAACTACACGGTCGATGCCGGGGGAAACAACAACAATCCTCTCAACGGGCTCGCGGCGCGGGCCACCTTCACCACCACGGGCACGACGATGACGGTGCTCCTCGAGAACACCAGCACCGGCCTCCCGTCGGGCTTCCAGGTCGGCGATGCCTTCCTGGTCTCGCTCGGCTTCAACCTTCCCACCGGCGTGAACATCGTCTCGGGCACCAGCGCGGTGATCGGGCCGGGCTCGATCGGCCTGGCGCAGTGGAGCGGCCGCGGCCCCGGGGACAGCGTCGGGGAGGAGTGGCTCTGGACCAATGACTTCGGCGGTGACGAGATGGAGGCCGGCGGCGCGGTGGCCTCGCGCCAGGTCTTCTCCACGAGCAACGGTCAGGGCGGCGGGCTCACGTTCCGGTTCGACGGCGGAAGCGGCACCGTGAACGGGCCGCACGGGGGTATCGTCAGCGACCCGCCGCAGCTCGCTCTGCCCGGCAGCAGCCGTGGCGTGAGCGACGGCATCGTCTTCACGGTGACGCTCAGCGGCCTCCTGACCGAGGACCAGCTCGCGGCGGTGGCCGGTGGCAGCGTGGTCGAGTTCGGCTCGGACATGCAGTACCTGACGGTGATTCCCACGCCCGCATCACTGGCGCTTCTGGGTGCGGCCGGACTGATCGCGGTGCGCCGGCGCCGCTGAGGCCGCGGACATCGCAAAGCCCGTACGAGGCCCCTGCCCCCGGGGGCTGCTTCGTGCGCCCGCTCGGGACAGCGGACAACGCCAACTCCGGGCCCCGATGAACTTACCGGACGCGGTGAGAGCGAACGTGTCGATTGACACGGGCGCCGGCGCTTCGTAATCTTGCGTCCGGCCGTTCGGCCCCTGGAGAGAGCACAACATGATGCGTCTTGGAGCTTCGCGCCGAGCGGTGGTGGGCGTGCTGGCCTTGGCCGGCGTCGGGTCCGCCTCCGCGCAGGATGTTCTCACCTACGACGCCGCGCTGGGGACCCTCCCCCAGGGGCAGGGCTGGACTTACTCGGGTGCGGCGACGATCCCGATGTCGGTTTCCGACGGTCAGCTCCACCATGGGCCCACCACGTACGGCGGGACGAGCTTCTGGATGGTGGACCTTCCCACGGGCACGATGGACTTCGCGGCCGACACCTGGTCGATCTCGGCGCTCGTGCAGATCGACAGCGGCACGTTCGGCAATCAGTCCGGGTTTCGGCGCGGCGGGTTCAACCTCGGCCTGAACGACAACGCGGGCCGCTGGATTCACGCCGAGATGAACCATGCCCAGATCGGGATCCGCAACGACAACACGGGGCTCTCCGACCCGGCGGTCGCCTTCGACCTGGCGGACGGGTTCCACACCGTCATGCTCGTGGCCGGGCCGGGAGGGGGCAGCCTGCTGGTCGACGGGGTGACGCTGATGACGCTGCCGCTCGGGACCGCGGCCGGGGCGGACAACCGGGCGCACTTCGGGGACAGCACGATCCTGGGCAACTACACCGGGCACATCCGCGAGGTCCACCTGGTGCCGGGTCCGGGTGCGCTGGCGCTCCTGGCGGCGGCCGCCGGAGTGGGCGCGCGGCGCCGGTTGCGGCTCCCCCGCTGAACCCGCCCCGGTAGACGCAATCCTCGGTGTTACCGTCGGCTTGCCGCGTTCGCGCCGGTTGCTTTGCAGGCCGCCTCGTCATGCCGTGCGTGTACGGGGCCGGGATTTGCTCTAGCTTGGCGTCCGGGCCAGGGCGGGGAGCGAGGAGCCAATCCATGCGCGGCCTGACCTGGTGTCGTGGCACCGTCCTGGTGCTGAGCGTCTGGGCGGGCGCGGGCTGGACCGAGCGCTGCGGAGCGCAGGAGCTTCTGGTGCTGCGGTCCGGGCAGGCGGCCCCGTACGCGCCGGACCCCGTGGTGCGTTATCTGCTGGGGGATGGTCCCTTCTCGGCGGCGCACTTTGCGGCGGCGCGCAACGGTCCGAGCGCGATCGCGGTCGAGCCGATCTGGTGGATTCCCGGCCTCCCGGATGACCCGGCGGCGGGGTGGATGTCGGTGGACGTGGATTCGACTCCGAACTCGGCGCTCTATGCGCATGACTTCGTTGTGGCATCGCCGCAGATCGCGTGCGCGCGGCTCGAGCTCTGGTACGCGGTGGACGACCACCTGGGCGACACCGGCGTGCCAGGTCTGTACCTCAACGGTGCGCCGGTGCCCGGCGCCCCCGAGCGCGCCGCGAACTTCATGCAGCAGTACCACTTCAGCGCCGACGTCACGGGGCTCCTGGCACCTGGGCTCAACACATTCTTTTTCCACCAACTCGACGCGTATGACGTCGTCGCGGGCGCCGTGTACTCGGCGCGCCTCGTCATCGATGCCGCGCCTGGACCCGCGCCCATGATCGTCGGGCAGCCGGCGTCCGCCGCGGCCTGCTCGCGCGAGCCCGTTGCCTTCGGCGTGGAACTGAATCCGGCCTTCGGGCCGGAGTGCCGGTGGCAGGTTGAGGACCGGCGAGCCCCGGTTCGTGGCTCGAGTTGCGTTCCGGCATGCAAGACGTGCCCGGACTGGGGCAGCTCAGCGCGACCGGCGTGGCGACCCCGCAGCTAACGGTCGAGGGGTGGGTAGGACAGACCCTGACCGCCCGTCTCCGTTGCCGCGTCTTCAGCGGCTGCCACGAACTGCACAGCGAAGCGGCGGACCTGCTCATCCGCGTGGCCCCGAGCGTATGGGTGACCGGTCCGGCGCGTACCTGCCCAACGGGCGTGTCCGTGTTCCATGCCTCGGTCGCGGGAACCGCCCCTGCGATGGTTTCCTGGCAGTGGGCGGCGGTGGCGGATGGCCCCTGGAGTCCGGTTGCTCCGGGCCTCAACTCCGACGCCGCGGGCCAGTCCTTCGTTGCCGCGGGCGAGGCGACGGAGGTGCTCACCGTCGCACTCGAGCAGCAGGCCGTTGGGGCGCAGTACTACTTTCGCGCCGTGGCCGGTAACATGTGCGGCTCGGCGGAGTCGTCCGCGGCCGTGCTGTCGGTCGAGGAGCGGCCGGAGGTGGTGTACCAGCCGCCGGCAGAGGTCGATGTCTGCGCGGGTACGCAATACGCGCTCGCCGTGCAGTCCCAACTCGTCGAGCCGGCGAGCGCGCAGTGGCAGGCTGCGGCGGTCGAAAGTCCCGAGGCCTGGGTCGACCTGGTCGACGGGCCCGTGGTCGTAGCGGGTCGGCTGGTGGGCACGGTCGTCGCCGCGAATGGCTTCACGGCCTGTTCACCTTCGAGGCCGAACCGGGCGTGCTGCTGCGGTGTGTGATTGTGGACGCCTGCGGCGCCGTCACGACGTCGCCAACGGCGATCAGCACGCATGCCCCGCTGGAGGTACTCGCGCACCCCGGAGCCGTGGTGACGTGCCCCTCGGGTATCGCCGAGTTCGTCCTCGGTCTCGGCGGGACGGCGGTCGTCTCCTGGGAGTGGCGTGCCCCCGCGCTGAGCCCGGGTTGGGTACCTGCCTACCACGGGATCAATCCGGACTGGCTGGAGTGGCGCCCGCTGTTTGAGGCCGAGATGAACCCGCAGGAGACCCTCTCGATCCAGCGTCTGCCCGGCGGGCCGGTCCCGCTGGAGCAATGGGATGGGTTCGAGGTCCGAGCCGTCGCATACGGGTCGTGCGGCACGGAGACCAGCGCACCCGCGGCCCTCACAGTGTGTCCGGCCGACTTCAACTGCAACGGCCAGGTCGGAACCAGCGCCATCTCCGCGTTCCTAGTCGCCTGGTTCCACGACCTGACGGGCGGCACGCTCAACGCCGACTTCACGCCTCGGGCGCCGTCACGACCGCCGACATAACCGCCTTCCTCGGCGCTTGGTTCGCCGCGGCGGGTTCGGGAACCTGCTAGGCGGGCCCGCCCGCTAGCCCCGAGCGCCGGCGCATGCAAAGACGGCCCCGCGTTCGCAGGGCCGTCTTGGGCGGGGATCATGGGTTAACGGATCTCGGCGCCCTTAGCACCCGCCGGCGGCGATCGCGGTGAACCAGGCCGAGAGGTATGCCGAGATGTCCGCGGTGGTCGTGGCGCCCGAGTCGTCGAAGTCGGCGGCGCTGCCGCCCCCCGCGACGTCGGTGAACCAGGCCGAGAGAAACGCCGAGACGTCGCTGGTGGTCACGGCCCCGTCGGTGTTGAAGTCCGCCGGGCAGGGAGGCGGCGGCGGGGGGGCGATGGGGGTGAGGACAAAGGTGTTGCTGGGGGTGTTGGCATTGGCGGCCCGGCACACGACCTGGCCCGAGTCGTTGATGTCGATGGAGCGGTTGGCATGGAAGGGGGCCGAGCCGTTGTGCGTCGCGTAGATGAACCGCTTGCCGGACTCCGGGGTCCAGACCCACCCGTAGATGTCGGTGGTGGAGGTGGTGCCGTCGGTGCCGACGATGTGGCCCGACTCGTTGATGGCGTAGGCGCTGCTCCGCGCGGTGACGGGATTGGAGACCATCTCCGTGCCGCCGCCCGGGGTGTTGAGGAAGGCGCGCCAGGTGTCGCTGCCGGTGAGGATGTTGATCGAGGTTCCGACGACCTGCCCGGCCTCGTTGATGCCCTCGCCCATGGCGCTGTCGTTGTAGGGCGCCGGGAGCATGGGGAGGACCTCGACGGGCCCGGCCGGGGCCTGCCAGCGCAGGGCGCCCGAGACGCCGTTGACGACCCCGTTGCCGGTGACGACGCCGGCGTTGTTGACGTCGCCGACGTTTCTGAAGCCCAGCGGGGCGAGGTTGATCAGGCCGGTCTCATCGCTGTAGTACCAGGGCGTGCGGCCCGGGGTATCCCAGACCGAGTCCGGACAACTGTGCCCGACGACGGCGCCGAGGTCGTTGACGGCCACGGGGCGGTTGCTCGCGCAGCCGGTGATGCTGGGCAGGATCTGGTAGACGCCGTTGACCCGGCGCCAGGCCGCCTGGTTGCTGGTGCCGCCGTTGTGCGCCGAGCCCACGATGATGCCCGTGTTGCTGATGTCGGCGGCCTGATTCTCGCTGTACCCGGCGGGCGGGGGCAGCTCGCTGATCCCCTGCCCCGGGCGCCAGACGTAGGCGCGCAGGATGGTGAGCGGGCCCTGATTCCAGCCGACGACCTCGCCGGCGTTGTTCATGCCCCAGGGCACGTTGGAAAAGGCACCGGGGAGCAGGCCCACATCGACAGCGGTGTAGTCCGCCACGGTCTGGGCGGACGCGACGCCGGTGAACAGGGCCGCCGCCGCGGTGCCGACAGCCAGGCGATACGTGATTCTCTTCATTGCAGGAACCTCCACGAGTATGTTGGTGGAGGTGTGTGCAAGCGGCGCGCCGCGCCCGGGGCGGAGCGGCGCGGCCCTCGTGACCGCCGCCGGGCCTGCGCGTGGGGGCAGACTGGCCAGGGCTGGCCGCGAGCCCGATTCCGGGGTGATTCGATTCAGCGACGCCGGCGGAGGACGAGCGGGAAGCCGATCGCAAACAGGGCCGCCGCCCCCGGTGCCGGCACGTCGTTGACCTGGAAGGTGTACGGACCGGTCGGACGGTCGGGGGCGTTGGGGACCTGCTGCTGGACGGGGGGTGGGCCACCGCCCGGGGGCCACGAGCCGCTGAAGCAGTTGCCCCCGACCCACATGTTGTCGATGTCGAACCCGCCGTTGGGCTCCCAGATCTCGAAGTAGTAGGTGGCGGGGCAGGGGCAGACGCGGATGAGCGCGGCGATGCGCACGGCGTCGACGTACCCGCCCGGGATGGGCAGAGGCGTGAGCCCGACCGCGAGAACGTTGACCTGTGTGGGCGGCGCGACGACGTTGAGGATGTTGACGCTGACGGTGGGGCCGGGAAGGACCGCGGTGGCGTAGAGGTCGACGCAGACGTAGACCTCCTTGAAGTCGGGCGGGCTCTGGATGTCGCAGATGTCGATGCGGAAGCGCGAGTTCTGGCCCGGAGGGACGATGAGGCGGCCGCCGGCGATGGCGCCGAGGTTGGGCGTGCCCGTGGTGAACGGCGGGAAGCAGCCGGGGGCGGTGATGAGCTGCGAAGGGGTGGGGGGATAGAGCCCGTCGTTGAAGTCGTAGCAGACCTGGTCGTTGGTACCGAGATTCTGGCCCCACCACGCGGGAGGGGTCGGGGCCTGGGCACGGGCGGCGGAGGCGGCGGTGAAGAGGGCGAGGCCGGCGGCCAGGAGAGTCGGAGCGCGCATGGGTGATCCCTTCGGCAACAGTCCCCCCCGGTGGCCAGACGGCCCGCGCCGCCTGATCCCCGGCGCGCAGTGTACCGGGACGACTGGCTGAAACAAGAGTTTCGTGCGGTGGCGGTGCCGAGCGACACGAGAAGGAACGCGCGGCGCCCGTCCGCGGACGTTTGTTATAAGTCCTTGCGTTCGGCGGGTTGCCCCCGCGCGGCGGTCGTGGTGGTGGCGTGACGGCCGTGCGCGAGCGGGGACCTCAGATGGGAGTCACGGGCACCCGCCGCCGGAGATGGCGGCGAACCAGGCCGACAGGAAGGCGGAGATGTCGGCGGTGGTGGTGGAGCCGGAGTTGTTGAAGTCGGCAGTGGTCGTGCCGCCCGAGATGTCCGCGAACCAGGCGGAGAGGAACGCGGAGATGTCGCTGGTGGTGACGGTGCCGGAGTCATTGAAGTCGGCGGGGCAGGCCGAGCCGGCGACGACGCGCACGCCGTCGGCCAGGTACTCGAGCTCGAAGCCGGGCGGGAGAGCGACCGACGAGAACTGGCCCGAGCAGGAGCCGCAGGTCAGGATGGTGAAGACGGCGCCGGGAGCGGGAGCGAAGCCCCCCAGGAGCGTGACGGTGAGTGCGCCGTCCAGGACGGCGGCGCTGGTGACGACGAGCTGATCGTGCCCGGAGCCGGGCACCGTTCCCGCGAGGTCGACGTGCAGGGCTGCCGAGGGCCCTTGCGTGTAGAACGGCGTGGCGAGCGTGCCGAGCGGGGCGCCGGGCTCGACGCGCCCGCCCGTGTTGCTCAGGCCGATGGTGACCTCGCCCGTGCCGGTGAGGCGCCCGGCGGCGAGGGGGAGCGGGAATCCGCCGGCGCCGTACTGATCGATGACCGTGCCGCTGAGAACGATCGATCCCGACTCGGCCTGCGTGAGGCTGGAGAATCCAAGCCGTCCCGCGTCGACCTCGACGGTGCCGGTGTTCAGGAAGGGCACGGAGATGATGGTCGGGTTCTCGGGCGCGCCGGCGGACTTGCGGAGGGTGCCATGATTGATGAACTGACCCGAGGTGAAGATGCCGCTGAGGTCCGAATCGGTCTGGCAATCCAGCAGGGCCCCCGCTTGGTTGATGAAGACCGAGGTCTCGGTGAGGACGAGATGATTGCCGGTCCAGGTGATGGAGCCGTAGTTGTTGAAGATGGCGTTCGCGGACAGGGAGGTGTAGGCCGCGCCCTGGAAGAGGCCGATGGCGCTGGCGGCGAGGTTGGTCGTGCCGGAGTTGAAGCTGGCTCCCTCGGAGGTCAGGCTTCCGGTCACGGTGAGGGTGCCGGTGCCGGCGCGGCCGGTGCGCAGCAGGAGGTGATTCACGAGCGCCGTGGCGCCGGGGGCGACATCGAGGCCGTAACCCTCGGCGCCCAGGAGCCCGGGGCCCGAGACCACGACGTTGCCCAAGGTAGCGAAGGTTCCGGCGATCGAGAGCGAGCCGGCCGCGGAGATCGCCACGGTGCCGGCGAGCAGAGTGTCGGGTCCCGTGAGGCGGAGGGCGCCGGTCTGGACATCGACGAGCCCGGTGGACTGGAACTGGGAGGCGATGGTCGTGGTGCCCGAGCCGCCCTGCTTGCGGAAGGTGCCGTCGTTGAAGAGATACCCGAGACCGATGATGCCCGCCATGCTGCCATCCCCGGTTGCCAGGATGGTGGCGCCGGCGAGGTTGCGAAGAATCCCCCCCGGCGGGTTCTGGCTGTAGGCGCCGTCGATCGTGAGGGTGGTATCGCCCTCCCACGTCAGGGCGCTATGAATTCGCAGGTCGCCCGTGATCTCGAGCGGCGCGGTGGGCGGGACGGTCACGGCGGCGTGGGCCTCGTGGATTCCGGAGCCGAACGAGAAGCTGTGTCCGGGCTGGTAGGCGGTCGTGACCGGCTGGTTGTAGACGAATGTTCCGCCCCCGAGGAGGTAGGAGCGGATCTCGACGGGGGCGTCGAAGGTGGCGTGCTGGTAGACGTAGAGGGGGGCCGTGACTGTGAATGGGGTGGTCACGAAGAGCGTGGCGATCTCGCCGCCGTTGCACGTGGCGGGGGCGGTGTTAATGTGGGCGGTGTCGCCCGGCCCGGGCATGGGCGGGCAGACGCACCAGGTGAAGGTGTTCCAGTTGTTGGCGTAGAGGCCGTCGGGGCAGTCGAGCCCGTTGCCGCAGCACGAGGTCCAGAGGTTGTTCCCGCACATGTTGCTGAAGTGGTACACCCCCTGCGCCGAGGCGGGTTGGGGTAGCCAGGCAAGCGTGACGGCGGCGACGCACAGAAAGACGAGAACCGATCGACGCGGACGCGGGCGCGGGAGGAGCGTATTCATGGCGGCCATTATGTTGTATGAGCGACAAGGATCAAGCACAAAGGCAAGAAACAGGGGGCGGCGCAACGTGCGAGCTTGCCGCGCCGCGCTGGCGCGCCGCCGCGGAACCCTGTCGCGTTCTTGAAGAGGCGCATGAAAAACCCCCGGCTGCGGGGGCTGTGATGGTGACGTGACGGTGAGGCGCCCTTGCGATGGCGCTCATCGAGTTGGCATTACGGGCACCCGCCGGCCGCGATGGCCGCGAACCAGGCCGAGAGGAAGGCGGAGATGTCGGCGGTGGTGGTGGAGCCGGAGTGGTTGAAGTCGGCGTTGGTGGTGCCGTTGACGACGTCGGCGAACCAGGCGGTGAGGAAGGCGGAGATGTCGCTGGTGGTGACGGTGCCGGAGTTGTTGAAGTCGGCGGGGCAGGGGGGGACGGGGAGCGGGATGCGCACGACGGCCTCGCCGCGATCGGTGTTGTTGGCGCCGCAGAGGGCGCCGGCCGCATCGCGCAGGGTGACGTTCACGAGCACGGCGCCATCGATGAAGGCGATGTCGTCGTTCCCGAAGGTGCGGATGTAGACCGCGTCGTTGAACGTGCCGTCGCCGTCGAGATCGACGGGGTCGTTCTCGCGGGCGAG
>DASPKO010000033.1:0-17667 GCA_035628055.1 Phycisphaerales bacterium
GCACGGGGCTCGGCGGGTGCGCGGGCATCGCGACCCCGGCGGCACCGCCGCGGGCGGCGACGGAGCCCACCGACGTGGCCCAAGCGCTCGCGGTCATCGGACCGGGCCCGACCGATCCCGTCCCGTCCGGGCCCGGCACGGCGTCGCACCCGATGGCGCCTGACGCCGTGAGCGCCCCGCCCGAGCCCCCCGTGCCGGCGGCTTCGGAGCCAACCCTCGGCGACCCGCCCTGGACCATCCAGCAACCGGTGTGGGACGGGCCCGTCCTGTGCGCTACCGCGGAGGCGGTCGCGGGCACGCTCGCCGAGGCCCGGGCCGCGGCCCTCGCCCGGCTCCACGAGGCGCTGGCCTCGGAGCTCGCCGGCCGCCCCGCCGACACCGTGGTGACGACCTGGGCGCACCGCCAGGACAACGGGAGCTTCCGCGTCGCCCTGCTGGCCCGCGCCACCCCCTCGGGTCCCGGAGAACCACAGTGAGCAAGGTCTTCGGCTCCGCCGCCGGCGCGATCGCGGACCTCCGCGAGCGCGGCGTCCTGCGCGATGGCATGACCGTGATGGTCGGCGGGTTCGGCCTCTGCGGCATTCCCGAGCAGCTCATCGTGGCGCTCCGCGACACGGGCGTGCGGGGCCTCACCTGCGTCTCCAACAACGCGGGCGTGGACGACTGGGGGCTGGGGCTGCTGCTGCAGACGCGGCAGATCCGCAAGATGATCTCGAGCTACGTCGGGGAGAACGCCACCTTCGAGAAGCAATACCTCTCGGGCGAGCTGGAGGTCGAGTTCAACCCGCAGGGTACCCTCGCCGAGCGCATCCGTGCCGGGGGCGCGGGCATCCCGGCCTTCTACACCGCCACCGGGGCCGGCACGCCCGTCGCCGATGGCAAGGAGACCCGAGCCTTCTTCCGCCCCAGCGACGACACGGCCCATCACAACCGCCCGCCGGCGGGGGCGGCCCCGGGCGCCGGCCCGGCCGCCCCGGGCGCGGCTGCGCCCGGCGGCGCTCCCGCCGAGCGCCGCGCGTATCTCCTGGAGACCGGCCTGTTCGCCGACCTGGCGCTCGTCAAGGCCCGCGTGGCCGATCCGTTCGGCAACTTGGTCTACCGGCTCACGGCGCGCAACTTCAATCCGATGATGGCCGCCGCCGCCCGGTTCGTGATCGCCGAGGTGGAGGAGCTCGCGCCCGAGGGCGGGATCGATCCCGACGCGGTGCACACGCCGGGCAGCTACATCGACCGGGTGGTCCAGACCGAGAGCCAGAAGCGCATCGAGCAGCGCACGACGCGGCCGGGGTGATTCACCCGCCCAGCTCGACGGACCAGTAGGCCTCGTCGAGGAACGCCTTCCACGAGGCGTAGCGCTCCTGGCCCAGCCGGATCGAGATCAGCGGGTTGCGGCGCGGACGCACCGGGCGGCGCACCAGCGTCATGGCCGCCTGCTCGGGCGTGCGCCCGCCCTTGCGGGCGTTGCAGCGCACGCAGGCGCACACCAGGTTCTCCCAGGCGTCGCCCCCGCCCTGTGAGCGCGGCAGCACGTGGTCGATCGAGAGCTCGTTGCTGGGGAAGTGGTGCCCGCAGTACTGGCACTGGTTCCGGTCGCGCGCGAACAGGTTCCGCCGGTTCAGCTTGACCGTCTGCTCCGGCAGGCGGTCGTACCCGAACAGCCGGATGACCCGCGGCACCGCGATGTCGAAGCGCACCGTGCGCACCCAGTCGAACTTGCTGGGCTGGTCGGCCCCGAGGGCCCGCTGGAGCTGGGAGAGCTCCGCCCACGACTCGAAGTCGTAGTTGAGATAACGCCCCTCGTCGATGTGGATCACCTCGGCGAGGTTCCGCGCCAGCAGTGTGAAGGCCCGCTTGGCCGAGATCACCCGGATCGCCACGTACAGCTTGTTGAGGACCAGCACCTTGCAGTCCAGGGCCGAGACCAGCCCCGAGCCCGCGCCCAGCGAGAGCGCCAGCGCGGGAGCCCCGCGGTCGCCGGCTGTGCCGGCGTCGGTATGCGGTCGGCGGCTGGGTCGGGGCCTGGGCGCGGACAAAGCGGGTGCTCCGTGCGCCGGGGCCGGGGGGAGGTCCCGGTGCAGGCAAAGGTTAGGTTCAGCCCGGGCACTCGGCAAACCCCGGTCGTGCGCTCGGGGCCGAGCGCTAGTGCCGGAAGCGACGTACCCCCGTCACGAGACAGGTCACGCCGCGGGCCCGGCAGAGGGAGATCGTGTCGGCGTCACGCTTGGATCCGCCGGGGTGGACGATCGTGCGCACGCCGGCCTCGATGAGGACGCGCGGGCCGTCGTCGAACGGAAAGAACGCGTCCGACACGGCCACGGCGCCGCACGCCCCGGCCCCGGCCTTGGCGACCGCGATGCGGCAGGAGCTGAGGCGGTCGACCTGGCCCGCGCCGACGCCCAGCAGCCGGGCCCCCGGCCCGTCCGCGCCCGTCGAGACCGTGCCGATCACGACGGCGTTGCTGAGGCAGGCCCCCACCGCGACGTCGAGGAACGCCGCGGCGCGGAGCTGGTCGGGCTCGGGCGGGGGGCCGGCGGCGTGCGTCCAGGTCTCGGGAGATGGGGTGAGGGTGTCGGCTTCCTGGACGAGCACTCCGCCCGGGACGCCGCGAAGCTCCGGCAGGCCGGGAGCGGGATTGTCCAAGGCTCCCACCTCGAGAACCCGCACGCCGATCCAGCGAGCGCGCAGGACCTCGAGGGCGTCCGCCTCGTACCCCGGCGCCACGACCACCTCGAAGAACCGGTCCGGGCCGGTCACCCGCTCGGCCGCGCGGCGATCCAGGCGCATCCCGCACGCCAGCACGCCGCCGTAGGCCGCGAGCGGGTCGCCGGCGATGGCGGCGTCGAGCGCGGCCGCGAGCGTGGGCGCGGCGGCGCAGCCGCAGGGTGTCAGGTGCTTGACGATGCAGGCCGACGCGCGCGAAGCCTCGCCCACCCTGCCGAGGCGCGCCAGGGCCACGACGAGGCGCAGGGCCGCCGAGGCGTCGTTGATGTTGTTGTAGCTGAGCTGCTTGCCATGGAGCTGCGCGGCCCCCACGACCGACGGGCCCGAGAATCCGGGGTCGCGATAGAGCGCGGCCCGCTGGTGCGGGTTCTCGCCGTAGCGCAGGCTCTCGACGCGCGGGAGGTCGAGGGCCAGGCGCGCCGGGAAGGGCTCGGGCGCGCCCGCGCCGTGCTCCAGGTACCGCCGCACGTGCTCGTCATACCGGGACGTGAGCCCGAACGTCCGCTGGGCCTGGCGCCGGCGGAAGGCCGCGGTCGTGGCTCCCGAGTTGGCGGCGAGCTCGGCGAGAGTCGCCTCGTAGTCCCGGGGGTCCGGCACCACCGCGACATACCGGAAGTTCTTGGCGGCGGCGCGGAGCATCGCCGGGCCGCCGACGTCGATCTGCTCGATCACCTCGTCGAACGTCGCCGAAGGATCGGTGGCGGTGCGCACGAACGGGTACAGGTTGACGCAGACCACGTCGATCGGCCTCAGCCCGTGCCGGGCCAGGAACGCCGCGTGCTCGGGATTGTCCCGCACCGCCAGGAGCCCGGCGTGCACGGCCGGGTGCAGAGTCTTGACGCGCCCGTCGAGCCCCTCGGGAAACCCGGTGAGGGTCTCCACCGTGGTCACGGGCAGCCCGGCGGCCGTCAGCGCCGCGGCGGTCCCGCCGGTGGAGATGAGGCCAACCCCGCGCTCATGCAGAGCCGCGGCGAACGGCACGAGCCCGGCCTTGTCATGCACCGAGAGGAGCGCGGTTCGGACCGGGACCAAGCCTGGCATCGTCCCCCCTCGCGCCCCGCCGGCGCCCGGGCACGCCGCGTCAGCGCGGGGTGAACTTGGCGACGACCCCGTTGGGCGTGCCCGTGTACAGGTTGCCGTCGACGAACGTGTCGGTGAAGACATGGCTCACGTGCTCGAGGCTCACGCGCTCGATGACCTGCCCCGTCGAGGGATCGAGCGTCCAGGCGCTCCCGCCGGCCCCCGAGCCCGCGGCCGGCGCCCACACGACCAGCCGCCCCGCGCGCAGGCCGATCACGTGCCCGCGGACGTCCCGGGCCGACCAGGTCTCACGCCCCGTCTCGGCCTCGAAGCACGTCAGCCCCGTCCCGGGAATGCTGCAGTACAGCTTCCCGTCGTGGTAGACGGGGCGCTCGCGGAGCGCGGCCTCGGTGCGGCGCCTCCAGGCCAGCGAGCAGTCGGCGGCGTCGAACGCGTAGAGCGACTGGTCGACGCTGGCGACAAAGAGCATCGAGTCCGAGGCCGCCAGGGGCGCGCCAGGGCCGCCCGAGATGCGCGCCCGTCCCCGACCCATGCCGGTCGCCGGGTCGAAAATCAGCACCCCCCCCCGCGAAGAGACGACCCCGGCCGCGCCGCTGCCGATGGCCACGGGGGCGACCTCGATCGAGCCCGCCAGCACGGTGCCCCAGCCGGCATACCCGCTGGCGAGGCGGTGCGTGATGACATGCCCGGTGCGGGTCCCGTAGACCAGGAACCCGGCCGCGACCAGGGGCCGGGTCGCGACCACGCGGGCCAGGCCGTGCTTGTGCGTGAGCGTGCCCGTGTCGGCCGCGAGGTAGAAGGCCTCGGTGTCGCTCGAGGCGACCACCAGGTTGTCCGTGCGCACGTTCCCGACGAACTTCGTCAGCGGGGACCCGAGCTGGTCCGACCAGCGGTTGGCGCCGCTGCTCACCTCCATCACCGTCAGCGTGGTTCCCGCGTCCTGGGCGACGACGATGTCACCCAGCACGTCGAGGTGCTCCAGCTCGGCGCCGCCGGACATCGACGGGAAGCCCCGCCACTGCACCCGGTAGCCGAGCTTGGCGTAGGCCTCGTGATCGAGAGGGGCGCGGTGGGCGCGCGCGTCCGGGCTCAGCGGGGGCGTCCTGCCGATCGGGGCCGGGCCGGAGCCGCAGCCCCCGAGGCCCGGTGGCACGAGCACGAGCGCGAGCAACAGGGCGGCCGGCCGGCGGGCGATGGTCATGGCGAGCGACTCCAGGTGGTCCCGCCCTCCGGAGGGCCGGGAGCGCAGTATCGAAGCCCGGGCGCACCGGGTCAAGCGACCGGCGCCGGCGGCGGTCACACTATGCTTGGACCATGTTCACCGGGCTGGTTCAGGCCGTGGGCCTGGTGGAGGGGGCGCACCGGACCGGTGCTGGGCTGCGGCTGGCGGTCGCGGCGCCGGGGTGGACGCACCGGGCGGCGCCGGGCGAGTCCGTCGCGGTCAACGGGTGCTGCCTGACGGTCATCGGCGCCCCGGGCCCGGGCGGGCGGCTCGAGTTTGACGTCGTTCCCCAGACGCTCGCCCGGACCACCCTGGGACGGCTGCGCCCGGGCGACCCTGTGAACCTCGAGCTCGCCCTCCGCGCCGGGTCGCTCCTCGGCGGGCACATCGTCCAGGGGCACATCGACGGCGTGGGGGCGGTGCGGCACGTGCGCACGGACGACGGGTACCGGGTGAGCGTGCACGCTCCGGCCGACCTGGCCCCGGTGCTGGCCCCCGCCGGGTCGGTCGCGCTCGACGGGGTCTCGCTCACGCTGGCGACGGTCGACGAGCGGGCGTGCGCCTTCGAGGTGGCGCTGATCCCCGAGACACTGCGGCGCACGACCCTGGGCTCGCTGCGCCCGGGCGACGCAGTGAACCTGGAGGCCGACCTGCTCGCGAAGCTGGTGCACCGGGCCGTGCGCGCGATGTTGCCGGCTCTGGCGGGCTCGCGCGGCGCCGGGCCGGACGCTGCTGGCCAATCGTGAGATCCCGTGGTTAGGGCTTGGAGAACGGGGCACGGCGCGTTAAGTTAGTGAAAGTTTCATCGGCCGGCGCGTCCGCGGGCCGATGTGAGCAGGGGCGCGGCTGGCGCGCCGCGACCCGCCGCGTGCGCGTGGGCACCTCGGCCGGGCCGCGACGGGCCAACCGGAAGGGCCGGCGGGGCGCCACGGCGCGCCGGCACAAGGGTGAGGTCGATGCACGACGGCTCAGCTCCGGAGACGGGACGCGCGGGCACGATCACCGGGGCCACCGGCACGGTGAAGTGGTTCGATCCCAAGAAGGGCTTCGGGTTCATCGTCGGGCCCGAGGGTCAGGACATCTTCGTTCACTATTCCAAGATCGACGGCGAAGGCTTCCGCGTGCTCAAGGACGGGTCGGGCGTGGAGTACGACGCCATCCTGACCGAGAAGGGCTGGCACGCCACCCGCGTGCGGCGCAGCGATCAGGTCGAGGTGACCGTCCCGCCCCGGCGCCAGTACTCGCGCTCCCCGCGGCGCGCCTAGCCCCGCCCGCTCGCGCTCCCGCCCTGTGCCCCGCTTCTCGACCCCGCCGCGCGGGTAGGCTCCGCGGCTGTGATGCCGGCCCTGCTTGGCTTTGGTCTGGGCGCCCTGTGCGCCGCCGCGGCGGCGTGGCTGACGGTGCGCCGCTACGTGCGCTCCATGCGTGCCGCGGAGCGCCGGGCCCGCGCGGCCGAGCAGATGGCCGAGATCGGGGCCATGACCGGCGGCCTCGCCCACGAGATCAAGAATCCCCTCTCCACGATCGGGCTCAACGCCCAGCTCCTGACCGAGGCCCTCGAGGAGTCCGCGCTCCCCGACGAGGAGCGGGCCCGCCTCCTCGGCAGGGCCGGGGCGCTGCGGCGCGAGGCGGAGCGGCTGCGGGACATCCTCGCCGACTTCCTCGAGTTCGCCGGGCGCGTCCACCTCGAGCCCGTGCGCACCGACCTCAACGTGCTGATCGACGAGTTGGCCGACTTCTTCCTTCCCGAGGCCGAGGGGCAGGGCGTGCGCCTGCGGGTCCAGCTCGCGCCGACTCCGCTGGTGTGCGACCTCGACACCAAGCTGATGAAGCAGGCCCTATTGAACCTGCTCCTTAATGCGACCCAGGCGATGAGCTCGCCCGAATGCCGGCAGTCGCCGCGCGCCTGCGAGCTGCTGGTGCGCACGCGCCAGGTCCGCGAGGCCGACGGCGCCCTGGCCGCGGCGGTGCACGTGACGGACACCGGGCCGGGGATGGACCGGGCGACGCTGGCGCGGATCTTCACCCCGTACTTCACCACCAAGTCCGGCGGGAGCGGGCTGGGCCTGCCGATGGCCCGCCGGCTGATCCAGGAGCACGGCGGGCGCCTCGACGTGCACTCCGAGCCCGGGCGGGGGTCGGATTTCGTGGTCGTGCTCCCGCTGGCCCCCCGCAACGCCGGCCCCGCGCGCGCGGGCGACCGCTAGAGGGACTTCCAGAGCCCGATGATGTTGCCCTCCGGGTCGGCGAGCCAGGAGAAGGTGCCCATGCCCGGGACCTCGGTGGGAGGCACGAGCGTCCGCCCGCCGAGCGACTCGGCTTTCTTGGCATACGCCCCCAGGTCGTCGACCTCGACGTAGACCAGGCAGTAGTTGTGCGGCTCGTGCCCCAGCGAGTTGAGATGGCCCTGGATCCCTTCTTTGGCGCCGGTGTTGATCATCCGTGCCGGGCCATAGGCCTCGAACTTCCAGTCGAAGAGCGCGGCGTAGAACTTCTGGCAGGCGGCGCCGTCACGGCAGCCAATCTCGAAATGCACGACGGGATTGGGCATCGCGGGACTCCTTCTGGGCCGCGCCGGGTGGGCGGGCGCGCCCCGGCGGGAGTCCAAGCGTACCGGCCGCAAGCCCGCTCGGTTGAAGGGGGCGTCCGGCGGGGCCGGCAACAATCGGGCGTGCTCCGGACCGCGTCCCTCGACTATCACCTGCCGGCGGGCGCCGTTGCCACCCGGCCCGCGGAGCCGCGCGACTTGGCGCGGATGCTCGTGCTGCGCCGCTCGGGCGACCGGGCCCCCGAGCACCGGGTGGTCCGCGACCTCCCGGCGATCCTGCGCCCGGGCGACCTTCTCGTGGTCAACTCGACCGCGGTGCTGCCGGCCCGCTTCCGCGGGGTGCGCCTGGACAGCGGCGGCACCGTCGACGGCCTCTATCTTCACCGGTGGGCCGACGGCGCCGGAGACGCGCCGCCCGGGCCTGACTCCGACGGGCCGCTGCGCTGGGCGGTGCTGCTCAAGGCGCGTCGGACCAGGCCGGGCGTGCGCATCGGGCTGGCCGACTCCGTTGGGAACCCGAGCGGTCTATTTCTCCGGGTGCTCGGGCGTGCCGGAGAACCGAGCCCGCCCGGAACGGCCCCCGGCGCGCCCGAGGCCGCCAGGGCGTGGGCCGTCGAGGTCGAGGGCGCGCCGCGGGGGATGACCACGCCCGAGGTGTTGGCGCGGATCGGGCTGACCCCCCTGCCCCCGTACATCCGGCAGGCCCGCAAGGCGCACGGGCGGCAGCCCGACGAGCGGGGGGACCGGGGGGCATATCAGACGGTGTTTGCCGACCCGGATCAGGCCGAATCGGTCGCGGCCCCGACCGCGGGCCTGCACTTCACTCCCGCGCTGCTCGCGGCCGTGGAGGCCGCGGGGGTGACGATCGCCCGGGTGGTCCTGCACGTGGGCGCGGGCACGTTCCGGCCGGTCGAGGCCGAGTTCGTCGAGGAACACACGATGCACGCGGAGTGGTGCCTCGTCCCCGCCGAGACGGTCGAGCGGGTCGGGCGTGCCCGCGCGGTCGGGGGGCGCGTGGTCGCGGTCGGGACCACCGCGGCCCGCACCCTCGAGTCGTTTGATCTCGGTCCCGGAGCGCGGGGCGACCTCGCGGCCTGGACGCGGCTGCTCATCACGCCGGGATACCGGTTCCGCAACGTCGATGCGCTGCTGACGAACTTTCATCTGCCCCGCAGCACGCTGCTGGCCCTGGTGGCCGCGTTCCTCGGGCCCGGGGCGCCGGACACCACGAGCGCCCCGGAGGACCACGCCGCGGCCTGCGCGCGCCGGGTCATCGATGCCTACGGGCTCGCGCTCGAGGCCGGCTACCGCTTCTATTCCTTCGGCGATGCCATGCTGATTCTGCCCTGAACCGGTGCGCGGCGTCGGCGGGCATCGGCTCCGCGCGCGGGCTCGCGTGCCCGTCGCATGATCCGAGGCCGGGACCGCCGCGTACCCTTGGGCGTGCCGCGATGGACAGCCAGCCCGTGCCTGGCGCTCGCCGCCTGGGTGCTCGTGGCCAGCGCCGCACGGGCGCAGCAGCCGGTCGCGGGGCTGGAGGCCGACGGGCCGTCGCAGGACCGCCTCGCGCCCAGGACGATCACGTTCCGAGTGCCGCACGCCGGCGCCGAGGCCGGCTCGCGCGGGCCATCGCTCTCGTCGGCCCTCGAGCCCGGCGCGCGTCACGGGGGGCTCGACCTGGGCGCCCTGGACGGTGCGCTTCCGGTGTCCGAGCACGCCGGCGCGGCGCCCCTGATGTTCCGAACGAGCGAGACGTTCGGACGGGGCCCGCTGCGGCTGGAGCTTGGCATGGCGCGCCTCGACCCGGCGGGCGAGGGGCCGATGGGACAGACGCGCTTGGGTATCGGGGGGCTCGGGGGCGTGGCCGTGGCCGAGGGCGAGCTGGGGATCTACGACCTCTCGCTGAGGTGGCGGGCCCTGCGGGCCGGCCCGGTTTCGCTCTCGCTGATCGGAGGGGTGCGGGCGATGCACGTCGACGTCCTGCCGGACCTGGCGGACGATCCATATTCCCGGATGACCTCGTTCACGCCCATCCCGGTGGCTGGGGGCGGGCTGCGCTGGGACGTGGGTCGCGGGGTCTTCGTGCGGGGGCAGGGCGTCGGGCACGCCGGCGAGGACGAGGGTTCGTTCTACGACCTGACGCTCGAGACGGGCCTGGGGGTTTCGAGCCGTGCCGAGGTCTCACTGGGATTCCAGCACCTCCGGGCGGTGGTGGGGGAAGGGTCGGGGAGCGCGGGGCTCAACCGCGACGCGGTGCTGCTGCAGTTCCGCGTGCGCTACTAGACCACCAATTTGGGTTTCTTTGCCCGAGCCCGAACCCGGGCGCTCCGGGCGGGGTATAGTTGGCTTCGCGGCGCGGTCCGGGAAAGTCCCGGTCCGCACGCCGCACGTCAGGACCTGCGCAGATCTCGCCCGAGCGTCAGTGTTTGGTTCCGTCCATAGGTAAGGAAAGCTCGGGCAAGGATCGGTGCAGGTATGAAGCTTTACGTAGGCAATCTCGCTTTTTCCATGACGGACTCCGAGCTGCAGCAGGCCTTTGCTCAGCACGGCGCGGTCACCTCCGCTTCGGTGGTGATGGACCGTGAGACGGGCCGCTCGCGCGGCTTCGGCTTCGTCGAAATGCCCAACGACGAAGAGGCCCGTCAGGCGATCGAGCAGATGAACGGTCAGCAGCTCGGCGGCCGGGCCCTGGTTGTCAACGAGGCGCGCCCCCGCGAGGAGCGCTCCTTCGGTGGCGGCGGCGGGAGCCGTGGCGGCTTCGGCGGCGGCGGCGGGGGTGGCGGTCGCGGCGGCCGGGGCGGTGGCTTCGGCGGCGGCGGCGGGGGTCGCGGCGGCTACGGCGGCGGCGGCAGCTCCGGCGGCGGCTGGTAATCCCGGGCTCGCCGGGCAGGCGGGCCCCGCCCGACAGCCCGACGGCACACCCATCACGCAACCAAGCCCCGGCCTCGGCCGGGGCTTTTTCTTTGCGCCCGGCGCCCGAGCCCCGCGCTGGGCGCGCACCCAGCGCCCGCAGTAGGCTCTGCCGATGCGAGTCCGTGACGGAACGTGCCTATGGCTGCTGGCGGTCCTCCTGGTGCTTGCCGGGTGCCGGGGTTCGGGCGGTGAGCTGCGCGCGCGCTCGGTGGGCGAGCCGCACGTGGAGTTCGCTCCCGAGCTCTCGACCGCCGTGTACTGGTCGCAGGATGCCAACACCGCGGACATCTATCTCAGCGACCTGCCCGTGGACCGGCTCGCGGGAGGCCGGGCCGGTCTCGGCGAGGGCACGGGCAGCCTGATCCACGTCCACATGTTCCTGGCCCCACGGGCCGGGAAGACGCCCATCGACGAGACCGCCTGCAACATGACGATCCGGCACCTGGTGCTGGCCGGCGGGCAGCGCGGGCTCTACGGGGGCGGGGGCTTTTTGCTGCCCGGTGACCGCGCGGGAGCGGCCCGTTTCTCGGCCTCGGTGCGCAGCGCGAGCGTGAAGCTGCTCCGCGCCGACCCCGGTTTCGTCGACCATCTCCGCGTCGCCGAGGTGACGGGAAACCTGACGGCCCGGCTCGATCGTGAGGGGGCCGCGGCGGCCGCCGCGCTCTTCTCGGAGCAGATCGCGGACCTTCCCGCCGCCTCCGGTCTGGCACCGGACCGGCACCCGGCCGGCACGCGCGACGGGCAGGACCCTGGCGGGGAGACCGCCGAGGAGTCTGGCGGCTAACGGGACGCGGGCACGAGGCGCAGGACCTTGTCGTCGCCGGGGCTCGGGCGGGCCCGCCCGTCCCGGTTCGAGGTGGTGACGTAGAGCGCCCCATCGGGTCCCTGCGCCACCTCGCGGATGCGCCCGTGGTCGGTCAGGATCACCTCGTGGCCGACGTACCGCGGGCCGTCAAGGACGATGCGATAGACGCCGGGGCGTTTCTCGCGACCGAGGCCGCCGAGCATGCCGACCATGAAGTTGCCCTTCCATTCGGGGAAGAGATCGCCCGTGTAGAAAGCGCCGCTCGCGGGCGCGGTGGCGGGCGTCCAGGTGACCAGCGGCGCTTCCATGCCCTCGCGCGTCTCGTCGTGGTGGATGATCGGCCATCCGTAGTTCTTGCCCTTCTCCACGAGGTTGACCTCGTCACCGCCGTGGCCCGCCTCGCCCGACGGCCCGTGCTCGGACTGGAACATGCGCCCGCTGCCGGGCTGCCAGTCCATGCCCTGGGCGTTGCGATGCCCGTACGACCAGATCTCGGGCCGCACGCCCTTGGCCCGGTGCTCGGGGCCGGCGAAGGGGTTGTCCTCGGGGATCGAGCCGTCGTCGTTGACCCGCAGCGTCTTGCCGCCCAGCGAGGTCAGGTCCTGCGCCAACTCCTTCTTGAACATCTCCCCCGCGGTGATGTAGAGCTTGCCATCGGGGCCGAAGCCCACGCGGCAGCCGGCGTGGTTCACCGAGGCGGGGATGCCCTTGAGGATCGGGGTCGCGCCGGCCAGCGTCTCCAGCGGCGGCCTCGACCCGTCGCTCACCGGACGTATCGCCAGGGTGTATCGGTCGACGCGCACGTCGCCGTCGGTGTGCCCGTAGGCGAGATACACGTAGCCGTTGTTGGCGAAGGCCGGGTGCAGGCACATCCCCATGAGCCCGATCTCGCCCCGCGCGGTCTTCACGTTGGGCACCGTGTGGAGCGGCTCGGCCCGGAGCACTCCCTTGGCATCGATCACGCGCACGCGCCCCGGGCGCTCGGTCACGAGCATCCGTCCGTCGGGCAGGAAGACGATGTCCCACGGAACCTCGAGACCCTCGGCGACGACCTCCACGCGGTACTCGGGCGCACTGCGAGCAGCAGGAGCGCGCGCGGGTGTGGGGACCGTGGGCGCCGCAGGGTCTGCCGGAACCACCCCTGGAATCGCCGGCAGTGCTGGTACCGGCGGGACCCGTGGAGTCGCGGGCCTTGGAGGAGCCGGATGCGCTGGGGGCGTGGGGCCCGGCTGGGGAGCACTCGCGAGGAGGCAGACGAGGACGAGACCGGTGTGCAGGAACATTCGGGTGGCTCCGGTGGCCGGCACGGGCGCCCGGCAAGAGTCTACTACCCGCTCACGCCGGGCAGCGTTCTCCGGGGAAGCCCCCCACTGCGGGCACGCACCCCCGCACGATCGGCCCGCCGGGGAAGGGCGTATCCCCACCAGAGCAGGGCAGGGACACCGCCCCAACCCGGTTGTTTAAGCCCCGCACTGATCGCTCGGCGACGCGGCCGCCGCGTCAGGTCGCGTAGAGAAGAGTGGGCGCCCCGCCGTGGCGGCGCCATGTGAACCTGGTCAGGAGCCAGCGCATGAACAGGGACAACATCCGCGGCCTGGGCAAGCAGATCAAGGGGCACGCCAAGGGCATGGCGGGCCGCATGGCGGGCGATGACAGCCTCCGCGCGGAGGGCGCCGCCGACCGCGTCGCGGGGCGCGTGCAGGAGGGCTGGGGCAACCTGAAGAAGGAAGTGCGCGACACCGCGGCGGAAATCCGCCAGAACGTGAACGAGGCTTCGCATCGCGATCTGGACTAGCCCGCCGCCTGACGACCGCGACCACACCGACGCCCGGGGACGAGTTGGCTCGCCCTCGGGCGTTGTCCTTTGGGCTGCCCTAGTTCTCTGGGCGGCGCCAGTCATGCCGGCCGCGGAGGCGAACCGTCAGGACGGGACCACCGGCGGAAGCCGGCTTGCCGCGGGCGCGTGGGGGACGACGGATGAAGCGGTCGCCTACTGCTGGGGCGTGCGCAGGCTGCCGAAGGCGGCGGGCCCAGGTGGGACGGCCCCCTGCCCCTCGGCCGCGCGCTTGGCCACCATGGCGCTGACGGCGCGCGAGACCTCGACGAAGCGCAGGCGGAGCTCGTTGAGCGCCTGGGCCAGGTCCTCCGACTCGTCCGCCGAGAGGTTCCCCTTGGTCTTGTCCTGGAGAACCTGGAGCAGATCGATGTAGAGGCGCGCGTGCTCGAGCGAGACGACCGCCCGCCCGGTCTGCGGGTCCGGGAACCCGCCCAGGTAGAGCAGCGCCTGCGTCACCAGGGTGCCGAGCAACGCGGAAAAGTCCGCGGGGGGGGCCTCGTCGGGATGCTCCGCCGGAGCGCCCGGCGCCGCGGCCGCGGTGGCGGGGCCGGTGCCGGGCCGCGGGCGCTGCGGGCCGGTGCGCTCGGCCTCTTCGAGACGCTGTTTCTCGGCACGGGCCTGCGACTTCCAGTCGCTGTCGACGATGATCTTGGGCTGCGGAGGGTCGTTTTCGGCCATGATTCTCGTGCTCGACGGGGCGCCCGTGTGCCGATGCGACTATAGGCCCCCATGGTGTGAGCCCTCGGGTGGCGGTACTGTGGCGGGGCGGGACGGAGCGGGGCGCGGGATAGGCCGGAGGCCTTGGCGATGCGGACGCGACGGATCGTGACACTGGGCGCGACGTGCTGGCTCGGGGCGCTGGCGTCGTGCGGGACTGACGGGCCGGGACGGCACGGCGGGGCCGTCGTGACCGCCGCGGAGTTTCGCGGCGAGGTCGTGCCGGCGCCAGCGGCGGAGGCCGCGGCGGCCGCGACCGCCAACGGGCGCGCCGTGGCGGTGCTCAGCGAGGCGGAGGCGCGGCAGGGGGTGCTGGACGTCACCGCGGTGATCGGGGCGACGCCCGTGGCCGACCCCGCGGCCAGGCCCGTGACCAGGCCCGTGGCCGTCGAGCAGCTCATCGGGCAGGTCAATGGCCAGCCGATCTTCGCCTCGGAGATCCTGGCGCCCCTGGAGGGCCGGCTGCGCCAGGCCGCGGCGGCTTCCAAGGGCAACACCGCCGCGTGGCGGAATCTGGCCGGCCCGGTCATCAAGGCGGCGATCGAGCTGCACGTGCAGAGCGAGGTGCTGCTGGCGGAGGTCTATGCGCGGCTGACCCCGCAGCAGCGCGCCGAGGGGCTGCGCGGCTTCTTCGACGAGATCCGCGGTGAGCTCGTGCGCCGCAACCAGGGGAGCGCCGAGCTGGCGGAGGAGCGGCTGCGCGAGAGTGAGTCGACGCTCGACGCGGCGGTGCAGGACCAGCTCGACCAGGCGCTGATCCAGGAACAGATCAAGAAGGAGATCAAGGCGCGGGTGAATGTCAGCTCGCGGGACGTGCGGCTCTATTACGAGAACAACTTCGCGAAGTTCAACCCGCCGGGCACGGCGCGCCTGCGACTCATCCGCGTGAAGGACCCCGCGGGCGCCCGGCGGATCGCCGACCTGCTCGAGCACGACTCCGGCTTCGCCGAGGCGGCCCGGAGTCCCGAGAACTCGTTCAACGCGGCACAGGGCGGCCTGCACGAGGTGACCGTAGCCGGGCACTACGCCGAGGGGAACTTCTTCGCGCAGGAGGAGCTCAACCGCGCGGCCCGGGCGCTCGAGCCGGGGATGACCGCGGGGCCCATCGAGCTGGCGGGGGGCGAGACGGCCTGGGTGCATCTCGAGGCGGTGGACCGGCCGCCGGGGAAGACTCTCTATGAGGCCCAGCGGCAGATCCTGGGGGAGCTGACCGAGACCCGTCTCAGGGAGGAGCTGGGCCGCTACTTCCAGCGCGTGGAGCGCCGCGCCAGTTTCACCGAGCTGGACGAGATGATCACGCGGCTCCTCGACATCGCGACCGAGCGGTACTTCGTGCCCGCCGACGCGCCAAGCCCGTGAGCGGGGCACGCCTGGCGACGGGCGCGCTGGCCGGCCTGCGCCGGGCGCTCGGGCTGGCGCCGGCTCGGAATGCTCGCGACGGGCGGACGCTCGGTCGGAACGGGGAGCGGCGCGCGGCACGGTTCCTGCGCCGCGCGGGGTACCGGGTCGCCGGCCGCAACGTCCGGGTCGTGGCGGGCGAGGCGGACCTGGTGTGCGTCGCCCCGGACCGGCGGACGATCGTGGTGGTGGAGGTCAAGACCAGGATGGTTCCCGAGGGGGCCCGGGGCGCTCCCCCGCCCGAGGCGAGCGTGCACGCCCGCAAGCGCCGCAAGCTGCTCGCGGTGGCGCGATGCCTGGCGGCACGGCCGGCGTGGCGGGGGCGCCCGGTCCGGATCGACGTCGTGGCCGTCGACTGGCCCCCCACCGGCCCCCCGGTCATCCGGCACTACGTGGACGCGGTGCGGGGCTGAGGCTCGCCGGCGGATTCCTCGGCCGGCGCCGCGCCCGTGGCACGCCGGTCCTCCGCGGCCAGGTCCCCGCGGAAACGCATCTCCAGCCGCATCTCCTGGGCCCGGCGGCTGTCGAGCTCGAGCGGGAGGATCACCGAGAACATCGAGCCCCGTCCCACCTCGGACTGGACCTGGATCTCACCCTGCAGGATTGTGGTCAGGTCCTTGGCGATGGCGAGTCCCAGGCCCGTGCCGGCGTGCGCGCGCGTGAGGCCGCTCTCGAGCTGGCGGAACTTCTCAAAGATGACCTCGAGGTCCTCGAGCCTGATTCCCGGGCCGGTGTCCAGGACGCTGACGCGGATGCGGTCCTCGGCCTCGGGACCCGATCCGGCCCGGCCCACCAGGCGCTCGGCGCGGAGCGTGACGGTCGCCGCCCGGGCCCCGGCCGGCGCGGGCGGCCCCGCCCCGCCGGGCCCGCCCCCGCCGGTGCGCCCGGGATCTCCCGTGAACTTGATGGCGTTGGAGAGCAGGTTGAAGAGGATCTGCTCGAACTTCTTCGGATCGGTGACCAGCGGGGGCAGCCCGGGCTCGACCTCCAGCGCGAGCGTCACCGAGTTCTTGTCCGCCAGGGGGCGCATCAAGGCCACCAGGCCCTCGCAGGCGTCCTGCACGCTGATCGGCTCGAGCCGGAGCTCCATGCGCCCGGCCTCGAGCTTGGCCATCTCCAGGAGGCCGTTGATCAGCTCCAGCAGCGACCGCGCCGCGGTCAGGATGTGGTCCAGGTAGCGGCGCCGGCGCGCCAGGCGGGTCGAGTCGTCGCCGGCGGCGGCCTCGCGGTCGGCCATCTCGGTGAGCAGCTCCGCGAAGCCGATGATCGAGTTCAGCGGGGTGCGCAGCTCGTGGCTCACGCTGGCGAGGAACTCCCCCTTGAGCTTGTTGGCCTCGTAGAGCGCCTCGTTGCGGTCCGCCAGCTCGTTGAGCTTGAGGTCCAGCGACTTGTTGATGGCCCGGAGCTGCACCTCTGTGGCCCCCAGGGCCTCGAGCATCTGGTTGAAGGCCTCGGAGAGCTCCTGGAACTCGTCCCCGGTCTCAATCCGCGAGCGGGTCTCCAGGTTGCCGGCGCGCACCTGCTCGGCGGTGTCGCGCAGCGCCCGCACCGGCCCCAGGATCAGCCGCGTGGTGATGAGATAGAAGACCAGCACCGCCAGGCCCAGCGCGATGAGCCCGGCCCCGAGCAGGTAGATGGTGTTCTCGATGAGCTGGCCCACCGCCGCGGGGGTCTGGCGGCGCAGGGCCATGAGGCCGGTGAGACGGCCCGAGTCGTCGCGCACCGCCCGGGCGTAGCGGTCCTCGCGGACCGCCCGGAACCAGTACGCCTCATGATGTTCCGACGCGTCGGCGCGCGCCCCGAAGCGCTCCCAGGCACGCCGGAGAAACCGGTCCGCGCCGGCGCGCTCGGCAACCTGCTCCGGGCTCAGCAGCGCGATGCTCGCCCCGCCCAGCGACTCCTCGACCCCGGGCGCCGTGGGCGTGCCCGCGGACGCCCGCTCGCGGATGAGGTTCTCCCAGATCACCACGAGCTGGCGGGCCGCGTCGCGGCTGTTCTGGTCGACGATCGCGGTCATGCGGATCCACGGGACGGTCAGGGCCGCGACGATGATCAGGACCACCGCGGCGCCGAAGAGCAGCAGGCACTTGTTCGCCAGTGAGATCCCGCGCCACATGCCGGGCAAGGGTAGGGTCCGCACGGGCCCGCCCCCGGGACGGTACAGTCGGCGATGCCGGACCTCTCGCCGACCGAGTGCCGCGTGCTGGGCGTGCTCATCGAGAAGGCGCACACAACGCCGGCGCAGTACCCGCTCACGATGAACGCGCTGGTGACCGGCGCCAACCAGCGGAACAACCGCGCCCCGGTGACCAGCCTCACCGAGGAGCAGGTCTTCGACGCGGTCGACCGGCTCAAGACCCGGGGCCTGGTCCGCGAGGTCTTCCTCAGCGGCAGCCGAGTGCCCAAGTTCCGGCACGTGACCCGGGAAGTGCTGGGCGTCGAGACCCCGGAGCTGGTCGTGCTCG
>DASPKO010000034.1:0-4128 GCA_035628055.1 Phycisphaerales bacterium
CAGCGTCTTCAACATCCGGCACCCGACGAGGTTCTTCCTCATCGGGCCGCGCGGCAACGTGCTGGGAATGTACGAGGCGGGGGACGACCAGGCCGCGCAGGCAGAGCTGCCGGCGCTGGCCCAGCGGGCGCGGGCGCTGGCGCGCCGGCTCGGGCGGGGGTGAAAACTCGATGGCTCAGCGCCCCGCCCGGGGGCGGGCGGCGCGGAGGCGGCTGGGGGAACGAGGCGCGCGAACCCTGGCGCCGCGGCCCGAGCGTTCCGTGGCGGCCGCCGCCAGCGCGGCCTCGACCTCGCGCACGGACTTGGGGATCGCCACCGTCAGGTTCCGCGATCCGGTCCGGGTGACCAGCAGGTCGTCCTCGATCCGGACGCCCAGGTTGCGCTGCGGCAGGTACACGCCCGGCTCGATGGTGACGATCATGCCGGGCTTGAGCGGGCCGTCCGGCACGGGGTCGTGGACCTCCAGACCCAGCGGGTGCCCGATGCCATGGATGAACGCGTCGCCGAAGCCCGCGTCGACGATGACGCGCCGGGCCGCGGCGTCGACCGAGTGCATCGGCGTCCCCGGGCGCACCGCGCGGATCGCGGCCGCCTGGGCGCGCAGCACCACCTCGTAGACCTCGCGCTGCTCGCTCGTGAAGCGCCCGCCGACCGGGTAGGTGCGCGTGACGTCGCAGCAGTACCCGTCCACCATCGCGCCGGCGTCGATCAGCAGCAGCTCGCCGGCGCGTAGCGGCTCGGTGTTGGCCATGTAGTGCAGGATCGTCGAGCGCAATCCCGAGCCCACGATCGGGTTGTACGCCAGCCCCCCCCCGGGGGCGCCGGCGAACGCCTC
Organism: Phycisphaerales bacterium; assembly: GCA_035628055.1. GTDB lineage: Bacteria > Planctomycetota > Phycisphaerae > Phycisphaerales > UBA1924 > DASPKO01. The sequence goes on from DASPKO010000034.1 coordinate 836, forward strand.
GCGCAGCGTGCGGGCGACACGGTCCTCGCTCGAGCCGGGGTGGATGTCGGCCAGGGCGCGCTGGTATCCCGCCGCCGTGACCGCGCACGCCCGCTCTGTCAGCTCGAGCTCGCGCGGGCTCTTGAGGGCCCGGAGGCCCGGCAGCAGCCTGCTGGCGTCCTGGATGTTCACGCCGGGTACGCGCTCGGCCAGCTTGCGGAACACGGCCAGGTCGGGGGAAACCGCGGCGTCGTACACCGCCAGGGGGTGCAGGCACGCCAGGCGCCGGGCCCGGCGCGCCGCCGCCGTCAGCATCCGCGGGAGCGCTCCCGTGCGCATCACGGTGGCAAACCCGGTCCGGGCCTTGAGACCCGCGTCGATCGGGTCGCGCAGCCCGTCCCAGCGCTCCTGCTCGGGGTCGAGCGGCCGCAGGAACAGGATCAGCCGGCGTGAGGGGTCCTCGGCGGTCGGGTCCAGCAGCAGCGCGGCCCCCGCCTCGTCGGCGATTCCGGTGAGGTACACAAAGTTCATGTCCGCCGCCCAGGCGCCCAGCAGGGGGGGCGCCCCGGTGCCGGAGAAAACCACGCCGACGCTGCGGCCCAGGGCACGCAGCAGTCGCTCCCGGCGCCGGACGAGCTCTGCCACGGTGATGGGAGGCTGCCGCATGGGCGTGTTTATACCACCAGCCGGCCGGTGAGCGCGAGCGGACGGCAGGATTCGACACGGACGCGCACGATCGTTCCCACGAGCCGGTCCGCCTCCCTCGCCGGCGCGTCGAAGAGCACGATCACGTCGCCGTCGGTCCGGCTGGTCAACTGCACGGGCCCGGCGGTGTCGTCGTCGGCGGCGTCCGGGCCCGCGTCCGCCGACGGCGCGAGCGTGGCGCAGGCGGACGCGGCGCCGGCCTCGTCCTCACGGGTGCGCCCGCCGACGGTCAGGCCGACCATCCCGCGCGGCGCGCGGGCGGCCGCGGCCTCGCGGGCCCCGCGCTCGCGCTGGCTCAGCCCCTGCACGAAGACCGGGAGCTCCATGCCCACCAGCTCGCGACCGACCTCCAGGCTGCTCTCCTGCTGCAGGGCCAGCAGCTCGTGGTTCCGCCGACGCTTGGTCGCCTCGGGGACGTCGTCCTCGAGCTTTCCGTGCGCCACGGTCCCCGGCCGCGCGGAGTACTTGAAGACGAAGCAGTTCTTGTACCGGGCCCGCCGCAGCAGCGACCGAGTCGCCTCGTGGTCCTCCTCGGTCTCGCCGGGAAAGCCCACGATGAAGTCTCCCGAGACCGCCAGGGGCCGGCCGCGCTCCGGCTGGTGGAGCACGGCGCGGGCCCGGTCCAGGAACTCGAGGTACTCACCCGCGGTGTACCCCCGGTTCATCGCCGCCAGCATGCGGTCCGACCCCGACTGCGCCGGCACGTGCAGGTACCGGCAGATCCGCGGGTGATCGCGCATGGCCTCCAGCACGTCGTCGCCGAAGTCGCGCGGATAGCTGGTGACGAAGCGCAGCCGCCGGATGCCGGGCACCCGCTCGTGGAGCAGCGCCAGCAGGTCGGCGAAGGTGGTGGTGTTCGAGCCGGCGAAGGGGTCGCGCCGGTGCCCGCCCGCGTAGCTCCGGCCCTTCTGCGGCTGGGTGACCCCGCCGACCGTGACCGCGGCCCCGTGCTCGAAGCGGTAGTGGTTGACGGTCTGCCCGAGCAGCGTGATCTCGATGACGCCGGCATCGGCCAGCCGCCGGCACTCATCGACGATGTGCTGGGGGGGGCGGTGGACCTCCGCCCCGCGCGTGAAGGGAACCACGCAGTAGGTGCAGAACTTGTTGCAGCCCCGGGTGATCCGGACGTACGCCGAGCCCGAGTGCTCGTCGGGCGACATGCCCCGGGAGAGGTCCAGCAGCTCGAGGGTGTCCTGGGCCGCCGCGAGCGTGGACGCGCGGCGCGACAAGTTCCCCTGCAGGGCGACCTGCTTCGCGGAGCGCAGCCGCCGGGCGGCCCGGTGCCGGCTCTCGGGCACGCCGTCCGCCGGCACGGGCGGGGCCGGCTCGTCGGCCCGGAGCGAGGCCCGCGTCCGCACCGCGTTGTCCAGGAGCGCGGGCAGCTTGTCCAGCTCGCCCGGGCCGCAGAGCACGTCCACCACGGGCATGCGCCGGATCAAATCCTCACCGTCACGCTCGGCCAGGCACCCCAGCACGCCGACCACCAGGCCGGGCTCGCGCGCCTTGCGCAGGCTCAGCTCGCCCAGGCGCGACCAGACCTTCTGCTCGGCGTGCTCGCGGACCGAGCAGGTGTTGTACAGCACCACGCCGGCCTCGGCCGGCGCGGCGGTGAAGCTGTACCCCAGTGCGCGGAGCTGTCCCGTCACCAGCTCCGAGTCCAGCTCGTTCATCTGGCAGCCGAACGTTTCCAGGTAAACCGTGCGCGCGGGCATGGGAGCCCGGATTTTAGCCCCGGCCGCCATGGCCAAGGTCGGCGTCTCCCCCCGACGTGGCATTGTGCGGCCGCCGGGGCGTGCTATCTTCGGGCCGACCTCTCACGGGGAACGACCCATGAACGCCCTCCTCCGCTCTGCCCTGCCCGCCGCCCTTCTGAGCCTGCTCGCACCGGCTGCCGTCGCGCAGGGCTTCTTCCAGGACGGCGACATCGTCGTCAGCTCGACGGTCTGGGACGGCTCGTCGCACAACGGCCGGATCAAGCTCTACCGCAACGGTCAGTTCTCCGACATCCTGCACAACGGCGTCATCGGGTTCGCACGCACCGGCGACATCATCATCGATCAGCAGGGGCGGGTCGTCTTCCTTGCCACCGGCTGCGCCGGCAACGGAAACAACTCGCACCTCATCCGTTTCGACCCCGAGACCGGCGTCGCCGAGAGCCTGGTCTGCTTCCCGTACTTCGGGGGCAACATCCCGGCAGGGCTCCCGCCCGACGCCCTGGGCGTCGGCATCGTCAACGGCCTGCACAGCACCCGCATCCTCCGCGTCGTCATCGACGACGACGTGAACAACGGTGTCCCGCAGGTCTCCACGACCGAGGCGTACGGCTTCTCCGCACCCATCGCCCGTCCCAACAACGTCTGGGAGAAGCTTGCCTTCCGCTACCGCGTCGAGGACGGCGTCATCGAGCCGGGGGTCGACACCGGCCTGCTCCCGCTGTTCGGCAACGTCGGGGCCGAGATGGCCACGCGCGGGCGGGAGACCTGGTACGCCTTCGAGAACACCATCGGGTTCGCCGATCCCACCCTTGACGTCCAGGTCGCCCTCCGCACGGTCGTCGAGGGGTTCGAGGTGAGTCTCTCGGGGAACCTGCGCCTGGCCGGGCGAAACGA
>DASPKO010000035.1:0-15899 GCA_035628055.1 Phycisphaerales bacterium
TACCAGGGTTTGACATGCCCGGACAGCCGGTGAAAGCCGGTCTTCCCCTGGGAAACCAGGGGACTGGGACACAGGTGTTGCATGGCTGTCGTCAGCTCGTGTCGTGAGATGTTGGGTTAAGTCCCGCAACGAGCGCAACCCCTGTCGTTAGTTGCTCACGGGTAATGCCGAGTACTCTAGCGAGACTGCCGGCGTCAAGCCGGAGGAAGGCGGGGATGACGTCAAGTCCTCATGGCCCTTACATCCGGGGTTGCAAACGTGCTACAATGGCGCGCACAAAGCGACGCAAGAGCGCAAGCTGGAGCAAATCGCAGAAAACGCGCCCCAGTTCGGATTGCAGGCTGCAACTCGCCTGCATGAAGTCGGAATCGCTAGTAATCGCGGATCAGCTACGCCGCGGTGAATACGTTCCTGAGCCTTGTACACACCGCCCGTCAAGTCATGGGAGCCGGGAGTGCCCGAAGCCGCCACGTTTCAGTGGTGCCCACGGCAAGCTCGGTGACTGGGACTAAGTCGTAACAAGGTAGCCGTAGGAGAACCTGCGGCTGGATCACCTCCTTTCTAAGGGATTTCCTTAGACCAGGTTTCGAACAGGCCTCGGCCTGTTCCTCGGAGCCGCGGTTTCCAACCCGCGCTTCCGGGAGTGGAGCGATCCACGCCTGGTACCCGTCAGCACGCTCTCGTCCGGCCTCGCCCTCACGGGCAACGCCGGATAGCAGGTCGGTAACGACCCGCCAAGGACACCCAACTGTCACGATCCATCCTGATTCGTCAGGCGCAGCACCCACGCTCCCGCGTGGGTGTTGTCGTTTTTGCCCAGCCACGGGGCCTCGCGCCCGCGCGTACCCGGAGCCTCGCCAGCGCCGCCCCGGCGACTCCTGCTTCCGCCGGCCGGCGCGCCACGGTCTGGTGCGGGAACTACGCTCGCCCATGCAAGCCTCCCGGCCCGCCGACCTCGACCGACGCGCCCTTGACGCGGCTCTCGCCCAGGCCCGCAAGTCCCTAGCCGAAGGCGGCATCCCGATCGGCGCGGCCCTGGTCGCCCCCTCGGGCGAGCTCGTCGCCGCGGCGCACAACCTGCGCGTGCAGACCGGCGACCCGACCGCCCACGCCGAGACCGCGTGCGTCCGTGCCGCGGGCCGGCGCCGCGACTGGCACACGCTCACGCTCGCCAGCACCCTGAGTCCCTGCGCCATGTGCTCGGGGACCGCGGTGCTGCACCGCATCCCGCGCGTGGTGATCGGCGAGCACCGGACCTTCCTGGGGCGCGAGGATTGGCTCAGGGCCGAGGGCGTCGAACTGGTCGTCCTCGACGACCCGCGCTGCGTCGAGCTCATGACCCGGTTCATCGCCGAGCGACCCGACCTCTGGGAGGAGGACATCGGGGTTCCCCCGCCCGGGCCCGGCACCGCGCCCCGCGCCGTCGCGGCGCACTAGCGGGGCGCCATGCCGGGGCCGCTCGAGATCGTCCACGCCACCTGCCGCTACGTCGTGGTGAACAAGCCGCCCGGGCTTCTTTCGGTCCCTGGGAAGGGCGCGGCGAACCAGGACTGCGTCCCGGCGCGGGTCGCCGCGCTCTTCCCAGGTGCCTCGGGCCCGCTGGTGGTGCACCGCCTGGACATGGACACCTCAGGCCTGCTGGTGCTCGGGCTCGACCCCGACGCGCAGCGCGAGCTCTCCCGGCAGTTCGAGGCCCGCGAGGTCGAGAAGACCTACACGGCACTGGTCGAGGGGACAGTTCCGCTCGAGAGCGGCACGATCGACGCGCCCATCCGGGCCGACATCGCGCGCCGCCCGATCCAGGTCATCGACCGCGCCCACCGCCGCCCGGCGATCACGGTCTTCCGCGTCGTGGCATTCGAGCCGGGGCGCACGCGGCTGGAGCTCGTCCCGCTCACGGGGCGGACCCATCAGCTCCGGGTTCACACGGCCGACGCGGCGTCGTGGCCCGATCGCACGCCGCACCCGATCGTGGGCGACGTGCTCTACGGGCATGCCGAGCGGGAGGCCGAGCGGCTGATGCTGCACGCCTCCCTGCTCATCTTCACCGAGCCGGGGACCGGACGGCGCGTGACGTTCCGCTGCCCCGTGCCCTTCTGACCGGGTCGCGCGGGGTTCCGATGCCGGACACATGAAAAACACGCCCGGAGGTCCGGGCGTGCGTCCAGAACAAACTCGGTCGAAGAACCGGCGACTCAGGCCGAGGCGGCCCCGGCCGGAGCATTCAACCAGACCGGCCGCGGAACGCCCTCGGTGAGGGGGTCCAAGTGCACGCGCCGGCCCTGGTAGATCACGCGGCCGTGCCCGACGGCGAAGAGCGTGTTGTCGCGCCCCATCCTGACCAGGTAGCCCGGCTGGAACGGGGTGCCGACCTGCCGGACGATGATCGAGCCGGGCTGGGCGATCTCGCCGCCGTAGAGCTTGATCCCGCGGTACTGGGGGTTCGAGTCCCGACCGTTCTTGGTCGAGCCCTGGCCCTTCTTGTGCGCCATGTTGCTTCAGCTCCGCCCCGGGGGCGCTTGTGGCTTGGAAAAGGGACGAAAGGTTAGGCAGGAATGCCCGGAGATTCCAGAGCGAACGCCGCCGGGCGGCCGCGGCAACGCCCTAGCGCATGATCCAGCGACGCTCGAGCACCCGCAGCGGGGCCGATCCGTGTCCGGCCAGTGTGCCGGGGACCTGATGGCGGATCATCAGCGTTTTGCGCAGGACGTACTTTTCCTTGGCGCCCGGCGGTGTGACCGTCGCGGTTTCGCCGCTGAAGCCCGCGGCGTAGACCGTCAGCTCCGGCGTGTCCAGGTCGGTCACGGGCCAGATCACCACTCCCTCCTTGGCGTTCTCCTTGCCCTGCAGGAGCGTGCCGATGATGGCGACCTGATCCTCGACGAGCGGGTTCTGCAGGCTCTCGATGATCTGCCGGGTAGCTTCCAGGGGCACGTCGCGCCCCGAGCGGAGCAGCTCATGCTCGGCCGTCGCCAGCTCGAAGCTCGGGGCGAACATCACGTCCTGCCCGGAGTTGTTGACGACCATGTACGTCATGTACAGGAACGGGCGGGGGCCGTCCGGCAGGTTCACGAGGATGACCCGCAGGGGCCCCTCCGTGAGGTCGAGCTGCCAGCGCCGCGGGACCGGGTCCGGCTCGGGGGCCAGGGCGGCCAGCGGGGCCACGCCGATGATCGCCAGCGCCAGCGCGGCCACGGTGCGGAGAACGGATCGGCGGCCGGGGGCCTGAGCGGGCATGGGACTCTCCAACGGGGCCTGGGTCGTGCGTTGGGGGCGCGGGGGCGGCCCCCGGTGCAGCCCGACTCCTCCGGGGCGCCTGGGCGCCGGGCCGGCTAGTGTACTTCGCCGGGGGCGGACCTTCAAAGCGGGTGGGAGTGTGAGCGTCGCGACCGGGACCCAAGAACGGTTCGCCTTCGAGCCGGGCGCGGTTCGGGTGATCCGCCTGCCCAGGCCGATGCTGGCCGCCGGGGCGGGGCGGCTGGTGAAAGACGCCGGTTCAAACGCCAAGGCGGCCGGGCAGAAGATGCTCCAGACCGCCCGGCGGCTGGGAATCGACCTCTCGCTGATGTGGGCGACGGTGGACCAGGCGGGGGCCCCGGGCGAGCCGCGGCAGGTCTGCCTGGCAGTGGTCGGCTCCGGCCGTACGGCGACGATGTTTGTTTCGATGGGGAGCCCGGAGGGGCGGCCGGGGTCGCGGGGTCCGGCCGTGGCCGACGCCGAGCGGCACGAGCGCGTGCTGACAATCACCCAGGCGTGCCGGTACCTGGGAGAGCCGACGGCCGAGGCGCCGCGGGGTGTGCGCCTGGCGCAAGCGCTCCTCGAGCCGGGCGAGGGCGAGGCCCTGATGGCCTTCCTCGGGGCCGGGTTCTCGCGCCTGGGCGATCTGAAGTACCTGCGACTGACGCTCGCCGAGGGAGAGGCGGGAGCCCCGGAGCTCCGCCTGCCGGGGGGCGTGACCGTTCGCACCGCCGAGTCGCTGGGCCCCGAACGGGCCCGCGAGGCGCTGGCGGCGGCGCTGGAACGGACGTACATCGGCACGCTGGACTGCCCCGAGCTCTCCGGGCTCCGCGAGGTCTCGGACGTGCTGGAGTCGCACCACGCCGTCGGGCGGCACGACCCGGCACTCTGGTGGCTGGTCTTTCGGGACGGTCGCCCCGAGGGATGCATGCTGCTCAGTGCCGTGCCCGAGCAGGGGAGCACCGAGCTGGTCTATCTCGGGCTGGGGCCGGAGCTCCGGGGCAAGGGCCTGGCCCGCGCGCTATTGAGCTATGGGTTGGGACGGTGCTCGGCGGGTGAGCCACTGGTGGTGACGTGCGCGGTGGACGCTCGCAACGAGCCGGCGCTCCGGCTCTACACGTCGATGGGGTTCGTGCCTTTCGGCGAGCGCATCCCGGTGGTGCGGGCCCTGCCGTGAGAGACGACGGGGAGGACACGCGTCACCCGCCCGCGCATGAGCCGCGAGCGCGGGCGAGCGGTCCGGGCACCACATCGCACGCGGCACCCGCACGAGCCGCGAGCGCACGCGCGCGGTCTGTGGCGCACCCCACGCTCCCAGCGCTCGCCGCCGCCGGCCGGGTCGTCGGTCGGATCAGGCCCCCTGTGGGGGTCGGACCGCGATCAGCTCGAAGACCGGCGGCAGCACCAGGAAGCCCGCCGGCGTCGCCGCGAGGTCGTCCAGGTCCGCGAAGATTCGTTCCTGATCGCCCGGCGTGAGATACCCACCGGCCACGAGCTTTGGCACGTACGTGCGCCACCACGAATCCGCCCAGTGCCACATCGTCTCGCCCGGGCGGGCCAGGCGGGCGTGCACCGCCAGGTGCTCGACGCGCAGGCCGACGGCGGCGCAGAGCGCCGGGACGCGGGCCATGACATCCGGATCGCCACCGCGATCGCGCCAGGAACGGGCGGTGGCGGAGACCGCCAAGGCGTAGGCGGCGCGGCGGGGGGCGGGCGTCATGGTCTCGTAGTTGAAGTAGTCGTGGACGCAGAGGCGCCCGCCGGGCGCCAGCAGGCGGGCCGCGCCCGCGATCACGGCGCCCGGGTCGGGCACGAAGCAGAGCACCCAGCGGGCGTATGCCAGGTCGAACGTCCCCCCGCGCGCGTCGGGCCCGAGCTCGGCGCCGGCGGTTTCGAGCACGCGCCCGAGCCGCTGCACGTCGCCGACGAGTCCGCGCAGGTGCCCGAGGCCGCGGGCGCCGGCCTGGGCGCGGACGTGCGCGACGAACGAGGGCGATTCATCGACCCCGACGACGAGCCCGGCGGAGGTGACGAGCTGGGCGAGGTCGAAGGAGGCATAGCCGGGCCCGCATCCGATGTCGAGCACACGGGCTCCGGGCCGGATGCCCGCGAGCCTCCACGCCGCGTGAGCGGCGTCGGACCAGAGCCGGTGCTGGAAGGCCAGGCGCTGGAGCTCGTCGTCCCCGGTGCCGAGCACGTAGGGGGTGCGGTCGTGCGGGGTGCCGGCGGCGGGCTGGGGCATAGCGCGGCAGGGTACGGCGTGGTGCCGGCATTCGCGCCGGCCGGCCTCTTCCGCGTACGGTGAGCTGCCGAGCGGACGTTTCGGACCTTGTTCTGAGCGCCCCTGGGGCGCGGAGTGCTCGGATGCTCTGGAAGTTCCCGGCCGTCATCGTGTTGGCGGCGAGCATGGGGCCATGCGGGTGTGCGGCCCAGCGACCGGCGCCGCCGGCGCGGCCGGAGATCGCACTCTCCGAGCCAGACGAGGCAGTGCGCGCTGAAGCACTGCGTCACCTTGAGCGCGTTCGGACGTGGTGGCTCCGGGGCCGCGACCATGGGCGTGACGACCGAATCACCATGAGTCTGCAAGAACTCCGCGCCTGGACCGCGGCGGTGAACGAGGCGCGCGCATTCCTGGCTCTGCCCGAGGTGAAGAGCGCGTCGATGAGGCCGGACGTGGCGCCCGTCCTCGACGAACTGCGAGACTACCTGGAGCTGTCCGGCGTGGACGAGTAGGCCCCCGGGGCGACCCCGTCCGGGCGGCCGCCCCGGCCCGCCCTCGTGGGCCGCACTGCTGCGCCCATCGACGCACGGCCCGGCCCCGGCCGGCCCGCGCTCACCGGTCGGTGCTTGGGAACGCGGTACACTGCCGCCGCCGGGCGGAAGCCGCGCAAGGCCGACGTGCGCGCGCCTGCCGTGACCTGCCGGAGACCCGATCATGCCCGACACGACCCTGTCGCGCACCGAGTTCGGCGCCGATCATCGGGGCTCCCGCGGGCGGGGCGCGCCCCTGGCGCTCTCGCTGATGATGTTCCTGCAGTACGCGGTCTGGGGCGTGTGGCTGCCCTACCTGGCGATCTACCTGGGGGCGCCGCCCGCCGAGGGCGGGCTGGGGTTCACCGCCGCGCAGATTGGCTGGATCCTGGGCCTGGCGGTCTCGATCGGCGCGGTGGCGGCCCCGTTCGTCGCGGGGCAGGTGGCGGACCGCTTCCTCAACGCCGAGAAGTGGCTCGGCGTGCTGCTGATCCTCGGGGGCGTGGTGAAGTTCGCGACGTACTACGCGCACGAGTACTCGAGCTTCCTCTCCCTCTCGATCCTCTACTCCGTGCTCTACATGCCCACGCTGGCCCTGACCAACTCGATCGCGTTTGCCCACCTGCGCGACCCGGAGCGGCAGTTCCCGCCCGTGCGCACCTGGGGGACGATCGGATGGATCGTCGCCTCCAACGCCTTCCCGCTGATCTGGCTGCAGACGAACCTGCAAGGCACCTGGCTCCCGCCCTTCATCGCCGGCGAGTCCAAGGCCGGCCGGCCCGGGCTGATCGCCGACTGCCTGCGGGTCTCGGGCGTGCTGGCGGTGCTGTACGGGTTGTGGGCCATGCTCATGCTGCCGCGCACGCCGCCGGTGCCCCGCGCCGAGCGCCAGGCCCTGGCGCGGGCCTTCGGGCTGCTCCGTCACCCGGGCTTCCTGGTGTGCACGCTGGCGGCCCTGCCCATCTCGATGATCCACCAGGTCTACTTCATCCGCACGGGCCCCTTCCTCACCGCGCTGGGGTTCGATGAGCAGCATGCCGGGCCCATCATGTCGATCGGCCAGTTCTCGGAGATCATCGTGCTCGCGGTGCTGGGGTTCTTCCTGGCGCGGCTCGGGTACCGGTGGATCCTGGCCCTGGGGGCTCTCGGATACGCGGCCCGGTTCGCGATCTTCGCGATCGCCACCCCCGAGACGCGCGAGCTGGTCGTCGCCGCCATGGTGCTGCACGGGCTCTGCTACGGGTTCTTCTTCGCCGGCGCCTACATCTACGTCGAGCGCGTGGCCCCGAAGGACGTACGCCACTCGGCGCAGACGGTCTTCGGGATCATCATCCTGGGCGCGGGCCCCGTGCTCGCGGGATTCTACAACTCGTGGCTGGGCGACCCGGGCGGGCCGGCCCCGGCGGGCGCCGGATGGGCGGACCTCTGGCGCGTGCAGGCGCTGGTCGGGCTCGGCAGCGCCGGGCTGCTGGCCCTGTTCTTCCGCCCGGGCCGCGAGGCGGAGCTGGTCAGGGGAGACGAGGCGGCCCCGGGGCCGGGCGAGCCGGCGCCGGCGGGCCCGGTGCGGGGCGATCGCGGACGCGGGGCGCGCTAGGCGGAGAGCCGCGCGCGCGAAGCTACAGCTCGGGGGCGAACCCCCGGCGGAGCGTGTTCTCGCAGGAGGCCCGCGGGTCGACGAAGTGGCGGAGGTAGTCCTCGCCGCCCGCCTTGGAGCCCAGGCCCGAGAGCCCGAACCCTCCGAAGGGCTGGCGGGCCACCAGGGCCCCGGTGATCCCGCGGTTGAGATAGAGGTTGCCCACCCGGAAGCGTTCGCGGGCGAGGGCCAGGTTCGCGGGCTTGCGCGAGAAGACGCCGCCCGTCAGCTTGTAGGGCGAGGCGTTCGCCAGGTCGAGGGCCGCCTCGAAGCTGGGCGCGTGCATCACCGCGAGCACGGGGCCGAAGATCTCGTCGACCGCGATCGCGTGGTGCGGGCGCACCCCGGAGAAGATCGTGGGCCCGACGAAGCGGGCGCGGTGCGCCGCAACGAACGGGTCGGTCTCCGGAACCTCCATCTCCAGCTCGAGGCGGCAGGACTCGGCCTTCGCCCTGGCGACGTACGCGCGGATCTTGCCGGCGGCCTCGAGATCGATCACGGGGCCGATGTCGGTCCCGGGGCGCGACGGGTCGCCGATGACCAGCGCCCGGGTGGCCCCGACCAGGCGCGCGATCACGTGCCGGAGGGCGGGGCCCTCTGGACCCTGCGGGTCGACGACGATGAGGCGCGAGCAGGCCGAGCACTTCTGCCCCTGGAACCCGAAGGCCGAGTGCCGCACGCCCAGCACCGCCTCGTCGAGGTCCGCGGACGTGTCGACGATGACGGCGTTCTTGCCGCCCATCTCGCAGATCACCCGCCTGACGTGCTCCTGGGCCTCGCCCGTGACGCCGGCGGCCTTGATGATGTCGAGCCCGACCTCCTTGGAGCCGGTGAACGCGATGAGCGCGACGCGCGGGTCGCGCACCAGCGCGGCCCCGGTAGTGTGCCCCGGCGCGGGGCAGAACTGCAGCACGTCGCGGGCCAGCTCCGGCGGGACGCCCTCGGCCAGCAGCGCCTGGCGCAGCAGCCCGACCAGCGCGTGCGCGATCCCTGCGGTCTGCTCGGCGGGCTTGACCAGCACGGGGTTGCCCGTGACCAGCGCCGCGACGGTCATCCCGCACAGGATCGCCTGGGGAAAGTTCCAGGGGGCGATGACGACCGCCACGCCCCGCGGCTGGTGCCACGCCTCGTCGAGCTCGCCGATGAAGCGGCCCAGACGCCGGGGAGCGAACAGGCCGGGGGCCAGGCGGGCGTAGAACTCACAAAAATCGATCGCCTCGCAGACGTCGGCGTCGGCCTCGCGCCAGGTCTTGCCCGCCTCCTTGATCATCACTCCCGCCAGCTCGTCGCGCCGCTGGCGCATGAGCGCGGCGGCGCGGACGAGCACGCGGGCCCGGACCAGCGCCGGGGTGTCGCGCCACGCCGGGTAGGCGCGGACGCACGCGCCGAGCATCTCCGAGGCCTGCGCGGGGGTCCGGTCGCTGGCGATGGCCGGCACCGTGGCCCCCGCCACCGCGGCCGCGAAGGCCCGGCGGATCTCGGCCTGGGAGAAGTCGCGCATCGGCTCGTTGAGGAAGGGCCGACCGTCGCCGAGTCCCGGGACGGCCGGAGAGAGGGCGTGACGCTCGGGGGTGCTCAACGACCCATCGCCCCGGCCGGTGGAGGGGGGGGCCGGGTGCCCGTTGGCGCCGGGGGCGTGGCCGGCGCGGGGCGGGGCGGTCTCGTGCGGGGAGGCCAGGAGCAGGTCGGGGTCGGCGTTCTCGCCGAAGCCGGCGCGGAGCCAGCTCTCGTTGCTGGTGTTCTCGAGCAGGCGGCGCACCAGGTAGGCCATCCCTGGGATCATCTGGCCCACCGGGACGTACTCGCGCACCCGCAGGTCCATCTCGCGGGCCGCGTGCTTGAGCTGATCGGCCATCCCGTGGAGCATCTGCAGCTCCAGGGCCGCGTCGGGCAGGCCGCGCCGGCGCACGCCCGCCAGCGCGTGCGCGATGGAGCGCGCGTTGTGCGAGCCCAGCGCGAGCTTGAGCCCGGGGGTGCCCGGGGCGCGCGGGGTCGCGTCGAGCAGGATGTCCGCGACGCGCTCGAAGCAGGCGTCGGTCTGGCGCTTGCTCGTCCAGACCGGGCAGGGCCAGCCCGTCTGCTCGGCGTGGATGACCTGGTAGTCCCAGTACGCCCCCTTCACCAGCCGCACGGTCACGCACCGGCCGGTCCGCGCGGCCCACTCGGCGAGGCGGCGGGCGTCCGCCTCGGCGCTGGTCAGGTAGGCCTGCAGGGCCAGCCCCCCCTCGAACTCGAACTCCGCGCAGCAGCGCTCGAAGAGCTCGATCGTCAGGTCCTTGAGCGCGAACTGCTCCATGTCGAAGTTGACGAAGACCCCGCGCCGGCCGGCCGCCCGCAGCACCGGGCCCAGGCGACGCATCAGGTCGCGGATCGACCCCTCGGTGTCGATCGGGTCGCAGCGCGCCGAGAGCGAGGAGACCTTGATCGAGACGTTGGTGCGCGGGATCGCACCCAGGTGATCGCTCTCGAGCCGGGGCGTGCCCGGGAACGACGCGACCGCCTCCGGGAGGTTCTCGATCAGGTCGAGGTACTTGTGCTGGTACGCGTCCGCCTCCTCCTCCGAGACACACGCCTCGCCCAGCAGGTCCACCGAGAACCCGATCCCGTCCTTCCAGAGGTCGCGCAGCGTGGGCAGGGCCCCGGCGGCGTCGGCGCCGGCGATGAACTTCCCGGCCATGCCGGTGATCTGCCTGCCGATCTGGGCCGCCGCCATCCCCTTGGCGACCGAGCCCAGCTTGAGAGCCGCCTCGATGACGCCCGGGACCGTCACGCCGGGCTGATCCAGGTAGTCGCGCAGGTGGTCGTACACCTCCTCGGGCGTGCGCAGCATGGGGAAGGCGTCGACGAAACGGAACATCTGGACCTTGAAGGCGGGGTCCTTCATGGACCAGCTCATCAGCGCGTCGGAATAGAACTTCGCCGAGAGGAGCCCGGCGCGATGCCGGCGGGCCCGCGCGAGCAGGTCGCGGCCGATCTCCCGGATCAGCGGCTCGCCGTCGGAAGCCCCGGCGCCTCCGGGCGGGGCCCCGACGCGGAGGGCCTGGGTCTTCTTGGGCGAGCGGGCGAACAGGGCCATGGGCGGTTCCGGCTGGCTGACGCGGGGACGGACTGGCGCAGGCGCGACCCCGGCCGCGACCCCGGGCGCGACCGAGGGGCGGCGCGGGCGGGAGCGGCAAGTGTAAGCGGCGCGCCGCGCAGGGCGCGCGGCCCGCGGCGGCGGCTACCGTTGCGACCCGGGAACGCGATGCCCACCGCACGCAGCATCATCTCGATCGGCACCTTCGATGGTGTCCACGCCGGTCACGCGGCGATCGTGGCACGGGCGTGCGCTCTGGCCTCGTCCCGCCCGGACCGCCCCGCCGTCACCGTGCTGGCCTTCGATCCGCACCCCGCCACGGTGCTGCGCCCGGGGGCGGCACCGGGGCGGCTGACGACGTGGGCCCAGCGCCGCGTCCTGCTCGAGACCGCCGGGGCCGACCGGGTCGTCCGTCTCGAGCCGACCCCGGAGCTGCTGGGGCTCGAGGCGGACGAGTTTGTCACGCGCCTGGTCGCCGACTACGCGCCGGCCGCCCTGGTGGAGGGGCCGGACTTTCGCTTCGGCGCCGGTCGGCGCGGCGACCTGGACCTCCTGCGCCGGCGCGGCGCCGCCGCCAGCTTTGCGGTGCACGAGGTCGCACCGGTCGAGGTGGCCTTGAGCGACCACACCGTGGTCCGGGCCTCCAGCACGCTGGCCCGGTGGCTGATCTCGATGGGCCGCGTGACCGACGCCCAGCGCCTGCTCGGGCGGCCCTATGCGGTCGAGGGCGTCGTGGTGCGCGGGGCCCGGCGCGGCCGCGAGCTGGGGTTCCCGACCGCCAACGTCTCCACGGAGTGCCTGGTCCCCGGCGACGGCGTCTACGCCGGGAGCGCCCGCCTGGGGGACGGGCGGACCTACGCCGCGGCCGTGAGCGTGGGGGGCAACGAGACGTTCCCCGGGGCGGCGCGCACGCTCGAGGCGCACCTGCTCGACGCCCCGGCCGGGGCGGGCAGCGGGTGCATCGACGGCCTGAGCGAGTACGGGTGGCGGCTCGAGCTGCGCTTCACCGCATACCTGCGCGATCAGGCGCGGTTCGGCACCGTCGGCGAGCTGGTCGCCCAGATCGGGCGCGACTGCGCCCGCGCCCGCGAGCTGATCACCGTCGAACCGCCGGGCGTCCTGGAGACCATCGCATGAGCACGCGCCCGGCACAGGCCCCGTGGGGCACGAACGCGGCCCTCGCGGAGATCGCGGACCGCCTGCGGGGGGCCGGCGCTGTGGTCATCGTCACGCACTCGAAGCCCGACGGCGACGCCGCGGGCTCGACGCTGGGCGTGCTGCGGGCCCTGCTGCGGCTGGGCGTGCCGGCCCAGGCCTGGTACGCCGGGCCCCGCCCGCGCTGGATCGGAGCCCTTGCGGGCTCGTCCCCCGTGCGCTACCTGGCCGCCTCCCCGCCCATGACGCCCGCCGAGGGGGCGCCGTTCTCCGGGTCCGAGCTGGCGCCCGCCGCCGTGCTGGTGATGGACACGGGCTCTTGGTCGCAGCTCGGCGAGTATCGGCCCTGGCTGGCGACGATGCGCGGGCGCGCGATCGTGATCGATCATCACCTGCACGGCGACGCGGACGTCGCGGAGGTCCGTCTGGTCGACCCCTCCGTGCCGGCGGTGGCCCAACTCGCCGCCCGGCTCTGCTGCGAGCTGCTCGGGGCGGCCGGTCCCGCCGACCTGCCCGCGGAGGTTGCCGAACCGCTGTACCTGGGGCTGGCCACCGACACGGGCTGGTTCCGGCACTCGAACCTCACCGCGGAGGCGATGCACCTCGCCGCCGACCTGCTCGACGCGGGCGCCGACCACACGCGGCTCTATCAGACGGTGGAGCAGCAGGACTCTCCCGGGCGCCTCCGCCTCATGGCCCGCGCTCTGGCCTCGCTCGAGCTTCACGCCGGCGACTCGATCGCGCTCATGCTGCTGCGCCGGAGCGACTTCGCCCAGTGCCGGGCCGAGCGCACCGACTCGGGCGGCCTGGTGGACCTCCCGCTGGCGGTCGCGACGGTCCGGGCGTCCGCCGTGCTGACCGAGGAGGCCGCGGACCCCGACGGCCGGCCCGTCACCAAGGCGAGCCTGCGCAGCAAGCCGGGTCCCGACGCGGTGGACGTGAACCAGGTGAGCCGCACGCTGGGCGGTGGGGGGCACGCGCGGGCGGCGGGCGTGAAGCTGAACCTGCCCCCCGACGAGGCCAGGGCGGCGATCCTGCGGGCGCTCGGGGCGGTTCCATGAGCCACGCCGGCGACCCGCCCCCAGCGGGAGGCAAGCGGGGCAGGCCCCCCGCGCGGCCGACCGGCGGCACCGCCCCCGCACCGACCGACCGCGCCCCGAAGCCGCGCGCCACCGACCGGGGGCGCGAGGCTCGCGCCGTGGCGCCGGGGCGGCGGCCCCCGCTGCGGCTCTTCACCACCACGCTGTGGGAGTACCCGAGCCAGCACTACGACTCGGCGCGCGCGGGGGGCGTCACCGGCTCGACCATGCAGGGCGACAAGGAGTACGTGGGGGCCACCCCGAGCTGGGTCGTCTGGCAGCTCCTGCAGCGCTACACGCGCCCGGGCGACCTCGTGGTCGACCCGATGGCCGGGAGCGGGACCACGCTCGACGTCGCCCGCGACCTGGGGCGCCGGGGGCTGGGATACGACCTGGCGCCCACGCGCCCGGACATCTTCCGTGCCGACGCCCGGGCCCTGCCCCTGGAGGACGCCAGCGCGGACTTCGTCTTCGTCGACCCGCCCTATTCCACGCACGTGCGCTACTCGGACGACCCGCGCTGCGTGGGCCTGCTCGACGCGGCCGACCCGGGCTCTGGCTATTACGCCGCGATGGAGCGCGTCATCGCGGAGATCGGCCGGGTGCTCCGCCCGCGCCGCTACCTGGCCCTGTACGTGAGCGACTCGTGGCGGAAGCGCCGGGGGGAGGCCGGGGCCGGCGGGGGCGTGTTCATGCCGATCGGCTTCGAGCTCTTTGCCCGCCTGCGCGAGCGCTTCACGCCGATCGACATCGTCGCGGTGGTGCGGCACAACCAGAAGCTGGCGCGGGGCAACTGGCACAAGGCCGCCGCCGAGGGGAACTTCTTCCTGCGGGGGTTCAACTACCTGCTGATCTTCAAGAAGCCCGGGCCGCGCGGCGGCTGAGCCGGCCGGCCGGCGCGCGTCGCCTCAGGGCTTGGGGTTGTTGATCCACCCGTAGGGGCGCTGGCTCCAGTTCTGCGCATTGATCGTGTTGGTCGGCTCCAGGCGGTACCAGGTCCCGCCCCGGGCGTTGGCGTACAGGTCGTTGCAGTCGAAGTCCCGGGCCTCGTTGATCTCCGGGCGCGGGCCCTTGGGCATCTTGAACGGCCCGGCGTGCCCTTCCACGAAGACCGCGCACCCCCAGCCGAAGTGCCGCAGCGTGATCTGGTCCGAGTTCCCCCACAGCCCGTCGGTGACGCCCTCGTTGTGGAAGTGGTTGCTCTCCTCGACATAGATGGGAATCCCCGGGAGGATCGTCAGCGGGTCCTGCAAGGGCTGCGTCGCCGGGGGCTTGGCCCCGGGCGCGTAGGTCTGCGGGCTCGTGAGGTAGGCCAGGCGGGTGGGGCCGCCCACGCGCAGCCCCTGCACGCGCCCGATCATCGTGTAGTCGAAGTCGACGCCCGTGATCCCGCCGAAGAGGTTCTGCTGGCGGGTGAAGTTCAGGCGCTCGCGCTTGTTGCGCGGGCACTCGACAATCTTATCCACGTTCTCGACATACTCGTACATCAGCCCCGAGCCCACCTGGTTCAGCGGCTGCCCCGGGGCCTGGATCTGGTACGGCACCGGCGCCCAATCGAACTGCGGCCAGACGCGGTCGCGGTAGTCGAGCGCGTACAGGTTCACGGCCTTGCCGAGCTGCCCGAGGTTCGCGGCGCACACCGTCGCCTGTGAGCTCGCCCGGGCGTGCGCCAGCACGGGGAGCAGGATGCTCACCAGCAGCGCGATGATCGCCACCACGAGCAGCAGCTCGATCAGCGTGAACGCCCCCCGGTGACGGCGGCGGGGACGCGGGGTGGGGCGGGTCCGGCTCGGCATGGTGCGGCTCGTGCGGGCGCGGTGTGGCACTGGCGAGCGGCGCGAAATCGCCGCCAGAACTGCCCGCGGTCAACCGAGAATACACCGGCGCGGGGCGGCCGAAGGGCCGAGAACCGGCCGGTCCATTAATCCCGGCCGTACAGGTCCCCGTCCGTCCAAGCCCCCGGCGGAGGCCGTCCCCCGGGTCATGAAACCTTCGAGAGGATGCTCGCCGCCAGGCGGAGGCCCTTGCCGTCGGAGCCGACGAACCGCTCGCCGAGGCGGTCCATCATCTGCAGCAGGTCCAGCAGGGCATCGAGCCGGCGGTTGTGCTCGGCGACATGGTCGGGGTCCGAAGGTGCCGCGGCCTTCTCGTCCTGGCGGGCCGGGGCCGCGCGCTGGGCACTCTCCTGCTGGGGTGGGCGATCGACTTGCCCGGCGCTCCCGGCCGGCTCGCGCCGGGCGTGGGCCGGGTCGGTCAGCTCGCGGATCTCGAAGAGCGAGGCGAGCACCGGGTGCACCTCGCGGCGCAGGCGCTCGCGGATCACCCGGCGCAGGATCGCCCAGGCGTCCCCCTCGGCGTGGAAGTACTCCTTGCGGTCGCCGGGCCGATGGCTGCGGGCCACGATCCCCCAATCGACCAGGGCCCGCAGGCTGGTGGAGGCGTTGCCGCGGCTGATGCGCAGGCGGTCCATCACCTGGTCGGTGTTCATGGGGCGGGCGGTGATATATAGGAGCGCGTGGGTCTCGGCCATCGTGCGCGAGATGCCCCAGGTCGAGCCCATCTGCCCCCAGGCGGCGATGAAGCGGTCCTGGGCCTCGCGGAGCTCGCGGGCGAGAATGGGCGAGCCCGAAGGGCCGCCACGCCCGCGGCCCGCCGGCATCTCCGAGCCGAATCGCGGATCAGGAGTTTTGGCGCGGCGGCGGGGCATGGACATGGAAGGCTAGTGCGGGGAGGCGGCCTGGTGCGGGCCTACTCCCTCCCCTCCGTCTGGAATGTCAGCGTCAGCCGCCCGCCCTCCGCGGCGGCCGAGCGGACCGCCAGCAGCCGCACCCGGCGCCCGTCGGCCAGCCGCAGCACCGGCCGCTCCGTGAGCGGCGTCTCCCCCGTCAGCGCGCTCAGCAGGGCCCGCGCCTCCGGGCTGCGACGCAGCGCGACCGGGAGGACATCGTCGGAATCGACCTGGAGAAGA
>DASPKO010000036.1:0-2677 GCA_035628055.1 Phycisphaerales bacterium
GGCCGTGTCGTCCCAGTACTGCCCGTCGGCGTAGGCGTATCCGACCGGCGCGGCCTGCACCGCGGCGAACCCGGTGTTGGAGAACCCCATCGGCGGGATGCGATTGTCGAACAGCAGCACGTTGTTCACCACGAAGTGGAACGACTCGCCCACCGGGATCCCGGTCAGCGCCGCGACCGCGGCGTCCACCCCGAAGATGGCCTCGTACACCTTGGTGTTGTGGTAGTCGCAGTAGCCCGTGGCGGGGTCGTACCCCCCGCGCTCGGCCATCAGAGCGTTCGCCGCGTCGTAGAAGCGCACGTTGAGCCACATCCGCCGCCCCTCGGCGTAGCCCGTGGGGAGCTTGTGCCCCGAGAAGTTGATCACGCGCACGTTCAGGCTCCCGCCCTGCCGCGTGAGCTCCATGTCGCTGGCACGCTGGAGCATGTCCGTCGCGCGGGCCACCGACTCGTCGACCGCCTGGGCGCTCAGGCCCGTCTCGGCGTCCGGGTACAGCTCGCGCACCGCGCGGAGCACCCAGGTGTTGGCCCCCGCGAACTCGTGCTTGGGAACGTCGGGCCGGTAGGGCGGGCTAAGGAACGTCCCGCAGGCCGTCCCGGCGGCGGTGGGCATGTGGCAGTCCTGGCAGGAGCTGACGAACGCGCGGGCCCCCCCGAAGCGTCCGTCGAGGTCGACCGGGCCCTGCGCAAAGAGCGACCGCGACCACTCGCTGTAGGTCCGCTCCACGGGGAACTGGTCGTACTTGTTCTGCGTCTCGTGCGCCTGGTCGAGCGCGTTGAGGGCGTACGTGCCGTCGGCCTGGCGGGTGTACACCGGGTTGCTCACGTCATGGCACGTGGCGCACAGGGCCGAGCTCAGATGGAACGGTGACTGCCGCCACTCGTGCCAGAAGAAGCCGTTGGGCCAGTCCTGGTCCAGGTTGAGGGGACCGCGCCGGCGGTCGAAGGGGTCGATGATGTAGGTGCCCGAGTGCGGCGTCGCAGGGATCGCGCTCAGGGCCGCCAGAATCCCCTGATCCTCCACGGGGCTCTGCCCGGAGACATAGACCGGGTCCACCATGCGGTGGCAGATGGAGCAGGAGACGCCCTCGAAGTCGGTCCCGACCAGGGCCGAGCCGTCGGTCGGCGTGCTGTGGCCGTCGATCCAGCCCTGCGGCGTGTGGCACCGGAGGCAGAGGTCCCCGGCGAAGGCCGCGTCCTGGTTGGCCACCGCCAGGCAGGCCGCGAAGATCGGGTCGCGGCTCGCCTGGCCCATCATGCTGGCGCGCCAGCGGTTATACGGGAGCGTGGCGGAGTCGTCGCCCGAGGAGTGGCACAGGGCGCACGCATCGCGCGAGCTCTGAAACGGCTCTTCCATCGCGCCGGGCTGCGAGCCGGGCAGGAAGAAGTCGTTCATCGTGGTCGGGATCGGGTCGAGGCCCGCGGCCACACCGACGCCCAGCGCGCCCAGGCCTAGGGCGCCGATCCACACCGCCTCAGCCGCACGACGTCGTGACATCTCGGAATCTCTCCCTCGCGAAGGCCGCGCCCCGGAGCGACCGATAACCCGGCCGCGGGCACCTCTCCCAAAGTGCGTCGCGGCCAGCAGAACGGCCCGGACTCTGCATCGGTTCGAGACCGCGGGAGCGTCACGGCCCGGACCCGGATCGGTCCGCGGTGATCGTAGGGCGGGATGATGTACGCGGGGCACGCGGGCCGGGATGCGGGCATGGTGGCGGGCGATCCGGACGCACTCCTCCGGAGGCCCCGGTGGCGCTGGGCTTGGTCATTCCCTGCCGTCTACCCGGCCCTAGGGAGACTGGCCTGTCGGCGCAGCCGGCCGGAGCAGCTCGATGACCCCCGGGTCCGGGCAGATCCCGGCGGCGTGGCCCCTCCCCAAGAGCTCGGCGATGGCCCGCCGCCCGACCTCGCCCGCGTCGCGGGTGAGCCCGCTGACATACATGGCGAGATATCGCTCGGCGCGCCCGCGCGAGAGTTCCGGGGCGAAGCTCATCGCGTACACCAGCGACCGCTCGCGGTGCCGGATGGCGTGGCCCAGGGACCGCGCCAGCAGGACCACCACCTCGTCGCACGTCCCGGGACCGAAGCGAGCGTCCAGGTCGCGCCGCACGGCGTTGACCCCGAGGGGCAGGGGCAGCCCGGTCTGGCCCGTCCACCAGGCGCCGGCGTCGAAGACCGCGCGCAGGTTCGCCTCCGCGAACGTGAGCTGGGATTGGTGGATCAGCAGGCCGGCGTCCGCCTCACCACGCGAGACGGCTTCCAGGATGCGGTCGAACGGCACCCGCACCGTCCGCGGCGGCGCCCCGCATGCCAGCACCAGCGCGAGATAGGCCGTGGTCTGCTCGCCGGGGATGGCCACGAGGGGCCAGGAGCTTCTGGGAAGAGAGGGGTCCACCAGGTCGCTCACCGCGGTCAGGGGCGAGGCGGCCGGCACGACCAGGCGTGGGCCGTATCCCTCCCCCATCGAGGCACCGAAGCTGGTCAGCGCGTAGCGCGCGCGCACGTGGGGGTAGACCGCGACGGAGAGGGCCGTCACGTCGAGATCGCCCCGCTCGAGGGCGCGGCGGTTGAGGACCTGGATGTCCTCGGGCACCGCCCGGAACCGGAACCGCCCGGTGCGCAGTTCCGGCGGCGAGAGGGCACGCCCGGGCTCGGCGGGGTCGAGCATCCCCGTGACC
>DASPKO010000037.1:0-4092 GCA_035628055.1 Phycisphaerales bacterium
CCGCAGGTGGGCAAGGTCGGCGAGATCTTCACGGTGGACACCGTGGTGCGGTTCGTGGAGCGCAAGCTCGCGGGCTGAGGCGGCCTGATCGTGTGCGCCCCGATTCTCGGAGTCCGCGCCGATGCGCTGGATGTGGATCGACCGCGTGCTCGAGCTGGTGCCGGGCCGGCGCCTGGTGGCGATCAAGAACATCGCGCTGGCCGAGGGGCACCTGCACGATCACTTCGCCGCCGACCGGGCACGGGGCCTGGAGGCTCTCCCGGTCATGCCCGCGAGCCTGGTCATCGAGGGCATGGCCCAGTCGGCGGGTGTGCTGGTCGGCCAGGCCACCGGGTTCACACGCCCGGTCATCCTCGCCAAGATCACCCGGGCCGAGCTGGGGCGCGACGCCGGTCCCGGCATGACGCTGCGGTACACCACGACACTGGAGCGGCTGGACGGCTCGGGAGCGGCGACGGCGGGCACGGTGGACGTGCTCGACCACGCGGACCCGGCGGCCGGGTTCACTCCCATGGGAAGCGTCGACCTCATGTTCGGGGTGCTGGAGGCGGGCGGGCCGGGGAACGGGGGAGGCGGCGCGAGCAACTTCGTTCTTTCCGACTTGTTCCGCACGCTCCTGCGCACCAGCGCGATCGACCTGGGCACCGCGTGAGCGCTACCCGGGCGCCGGGCCATCGCCAGCGCCGGATGCCCGCGGCGCCAGCAGCGCCGACTCCATCGCCGCCAGCGGAGCGGGCCGCGCGGTGAAGAGCTCGGACTGCAGCGCCGCCTGGGCCAGAAAGAGCCGGAGACCGTCGACGATCCGCAGACCTGCCGCCTGGGCGTGACCCATGAGCGGGGTCCACCTCGGGGCGTACACCGTCTCGATCAAGACCGGTCGAGCGGGGCCCAACCACCGGAGCGCGGAGAGCTCGACGGGCGCGGCGTCCGGATCCGGCCCCCCGGCCTGGCCGGCGCTTGTGCAGTTGATGATGACGCGGGCGTCGCGGAGGGATTCGGGCGCGAGGGGGCGGGCCTCGATGGTGCCGGGGGCGGCGTGGGGGGCAAGGTCGCGAACCAGGGCGAGGGCGCGTTCGGGAGTCCGGTTGAGCACGCTCACCCTGCCCCCGCGTCGCGCCAGGGCGAGGACGCTCGCGCGGGCGAGGCCGCCGGCGCCCAGGATGGCCACTCGGTCCGTTGACCCGGCGCCCGTCTGGCGGACGACCTCTACCAGCGCCGGCCCGTCGGTGTTGGCCACCAGGGGCGCGGGGCGGGTGCCCGAGGCCGGCAGCACCAGGGTGTTGGCGGCCCCGCAGGCCGCGGCCAGGGGGTCGAGCTCCCAGCCCTCGGCGCGTGCGAGTCGCACCAGGTTCTGCTTGTGCGGCGTGGTGACGGAGCAGCCGGCAAAGTCCAGCCGGGCGTGGCCGACGAGCGAGAGAAGGGTGGCCTTGAAGTGCTCGAACTCCGGCGGCACGGGCACGGGCAAGTAGACCGCGTCGACGCCGTGCGCCGCGAACGCGGCGTTGTGCGAACGCGGCGAGAGTGAGCCGCTGACGGGCCAGCCCAGAACCCCGAACACCCGGGTGGCGCGTCCAATGGAGCGGAAGCGGTAGGTCCGGGTCAGCTCGGCGACGCTCGGCTGGCCCGGGGCGGTCTCATGTCCGCTCCCGAGCGAGGCGAAGGTCAGGAAGCCTCCGAACTTGGGCGCCAGCACGCGCGAGAGCAGCCCCGCCTCGCCCATGGCCAGGGCGATGGTGGGGCGGTCGGCCTCGGCCAGAATCTCGAATAGCTCCAGGTTGTCGCGCACCGACCGCGCCAGCAAGGCGACCTTGTGCACGGCGGCGGCCTCGTGTGCCCGGAGCGCCAGCAGCTTGCGGCTCAGGTCGGGCGGACGGCCCGCCGGATCGTGCACGGAAAGGATGAGCCCGGTGGAGACGTCCCGGAGCTGCCCGGGATGGGCGATCGCCAGGTTGATCTTCTGGCGCAGGTTCTCCGAGCGCTCATAGGCCGAGAGCTCGACGTCCAGGTAGCGTGGCGGCGCGGGCGCCGTGCACAGCCGGAGCAGCAGCGCCGCCCGCGCCGGTTCCTCGCCGTCGTAGAGCCCACCCTCCGCGGCGGAGCGGCACGTGACGATGCACGGGAGGGGTGAGCCCGAGACGAGAGTGAGCAGCGCGGCGGTCTCCGGGTCGTCGACCGGCTCGGGCGAGCGCTCGCTGGCCCGGCCCGGGGGGGAACTCCCAGAGAAGAACCCATCGACGCGAAACTCGACGAGGTCGCACCCCAGGTCGGCGGCGCGGCGGGCGGCCTCGAGGGCGCCGCGCGGCCGGTCCACCATGATGGAGGCGCACAGGAGCGTCACCGGGCAGGTCCACCGCGGCGGGCCGGGCGCCGAGCGGCGTCCGTCGCCGGGGTCAGCGACGCCTCGGGGGGAGCATCACGCTGCGCCCGCGGAAACCGTCGGGGGTGGCACGCACCGACAGGGCGGTGTCGCCAAGGTGCCGGATCAGGACCTCGGCCGGCGGCGCCTTGGCGAGCCAGGCCGGCTGGCTCTCCCGGGCGTGCCTGAGCATCTCCTCCCGAGTCTCGGGATCGAAGTCCATCTCGTCGATCTCGTGCGCCGCGACCTCCGGGGCGTTCCGCATCATCCAGAGGGACCATTCAAGCTTCTGGGCCGTGTCGGTGAACGAGTACATCATCCCGCCCGGGGGGAGCCCGGCGATCGCGGCCCTGAAGCGCTCGTCGGCGGCGAGGCGCGGGGCGTCGGGCTGGGCGGCGAGCCGCAGGGCGCTCTCGACCTGCTCCGTGCCGCTGACGATGGCGAAGCCGTGTCCGATGCCGATCGAGACCGACTCGTCGGAGTCGGGATCCATGTCGAAGACCTGGTTGCCCTGGAAGTCGCGCGGCTCGAGGCCCAGACCGGCGAGGCCGCTCAGCGTGTTGGCCAGGGGCAGGGGATCGCGGAGCCGGACCGCGAGCACGACGTGCTGGCTGGCGGGCCCGAGCGGGCGCGAGATGGTTTCGTACAGGTAGACATCCCCCACCAGCGAGGCCAGCACCGGCCCGGCCTGGGCCTCGGCCGCCGCCACCCCGGCCTGGGCCTGCTCGCGCATCTCTTCCGGCGCGGCGTTGGCCAGCTCGCGCATGAGCGGGATGACGCGGTCGAAGCGCAGCGCCAGGGCGGTGAAGTCCGAGGCATCGGCGGGCGCAAAGCCGGGGGGCTCGAGCCGCGGCAGCGAGGCGTCGAGCAGGCCCAGGAGCCCGCTCTTCCGGGGCGCCAGCAGGCCGATCGTCTGCTCGAGCGTGTCCTGCCCGGGATTGAGCCGGACCCCCACGCTGAAGGACGTGACGTCGGTGAGCCCGAGCGCCCCGATGAAGCCGGCGGCGCCGCCCGGGGGCAGGAACGCGCCCTCGAACATCTCCCCAAGAGACGACCGGACCCAGTCCGTCAGGAAGAAGGCGAGCGCCGCGTGCAGCCCGTCGGGGTGCTGCGCCAGCGTGTCGCGCCAGGCGGGCGTCTCGGCAAGAGCCTCCACGCGCCGGCCGGCGATCCGGTCCAGGGCCTGCTCGAGCGCGGGCCGGTGTGTTGACGCGACCAGCACCGAGCCCGCGCGGGCCACCAGGACGCGCCCCAGGGCGTCGCCGAAGGGATCGGGCTCCGCCTCCCAATCCCGGAAGTCCATCCCGTTCTCATCGTCGTCCCCGAGCTCGGGCCCGTTCTCGGCGGCCTCGTCGTTGTCCTTCGCGCCGGGCACGACGGCCACCACGCGGATGGCGACCCCCTCGTGCTCGTCATCGTCGAGCGTGACCTTCCCGTCGGCGCGCAGGTCGTCCAAGGCCCGCTCGACGAACGCGTGGGCCTCCTCGGCACCGGCGCCGAAGTCCGCGACCAGCAGCATCTGGAGGCGGTCCCGGGGCTCTGTGATCTTCTTGTCCGCGTCGCCCGGGAGCGTCACCTTCGCGACAAAGGCGGCCAGGCCGACCGGCCCGGCGGGCTCGGGGGGACGCTCCCCCTCATCCCCGCCCACCAGGCCGCCGAGCCAGGTGAAGAGCCCGTCCTGACCCTGAGCGGCGTCCGCCTGCTTGAACATCTCACGGACGAACTCCTTGACGGAC
>DASPKO010000038.1:0-7031 GCA_035628055.1 Phycisphaerales bacterium
GCCGCCGCCCTTCGAGCGCGCGAGCCCGCGGCCCGTGCGCCTGGTCTTCATGGGCTATTGCCATTACTACAAGGGACTCGACATGCTCTACGAGTCCCTGGAAATGCTCTCCCCGGAGCAGCTCCGGCGCATCGACCTCTCGATCTATGCGCTCGAGGGCCAGATGGCCGAGTGGCTCTTTCGCCGGCTGGAGCCACGGCTGGCGCGGCT
The DNA here is from genome assembly GCA_035628055.1 of Phycisphaerales bacterium. Lineage (GTDB taxonomy): Bacteria > Planctomycetota > Phycisphaerae > Phycisphaerales > UBA1924 > DASPKO01. The sequence goes on from DASPKO010000038.1 coordinate 211, forward strand.
CACCTACGTCCCCGGGTATAAGTTCCACGACATCCCGTGGATCTGCGGGGGCAAGGACCTGGGGCTCGTCTGCTCGGTGTGGTGGGACAACGCCCCGCAGACGGTCTTCGAGTTCCTGGCGTGCGGCGTGCCCGTGCTCGGGGCCGCGGTCGGCGGGATCCCCGACTTCGTGCACGACGGCGTCAACGGGCTGCTCTTCCGCGGGAACGACCGCGCGGACCTGGCGCGGCGCCTGGCCGAGGTGGTGGAGAACCCGTGGCTGCTCGAGCGCCTGCGCACCGGCGTGCGCGCGCCCAAGGACATCGACGTCAATGCCGCCGAGCTCGAGGCGGTCTATCTGGCGCGGGGCCCGGCCTCGTCCCCTCCGCCCGCGCCCGGCGCCAACGGCGTCGGGCTACACTCCGCCCCCGATCCCGCCCGCGCGTCCTGGGGCGCGGGCGCGCCTGGACCCGTGTGATGACCGTCGTTCCCATGGCCAGCCCGACGCCCTCCCAGGCGCCGCCCGATGCTCAGAGCGGGCCCGTCCCTCGCCGGGGCGAGCGCGAGGTGCCCGCCGCGGCGCCCGCCATGGCCGCGGTCGCGGCGCCGCTGGTCGCGGTCCTGATGGTGACATGGAACCGCAAGGAGATGGTCAGCTCGGTGCTCGCGGCGCTGGCGCGGCAGACCTACCCGCGCGAGCGCCTGCTCGTGACCGTCACCGACAACGCCTCGACGGACGGCACGCTCGAGTATCTCGCGCAGCGCTGGAAGCCCGAGGCGATCGTCGAGAACTCGACCCAGGCCGCCCATGAGCCGGCCTTCGCGCCGCCGCGCGTGACCGGGGAGCGCAACGCGGGGGGCTTCGCGCGGCTAACGCTGATCGCCAACCGGGCCAACATGGGCGGGTGCGGGGGGTTCAACACGGGGTTCGCCTACGCGGAGCACGCGTACACCGAGCCGGCGCCGGACTTCGTCTGGCTGGTCGACGACGACGTCGACCTGCCGCCCGAGACGCTCGAGCGGCTCGTGGGGACGGCGGAGTCGGACCCCTCGATCGGCATCGTGGGGACCCGCACGGTCGACATCGCCGACCGCGCCACCACGATCGAGAGCACGATCTATCTCGACCGCGCCCGGGGCGTCATGCGCGACGATGCGCCGCCCGGGCACCGGCTCCACGAGTCGCACCGGCGCTTCGTCACGGCCTGCGGGGCGCCCAAGGGGGCGGGGCCGTACACGGGCACCACGGACGTGGACGTGGCCACCGCCGCGAGCCTGCTGGCGCGGTGGAGCGCGGTGAGGCGCGTGGGTTTCTGGGACTGGCGCTACTTCATCTACTGCGACGACGCCGACTGGTGCCTGCGCTTCGGCAAGGCGGGGTATCGCGTGGTGCTCAACCTCGACGCGGTGGTCTATCACACCCCGTGGAATCTCAAGCTCACGCCGGCGCGGCTGTATTACGCGCAGCGCAACCTGGTCTGGATGCTGCGGAAGGTGCTCCCCGCGGGCGCGCTGCGGCGCGTGGTGGGGCGGCGCGTGCTCGGCGTGCTGCGCGACGCGGCCTACGCCGCCACGCACCGCCGGCTCTTCGCCGCCGAGATCATCCGGCGCACCGCGGATGACACCGTGCGCGACCTGGGCGGAAAGCGCGGCTGGGACGGTCCGGCCTTCGAGCCGGCCCTGGAAGCTCTGCGCCGCTGCGGGGCCCTGCGGCCCGGCGCCCGCGTGGCGGTCCTCCTCTGCGTGCCCTGGGCCCCGAAGCTGGCCGAGGCCCTGCGCGGGCACGTCGCCGCCGAGCTCGCCGCGGGCCGGGGCCTGCCGGGCGAGGTCGAGCCCGCCTGGGTCTACGTCCGCCGCAACGACGTGGAACTGCCCGCCGGGGACGGCGTGGGCGTGCCGCCCGCCGAGGAGGTCGTCTACGGGCACCGCCGGCGTTCCCGGCTGAAGAAGCAGCTCCCGTTCCTGCGCCGCCCCCCGACCGCGGTGGTGGTGGTCGACCAGAGCAACGATTTCCCCATGCTGCGCGGCCGCTGGAACATCCACATCGACCCCAAGCGCCCGGGGATGGCCCAGGTGGAGCGCGACGGCCCGCGCGCCCGGGCGGCCTTCCTGGCGCGCTGGCTCGTGACCGCCGCCCGGGTCGGGCGCTTCGTGCTCACGGTCCGCCCGTACACTTCGCCGACGAAGTACGGATGAGGCGCCCGGCCGTGGGCAAGCCCGCGCCTCCGTGGCCCGCGTGCCGCCCGGTCCCACATCCCGCCTTGCCATGACGCCCAGCGGTGCACCCCAGACAGTCCGTCCCGCGGCCGCGGGCACGAGCGCCGACGCCCCGGGCGGACCCGGCGCCAACGGCAGCGGCGTCGCGCACGGCGCCGCGGCGGGGCGGTTCGCCTGGCCGCGCTCGCCCCGGCCCCTCCGCGTCGCGCTCCTTGGCTGGGCGCGGCTCTCGTCGCAGGCGCTCGAGGGCTCGGGGTACAACCTCTCGGCCTCCGAGCTGGCCCGCGGGCTGGCGCTCAGCGGTCACGAGGTCTTCTATCTCCAGTCGGGGATGTCGTTCCGGCTCTACGGCGGGCCGCGCATCCGCCCGCGCGAGCGGTGGGGCGGCGTCGAGTGCTTCGAGCTGATCAACTCGCCCAACCTCGCCACCTCCTTCTTCAACTTTCGCAACGTCGAGCGCGAGATCGCCTGCCCGCGGCAGGCGCGGCTGGTGGTGCGGTGGCTCGAGGAGATCGGTGCCCGGGTCGTGCACGTCCACTCCCTGGAGGGGTACGGGCTCGACCTGGTCGGGGCGATCGCGGACACGGGCCGCCCGGTCGTGGTCACGCCGCACAACTACCACGCGCTCTGCCCGCAGGTGGACCTGCTCTACGCCGAGCGGCAGGTCTGCGAGGATTACGACGGCGGGCGGCGCTGCGAGACGTGCCTCCCGCACGTCCCGAGCCCGCGCCGGGCGCGGCTCAAGCGGGCGACGGGCCAGACCCTCGAGACGCTGCTGGGCGTGGAGCCGGCCGACGCGGTGCGCAAGGTGGTGTACGGCCTGCCCGCGGCGCTCCGCGGGCTGGGACGCCGCGGCAGGCGGCGCGGGTCGCATCCGCCACTGAACCCCGACCGGCTCGCGGACCCGGAGCTGGCGGCCGGGTTCATCGTGCCGGGGGGCGACGGGCTCATCCGCCACGACCTGCCGCTGACGGCCGAGGAGCGCCCACGCGACTTCGACCCCGCGCCCGCCGACCAGAACGAGCGGGTGCTGGCGCGGCGGGAGGTGCACCTGCGCGTGCTGGGCCGGTACGGGCGGCGCCGCGCGGCGGGCGCCGCGGCTCTCAACCGGGCCACCCTCGTGACCTCGCCGAGCGACTTCCTGCGCCGCGTGCACGTCGAGATGGGCGTGGAGGAGCGGCGCACGCGCTGGGTCCGCCTCGGCCAGCCGCACTTCGACCAGATCAACCGGCGCGCCCGGCGCTCGCCCTTCTACGGGGCGCGCCCCTGGGACCCCGCGACCGCGACCCGCCCGCTGCGCTTCGCCTATTACGGCACGGTGCGCCCCAACAAGGGCCTGGAGGTGCTGGCCCGCGCCATCCCGCTCATCGACCCGGCCCTGCGCCGGCGCTGCCAGTTCATCATCCACGCCGCGGGCAACGAGTGGGCCTTCCGCAAGCGGCTGAGCCTCTACCCCGAGGTCAGCGTCTACGGGGCGTACGACCTCTACCAGCTCATCGCGGGCGCGGGGGAGTACGACGTGGGGCTGCTCCCGCACATCTGGATGGAGAACTCGCCGCTGGTGATGCTCGAGCACCTGCACGCGGGCAAGTTCGTGATCGCCTCCCGGCTGGGGGGCCCGCCGGACTGGATCAGGCCGCCCGCCAACGGGCTGCTCTTCCCCGCGGGGGACGCGGCCGACCTGGCGCGGTGCCTGGAGGGGTGCGCGAGCGGGGCGGTGGTGATCCCCTCGGCCCGGGAGGTGCACGAGGCGAGCGTGCTTCAGAGCTACCCGGCCCACGTGCGCGAGGTGGAGGGGATCTACCACGAGGTGCTGGCGATGGCGGCGGTGGGGGGGCGGTAGGGCAGGGCACGAGCGCGCGGCGCGCCCGAGCGGCGGCGTGCGGCCGGCGGCTCCACGCCCTAGGCGGCGGAGCGGGCCGCGACCGCCTGCCGGATGATTACCACCGCCGCGCCCCCGGCCCCACGTACTGGCTCAGGGGGCGGATCAGCCGGTTGTCCGCGTGCTGCTCCATCACGTGGGCGCACCACCCGGTGATCCGGCTGGCCACGAAGATCGGCGTGTACTGTGGCACCGGGATCCCCATCACGAAGTACGTCATGCCGCACGGGAAGTCCACGTTGGGGTGGATGTTCTTCTCGCGGAGCATGATCCGCTCGACGACGTCGCCGATGTCGAACCACCTGACCGCCTCGGGCCCCTGCTTCTCGGCGAGGCGCCTGCCCAGCGTGTTCAGGATCGGCGCCCGGTGGTCGCCGTTCTTGTAGACGCGGTGCCCGAAGCCCATGAGCTTGCGCTTGGTGGCAAACGCGTGGCGCATGAACTCGGTGATCTTCGCCTCGTCGGCCTTGCCACCCGTGTGCTCGGCGATCTCCTTGAGCATCTCCATGGCGGCCTCGTTGGCGCCCCCGTGCAGCGGGCCCTTGAGCGCGGCGATGGCCCCGGTCACAGCGCCGTGCAGGTCGCTCAGCGTGCCGGCGATGACGCGGGCGGTAAAGGTGCTGGCGTTGTAGTCGTGCTCGGCGTAAAGGATGAGCGAGACGTCCAGCACCCGCGCATGGTCCGGGGCGGGCCTGGTGCCGGTCATCAGGTAAAGGAGATTGGCGGCGTGGTCGAGCGAGGGGTCGCCCCCGGTCTCCAGGGCCACCATGGGCCGTCCGTCGATCACGTTCTGCATGTGCCCGATGATGGTCGGGATCCGGGCCAGCAGGCGCTTGGACTTGCGGAGGTTCGCGGCCGGCGAGCTGTCCTGGGCATCCGGGTCGAGGTTCCCCAGGATCGAGACCCCGGTCCGCAGCACGTCCATCGGCACCGCGGTGCCCGCGCGCAGCATCGGGCCGCTGGACCGGAGGAACTCGATCACCTCGCGCGGCAGCGGACGCTGCGCGGCGATCTCCCTCTTGAACTCCGCCAGCTCGCGTTCCTCGGGCTTGCGCCCCTCCAGGAGCAGGAACGCGACCTGGTCGAAGGTCGCGTGGTCGGCCAGGTCGTGGATCTCGTACCCGCGATAGATCAGGGCGCCCTGCTCGACCGAGCAGATCGACGTCTGCCCGGCGACGATGCCCTCCAGGCCACGGGCGAAGCTCGAGGCGGCGGTGGGACCGTTGGTGGTGGCGGTGGCGGCGGTGCCGGTGGTCATGGCGCGAAGCTCCGGCCGGTGCTCGGGGGAAACGCCCAAGCATAGACCGGGCCCGTCCGGCACCCAGGATGCCAGGACCCGCGCGGGCGCGCCGCGCCCGCCGGCTAGTGCGTGTGCGCCGGCGCGGGCGCGATGTGCTGGTCCCACTCCAGCCGCTGGAGGCCCGAGCGCTCGCGCTCCAGGTTAATTCGTTCGAACTCCACGCGGGCGCGGGCCAGCTCGGCGTCGGCACGGGTGCGCTCGGCCTTGGCGGCATCGTGCTTGGAGACGACGATGCACCCCGGGCACGCCAGGGCCGCGCCGGCGAGGGCCAGGCCTGCCAGCACCGAAGCACGATTGAGGCCGTTCCGCATGGGCTTGCTCTCCTCTTCTGTGGGGTTCTGCGGGCGGAGTCTACGGCCCATGGCCGAGCACCCCCGGCCCGCGCTCGGCGCGCCGGGCAGATGGTTTGTGCCCCGAACCAGTCCGGAGCCAGCCCCGGGGACACGGGCCGTTCGCGGCTGGTCACTCGGAATCGCGACGCACCCATTTCAGCGCCGGGAGCGGGTGGGTGCGCGGGGCCTTCCCCAACCGCTACCAGCCAGGCCGCGTAGAGTTCCTTGTGGCGGCCGGGTCGATCCGGCCGACCTGTACAGGTAACCGGCGCCCGGCCCGCGGGCACGCCCGGGACCAGCGAAGGAACGACCCATGCGCACGTCCGTGGTGCTGGCGGTCCTAGTGGTGAGCGGCGCGGTGGCGGCCGCCGCGTCCGGCGCGGTTGGCCAGCCGGGCGAGCGCGACGACGGGTCGTACGCCGCACCGGGCACGCCGCTGGCGCGCCAGCCGGGCACCTCCGGCAAGACCTTGGGTGGGACCCGCTCGCAGCAGCCCCGCGGACCCGGCCGCGTGGGGGCCAACCTGCTCCCGCCGCCCGCCACGCCGCGGCCCGGGAATCCGGGCAACCCCGGCACGGGTCCGATCATCATCCTTCCCCAGCAGCCGGTGATCGTGCTGCCGGGGCACGACCATCACGATGACCGCGACGTGGTGGTGGTCCGCCCGCCGGGGCTCACGATCGACGGTTCGTACCGGGATGACCGCTTCCGGCTCGGGTTCCACCTGGGGAGCGGGTTTCCAAGTTCGATCTACCGGCGGCACGACGGTCGGCACCTGCTCCCGTACACCCACTCGTACCGCGGCTACGACTACCAGCCCTTGCCCACAATGTACGTGCTGGGCACGTACAGCCCGGTCGATCCCTTCTCCGTCGGCGCCGCGATGAGCGGCGGTGTTCCGCAGGTCGCTCCCGGCTCGTCTCCGGCCCAGCCGGCGGCCCCCGCCGAGCTGACCACGCTCCAGCAAGCCCAGCTCCACCTGGCGTCGGGCTACGCCCAAAACGCCGTGACGCTGCTGCGCGAGCACCTCAAGGCCAGCGCCGAGGACTACGCCGCGCTCCGATTGCTGGGCCTGGCCCTGCTGGACACGGGCGACACCGAAGAGGGCGTG
>DASPKO010000039.1:0-3536 GCA_035628055.1 Phycisphaerales bacterium
GTGCGGGCGATGGGCTCCTGCCCGACGAGCTCGTCGAACGAGCGGGAGCGGTAGCGGCGGGCGAGCACGGAATAGGCCATGAGGCGATTCTACGGCCCCGGCGAAGGGGCCCCGGGCCGCGCTACTGCCCCTGGGCCCGCGAGTACCCGGGCATGCCATCGAAGGTGCGCAGCACCTCGACGGCGCTCAGGGCGTGCCCCGCGGCCAGGCGCCCGGCCAGGGCCATCACGTGGTCCTGGGTCGGGCCGGGGTGCGCCGGCCCGCCGGCGGGGGAAACGCGGGCCTCGAAGCGCGCCCGGAAGTAATCGACGCACTCGGTGTAGATGCTCCCCGTGGGCCAGACCTGGGTGCCGCGGTTGGAGATGAGCGTCAGGGCCAGGGGCAGGCCCTCGCAGGCGCGGGCAAGCTCGGCGGCCAGCTCCCCCGGAGGACGGGTCGCCGCCAGGTAGACGTCGCAGCCCGCGACCTCCACGGCCCGCGGGGCCAAGGCCCGGATGAGCGTCTGCCCGCCGGGTCGCTGGGGCGGGGGGAGCAGCGGCTGTGGCGCGTCGGGGGCGGGCACCGGCTGCGGGGCGACCGTGGTCGGCACCGCGCCCAGGCGGTCGATGATGGCGCGGGTGAACTCGGCGGTCGTGAGCACGGGGGCGCCCGCGTCGCCGAAGTCGCCCGTGCGCGCCCCGGCCTCCAGGGCCGCCAGCAGGGCGTTGTGGATGAGCGCCGCCTGGCGCACCAGCCCGACGTGCCGGAGGAGCATCAGGCCCGAGAGCATGAGCGCGGTGGGGTTGGCGATGCCGCGTCCCGCGATGTCCGGGGCGGTGCCGTGCACCGCCTCGAAGATGGAGATGTGCCGGCCGATGTTGGCGCTGGGGGCGAAGCCCAGCCCGCCCACGAGCCCCGCCGCCAGGTCGCTGACGATGTCGCCCTGGAGGTTCGGGAGCACGAGCATCTGGTACTGCTGGGGGCGGAGCACGAGGTTCATGCAAAGCGCGTCGACGATCACGTCCTTGGGGGCGATCTCGGGGAAGTCCGCGGCCGCGGCCCGGAAGCGCTCCAGGAAGAGACCGTCGGTCATCTTCATGATGTTGGCCTTGTGCCCGCAGTGCACCGTGGCCAGGCCGAGGCGGCGCGCGGTCTCGAAGGCGAAGCGGCAGACCTGGTCGCATCCCGGGGCGGTGGTGAGGCGCTTGCACTGGAAGACGTCGGCCGACAGGCGGTGCTCGATCCCCGCGTAGGTGTCCTCGAGATTCTCCCGGACGATGCACAAGTCGACGCGGACGCCGGCCCGCGAGTAGATGGTGCTGACGCCCGGCAGGGTGATGAACTGGCGGAAGTTGGCGAAGGTGCTCCAGAGCTTGCGGGCGGTGACGTTGACCGACTTGCCGCCGCCCCCCTTGGGCGTCTCGAAAGGGCCCTTGAAGAGCACCCCGGCCGCCTCGACCCCGGCGATCGCCTCGTCGGTCATGCCCCGCAGATTGCCCGTCGCGAAGACCGCGGCCCCCATCTCGACGGGGACGAACTCGGCGTGCTCGGCCACCCCGGCGGCGCGGAAGAGCTCGAGGGTGGCCTGCATGATCTCCGGGCCGATCCCGTCGCCGGGGGCCAGGGCGATGCGGAGCTGTGGCATGGCGTAAGGGTTCCCAAGGCGGTGGGGGACCCCGCGGCGCGGGGCGGAAAGATTAGGCGGTGACGGGCAGCGCCAGGCTATTTCAGAGGCTTGCCGGAGACCGTGAGCGTCGCCCGCGCGCGCCCGCCGCGCCCGCGGCGCCGGCCCAGGCGCGACATCGGGGGCAGCCCCCGCGCCAGCCAGAGCAGAGCGAGCACGAAGACCCCGGTCGCGACCCAGAACTGCGGGTCGGCGACGGGGAACCAGGCGGTGCCCCCGCCGGCCGGAGCGGGCGAGCTCACGCCAGCACCTGGAACGTAACCAGTGCCGCGAGATAGGCCAGCCCGGTCATCCAGGCGAGCTGGAGCAGGGCCCAGCGCACGCCCCCGGCCTCGCGGGCGGTGACCGCGAGCGTGGGAAGGCACTGCATCGCCAGCACGTAGTAGACCAGCAGGGACCACGAGGCCGCCGGGGTGAAGACCGGCGTGACCCCATCGTCGCGACGCGCGGTCACGATCCGCTGCTTGATGGTCTGATCCTCGGCGTCGTCGGTGCCGGCGAGCACGACGGACATGGTCGAGACGAAGACCTCGCGCGCCGCGAGGCTGGTCAGGAGGCCGATGGTGAGCTGCCAGTCGTACCCGAGCGGCTCGAAGACCGGCTGGACGGCGCGGCCCAGGCGTCCGGCGAAACTGTGGCGCTGCGCGTGCCGGGCCTCCAGCTCGTCGGCGAGCGCGCGCGCCTCGTCCGGCGGCAGCGGGGCCCGCCCCGGTCGGTCGCCCTCTTCCCCAGCGCGCGCGGGTGTGCCGGTGGAGAGGTCGGCGGGCCAGGTGGCCTCGGCCCGGACGGCCTCCTCCCGCAGCCGGACCGCCTCCGCGGGGGGCGCGACCCGGGGGTAGGCGCTGAGCCACCAGAGCACGATGCAGATGGCCAGGATGGCGGTTCCGGCCTTGCGGAGAAACATCCTGGCGCGGTCGAGGGTGGTCAGGAGGGCCGTGCGGAAGCTGGGACGCTTGTACGTCGGAAGCTCGAGAGCCATGGGGCGGGCCGCGCCGCGGAGGATGGTGCGCCGCGCGATCATTGCGCTCCCCACCCCGGCGGCGATGCCCAGGGCATAGCACCCGACGAAGGCGATGGCCGCGAGCGCGGGGCGCTCGCCGAGCAGGATCCCGATCAGCAGCACGTACACCGGGAGCCGGGCCGAGCAGGTCATGAACGGTGCGACCAGGATCGTCGCCAGGCGCTGGCGCCGGTCGGGGATCGACCGGCAGGCCATGATGCCCGGCAGGGCGCAGGCGTGCGAGGAGAGCAGGGGCACGAACGAGTGCCCGGGCAGGCCGAAGGGCCGGAGCACGCGGTCCATCACGAAGGCCGCCCGGGCCAGGTAGCCCGTGTCCTCCAGGAGCGAGATCAGGAAGAACAGCAGGCAGACCTGCGGCAGGAAGATGACCGTGGCGCCCACGCCCGCGACCACGCCGTTGGCCAGCAGGTCCCGCACCGCGCCGGCGGGGACCACGTCCGTCACGAGGCCGGTGAGCGCCGTGAAGATGAGCTCGATCCAGTCCATCGGAAAGCGGGCGAGCGTGTAGAGGGTCCAGAAGAGGCCGGTCATCACCGCGACGAAGACCAGCGTCCCCAGGACCGGATGCGTGAAAGCGCGGTCCAGGCGGTCGGTGAACGTGTCCGCGCCGTCGCCGGTGCCCGTCGGGGCCGAGGCGGCGGCCACGAAGGCCCGCTCGGCCCAGGCCGAGAGCCCGGGCTCGTCGCCGGGTGGGGTGAGCGGGATCCGGGCCCGGGTCAGCGCCGCCGCAAGCTCGGAGAGCCCCTCGCCCGTGCGCGCGCTGACGAGCACGGCCTCGCAGCCAAGAGCCTCGGCGAGCGCCTCGGGCTGGAGATGGATGCCGCGGCGGCGTGCCAGGTCGGTCATGTTCAC
>DASPKO010000040.1:0-17524 GCA_035628055.1 Phycisphaerales bacterium
GGCGTGGTGCTGCACGTGCCGGATGTTGTAGATGTGCAGCTCCAGGCGCGGGAACCGGAGCCACTCGAAACCCGACGGCCCCAGCAGCGTCTGCCAGGTTTCGCCCCCGGGTCCGTCACCCAGCACGGCCTCCAGCTTGGCGCGGCAGAGGCCGACGTACGCGCGCAGCTCGTCCCTGCTGAACCGTCGGCTGGGGTGCTCCGCCTCCAGCTCCTCCGCGCCCAGCGGGTGAAGGTCCGGGAGTGACCGGTCCGTCGCGCGAGCGGATTTCCGCTCCTCCAGCAGGCGCCCGAAGTCTTCGTTGCTGGGGGAGAGATAGCAGTCGACGAAGCAGAGCGCGTGGTAGGCCACGTGCCAGAAGGGGTACCGGGCGATCGGGCTGTCCCAGTGCTCCGCCGGGCACTTGATGAGGCAGTCCTCGAGCATCGCGAGGGCGGCCTCGAACTGACCCCGCAGGGCATGCTTGAGGTGTTCCACCATGGTGCCGATCTCACTCCCCGGGGATGTACGAAATCACCCCTTCCCAGGGCGACGAGGCCGCCGCGTGGAGCTTGCGGGGGATGCGCCCCGCGAGATAGGACATCCGCCCGGCCAGGGCGGCATGCCGCATGGCGCTCGCCATGAGGGCCGGGTCGTCGGCGTGGGCCACCGCGGTGTTGAGCAGGACGCCGTCAGAGCCCAGCTCCATCGCCTGGGCGACGTCGCTCGCGGCCCCCACGCCCGCGTCAACGATGACCGGGAAGGCGGCGTCGCCCTGCTTGAGCAGCTCCAGGCAGAGCACGATGTTGTTGGGGTTGAGAATCCCCTGTCCCGAGCCGATGGGCGAGCCCGCCGGCATCACGCTGGCGGCCCCGGCCTCCTTGAGCCGCAGGGCCGCGATGGGGTCGTCGCTCGTGTAGCAGAGCACGTCGAATCCGTCGCGGACCAGCGCGCGGCAGGCTTCGAGCGTGCCCGCCGGGTCGGGCAGGAGGGTCCGGACGTCGCCGAGCACCTCGAGCTTGACCCAGCCCGCGCCCGGGTTGCCAAGCTGGGTCAGCAGCTCGCGGCCGAGGCGGGCGACGCGGACCGCGTCCGCGGCGGTGAAGCAGCCGGCGGTGTTGGGCAGCACGGTGTACCGGGAGAGGTCCAGGGCGTCGAGCAGGCTCTGCCCCTGCTCGTTATAGAGGCGCTCGCGGCGCACCGCGACCGTCACCACCTGCGCCCCCGAGGCCTCGAGCGCCTCGCGCATGATCGATGATGAGGGGTACTTGCCGGTGCCGAGAATCAGCCGGCTGGTGAACCTCCGGCCCGCGACGGCCAGCTCGCGCTCGGCTCCGCGGCCCGGGCCCGTGCCGGCACGGGCCGGCGCGCCCGCCGGCGCCCCGTTCCCGCCGGGCATTTATCCTCCCCCCACGAGCGTGACCAGCTCGACGCGGTCGCCGGGGCGGAGCTGGCACGAGTCGTGTCGCTGCCGGGTCACCAGCTCGCGGTTGACTTCGACGGCGCAGGGCGTCTGGACCAGCCCCAGCTCGCGCAGCAGGTCGCTCACGCGGGCGCCGTCGGGCAGGTCCCGGCTGGTCCCATTGACGATGACGGTCATGATCTGATATTAGGGCCGGGGACGGGTCGGCCAACTCCGCGCCGGCGCCGCGGAGCCCGGCGCCGAGCCGGGCGGCCCGGGTCCGGCGTCTCGGAAACCCATAACGAGGCTCGGTTGTAGGATCGTGTGGGCCCTTTTAATCGGTCCGGCAGGAGCACCGCGTGCGGGTTGATCGTGGAATTCTCCGGGCCGCGCTCGTGCGCGTGATCCTGATCGCGAGCCTGGTGGTTCCGCTCGGGCTCCAGGGTTGCGAGGAGCGTCCCGCCTACAGCCAGCGCTCGCCCGATGACGTGGTCCGCTCCGCCGTGTCCATGGTGCGCGACGGCCAGGCCAGCCAGCTCAGCCGCCTGGTTCTGGCTGACTCGGCGCCCATGCGCGCGGTTCTCGACCGTCTCGGCGTCTTCCTGGGCAACCTCCAGGTTCTCGCCCGCGCGCTGCAGGAGCGCTTTCCCAGCGAGGTCGCGGCCCTGCGGGAACGCGCCCGCCAGGCCGGCGCTTCCGAGCAGGGGGGGCTGCTGGCCTCGGTCTTCGCGGGCCGGGGCCGCGGGACGGGCATGAATACCGACCGGCGCGAGCAGCTCGAAGAGACTCTGACGCGCGTCTTCGCCGATCCGTACGGATGGATCGAGGCGGGAGCGGACCGCCTCTCCACGGCCCGGCTGACGGATGACACCGCCGCCGTCACGCTCGATGACCGGCCCGTCCTTCCCCCGATGGGGCTGATGCTGCGCCAGCAGGGCGACGCCTGGTACGTCGCGGTCCCCTCGCACCTGCCACCCCTCTCGAACTTCTGGCCGGCGACCAAGGACGAGTGGTCGATCATCGGCTCGCTGATCGCGGTGCTGGACCGGGCGGTGGTGGAGCTGACCGCGGACGTGCGCGCGGGCCGGGTCTCGGGCCTGGACCAGGTCGCCAGCGAGCTGGGGGACAAGGCCGTCCTCCCGGGAATGCTCGCGTTCGGGGCCTACGCGCGGGAGATGGACGTCCGCCAGCGCCGCGGGCGCCGGCTCGAAGAGTTCCGTACCCGCCAACGGAAGTGGATTGAGGTCCGCCGCGAGCGGGGCGGGGGGGCCGGGGCCGTGCCGGAGGGGCTGGTGAAGGCCATCGAGTCGGTGCGCGGGCCCGAGCTCGAGAAGATCGCCCGCAAGGGCGGGCGCCCGGGCTTCGCCCAGATGAGCGACGCCCAGTTCGAAGACACGCTCGAGCAGTGGCTCGCGGCGGCCGGGCTGAGGCTCGAGCTGAGCGGCGACCTGGCAGGGCCCGAGGTCTCCAGCGAGCTGGAGCGCTGGGCGGCCACGAAGCCGGAACCCAAGAAGTAGCGCGGCCGGGACGGGGCCGGCGTTTACCATCCGGCGTGATGGGCGATGTGCGGGCACGCCTGATCGATGCCAACCTCAACCGGGCGCGCGAGGGTCTGCGCGTCCTGGAGGACCTGGCGCGCTTCGGGCTGGCCGATGCCGGATTGAGCGCCACGCTCAAGCGGCTCCGTCACGGGCTGGGCGAGACGGCCGCCGCGGTCGGGCTCGACCGGGCGCACCTGCTGGCCTGGCGGGACACGCCCGGGGATGTCGGCACGGAGATCTCCGTGGCGTCGGAGGGCCACCGGGCCAGTCTGGCCGAGGTGGCCCTGGTGGCCGGGGCGCGCGTCACCGAGGCGCTGCGCGTGATCGAAGAGTGCGCCAAGGTGCGCGACCGGACCGACGCGGAGATTGGGCGTGGGGCGGCGTTCGAGGCGCTGCGCTACGACGTGTACGAGGCGCAGCGCCGCGTGGTGGCCGCCCTGGGCGGGGGGCGCGCGCGCCAGTGGCGTCTGTGCGTGCTGCTCACCGCGGAGCGGTGCCGGCTGCCGTGGGAGCGCGTGGCGGCCGAGGCGCTGCGCGGGGGCGCGGACTGTCTCCAGCTCCGGGAGAAGACCCTGCCCGGGGCCGAGCTGCTGGAGCGTGCGCGCCGGCTCGTGGCGCTGGCGCGCGGGTTCGACGGCGCGTCGCCTCCGGCGGTGATCGTCAACGACCGGCCCGACATCGCGGTGCTCGCCCAGGCCGATGGGGTGCACGTCGGGCAGGCCGATCTGCCCGTGCGCGAGGTCCGGCGCCTGGCCGGCGCCTCGCTGCTGGTGGGCGTCTCGACCGCCGATCCCGGGCAGGCCGAGGCCGCGGTGGGGGCGGGAGCGGACTACTGCGGCGTTGGGCCCATGTTCATCTCCACCACCACGGACAAGCCGGTCACCCGCGGGCCGGAGTATCTCCGACAGTACCTGGCCGACCCGCGGACGCGCCGCGTTCCGCACCTGGCGATCGGCGGAGTGACGCCAGAGAACGTCGGCGTGCTGGCGGCCCTGGGGTGCCGGGGCGTGGCCGTCGGCGCCGCGGTCTGCCAGGCCGACGACCCCGCAGGGGTGTGCGCGCGTCTGGCCGCGGCGCTCGGTGAGGAGACGCCCGGTTCTGCCGAGCCAGCCGACCGACCCTCCGGGGGGGCGCGCGGTGCGGGTTGACTGGTCGGCCGCGCACCGGCCCTACCCGCCGCCGGCCCGGCCCTGGGCGCTGCACATGGTCTGGCACGACCTGCTCTTCATGCACTGGCCGCTCGAGCCCCGGGCGGTGGAGGCGGCCCTGCCGCCAGGCATCAAGCCGGACCTGTACGAGGGACGGGCGTGGGTCGGCGTCGTGCCCTTCTGGATGAGCGGGGTCCGGCACCGCCTCCACCCGCCCCTGCCCGGGCTCTCCCGGTTTCCGGAGCTGAACCTGCGCACGTACGTGGTGAGCCAGGGGCGGCCGGGCGTGTACTTCTTCAGCCTCGACGCGGCCAGCCGACTCACGGTGTGGGGAGCCCGGCGGTTCTTCCATCTCAACTACTTCCTGGCGCGGATGCGGGCCCGGCGCTCGACCGACGGCTGGGTCGAGTACCGCAGCGCGCGCCGCGAGGGCGCGGGCCCGGCGGCTCGGTTCGCGGGCCGGTATCGCGACGTGGGCGCGGAGTTCGTGGCCCGGCCCGGGTCGCTGGAGCACTTCCTGACCGAGCGGTATTGCCTGTATGCCGCGGACGCGCGGGCCCTGTGGTGGCGGTGCGAGATCCACCACGGACCGTGGCGGCTGCGGCCCGCCGAGGCGGAGGTGGGCCAGAACACGATGGCGGGCGCGAGCGGCATCCGCCTGCCCGCGACGCCGCCGCTGCTCCACTTCGCGGCCCGCCAGGACATGGTGGCGTGGTGGAAGCGGCCCGCCGGGGGGCCGGAGTAAAGAAAAAAGAGCCCGCGGGCGCAGGAGCGCCGGCGGGCCCTGAGGTCCGGATGAGAGGTGGGGCGCTGGCCTTAGTTGAGAACCAGCACGGTGTGGAGCGGGACGACGGTGCCCCCGGGCGTGCCCGCGGACATGAAGCCGCCGCCGAGGTCCCGGTCCCAGTGCTCGAAGGTGGCGACCATGGGCGTTCCGGCGGTGACGCGGATGGAGAAGAACTCCTCGGTCCCCGGGTGCCCGAGGATCTCGGTGAGCTGGTGCATGCTGTAGGTGCGGATCTCGACGGGGTGGAGCTCCTCCTCGATGGTCCGCACGGTGCCGTCGTTGAAGAAGAACTCGATGGTGATGGGCATCGCGAAGGCGGTGGGGTTGAAGACGTACAGGTCCTCGGTGATCGCCGCGCCCGCGCGCGTGTCGTCCATGTACCCCTCGCCGAAGTCCCAGCGCGTGGCCGCGCTGTCCGCGGCCTGCATGCCCACGGCGTCGCGGCCCTCGTACATCGCGGCGGTGACGGTGACGGGGGCGTTCGAGGTGTAGATGACCCCGAAGCGCCGGTCGAGGGGGAAGCCCAGCTCGCGGACCGAGAGCCCGCCGCGGGAGTTGGGCGCGACGGTGATGGTGCGCACCGGGTTGACCAGCGTCTGGCGGTCCTGGTTGCCGAAGGTGAAACGGACCGTGGCGGTCTGATTGCTGGTGTTGAGGACCGTGAGATACGCGTTGGCGGGGAACGAGGTGGGCTGGCCGTTGACCATCTCGACATTGAAGGGGCTGTTGAAGTTCGTGCCGCCGGTGCCGTTGGTCGGATCGCCGTCGTTGTCGAACTCGATGCCCGGGATGACGCCCGCGGTCGCGCCGGAGCCGGCGGTGCCGACGGCCCCGAAGCCGCGCTGCGTGACGATCTCGTAGTGGGAGAGCGCGGCGACCACGGGGACGCCGGCGGTGAGCTTCATGCCGAAGACCCCGGTGGGGACGCCGAGCTCGTCGTTGAGATTGAACCCGCCGCGGCGCTGCCCCTCGACGCCGAAGGAGAGGTCGATGGTCTGGCCGTCGTCGGTGTAGACGGTGAGGGTGACGAGGGTGGCCTGGTCGTTGGGGTTGTAGAACAGGACGAAGTCGCGGGTCCAGTTGGGGTCCTTGAACCCCTCGCCCCAGTTCCACTGGGTGCTGGTGACGTCGGTGAAGGCCTCGCCGACGGCGGTGCCGAAGTCGTAATGGGCCAGGAGGGCGCCGACGGGGGCGGAGCTCTTGAGCACGAAGGCGTAGGGAGTGTCGGGGCGGACCTTGCGCTCGAGGGTGCCGCGGTTGACGGTCACGCCGCCGCGGGAGCCGGCGCCGATGGTCCCCGACTCGATCAGCGCGTCGCGCACGCCGGTCTCATACCGGGCATGGAGCTCGAAGCTGACGGCGCTCTCGTTGGGGTTGGAGATCGAGACGAACTCGTTGATCTGGTCGTGGCTGAACCCCTCGGGGTAGTAGTAGGTGAAGGGGAGCGGGTCGGCCCCGAGAAGGAGACGCCCTTCCAGATGCTCGAGCAACTCGCCGGGTGACCTCAGACGTGCAGACTGACGCATTTCTGCCTCCTGCTATGGGTGGGCGGCCGGCCGGGAGCGCCGCGCGATTGGGCCGTGGCTTAGCGCTCCCGAACACCCCGGCCGGGGTAGCCGCCCCGGAAGGGGCGTCCGGCCAAGCATGTGCCATGTGGCGGGTGAAGCGGAACTAGGAAAGCGTCTAAATCGGGGTGGGCGGTTTCCCAAGGAGTGCCGAGACCGGGGTGGGCCGGGCCCTAGGCCGAGCAGGCAGGCGGGTGTGCCGCCGGGGGCCGCCCGCGGGCCCCGCGCAAGAAAAAGGGCGCCCGGCAACGTGGCCGGGCGCCCGGGCAGCAGCGAGTTTGCTGCAAAGGAGCGGGCTAGAGGGCGAGGACCTGCGCCAGAGGCACCACGGTGCCGAAGGGGATGCCCGGAGTGGCAAAGCCGCCGCCCAGGTCGCGGTCCCAGTGCTCCATGGTGGCGACGATGGGCCGGTTGGCGGTGACCCGCACGCCGTAGAAGAGGTTCTCGCCCAGCGCGAGAATCTGGTTCCGCGCGTGGACCTTCACGTCCTCGAGCTCGAGGCCGGACAGGAACTGGTTGAAGGTGACGACCTGGCCGTTGGTGAAGAAGAACTCGACGGTCACGGTCGCGCTCTGCGCCGAGGGATTGAAGAGATAGATCTCTTCGGTCACGGCCCTGCCGGCCCGCGTCCGGCTCATGAAGCCCTCACCGAACTTCCAGCCGGTGGCGGCCACGGTGACGGCCTCCATGCCGATCGCGTCGCGTCCCTCGTAGATCGCCGCCGTGACGGTCACGGGGACCGTGGAGCGGTAGGCGACGCCGAACTCGTCGTCGGCGCGGAAGCCCAGGTCGCGGATGGTGATCCCGCCGCGTGACTTGGCCGGCACCTGGATGGTGCGGACGGGGTTGGCGATGACGTCGTCATCGTCCTCGGGGATGAAGGTGAAAGTGACCGTGGCGGTCTGATCGGTGGTGTTCAGGACGGTGAGGAACGCGTTGTTCGGGAAGGGGACATTGTCGCGGTCGTGACCCCGGCCGCGGCCGGGCTCATCGTCGTCGTCATCGTGGTGGCGACCGCCCCCGCCCGGGCCGGAGTTGTCGTCATCGTCGTTGTCGCCGCCCCCGCCAGGGCCGGAGTTGTCGTCATCGTCGTCGTCGCCGCCCCCGCCAGGGCCGGTGTTGTCGTCATCGTCGTCGTCGTCATCGCCGCCGCCGCCGGGGCCGGAGTTGTCATCGTCGTCGTCGTCATCGTCGTCACCGCCCCCGCCCGGTCCGGAGTTGCCGCCGTCACCGAACGGGCCGCGGTCGCCGGGCCCCTGGTCGGGCGTGCCGTCGTCATCCGGCGAGCCCCCGCCGCCCCCACCGCCACCACCGCCCGGGAAGTCGCCGGGTCCCTGGTCGGGCGTGCCGTCGTCATCCGGCGAGCCCCCGCTGCCCCCACCGCCCCCACCACCCGGGAAGTCGCCGGACCCCTGGTCCGGCGTGCCGTCGTCATCGGGCGATCCGAAGCCGCGATCGTCGAAGTCGGCGGCGGAGATGAACCCGGCGATGGCGCCGCCATCGGGCGTGCCCAGGGCGCCGAAGCCGCGCTGCGTGACGATCTCGTAGTGGGAGAGGGCCGCGACGATGGGCTTGGTGGCCAGGACCTGGACGCCGAAGACGCCGTTGGGGATGCGCGGATCGTTGTTGAGATTGATGCCGCCGCGGCGCTGCCCGCCCAGGCGGTCGTCGAACTCGATGCGCTGCCCGTCGTCGGTGTAGACGATGACCCGAATGTCCGCGGGGTCGTCGGAGGTGTTGAAGAAGAGGACGAAGTCGCGCGTCCAGTTGGGGTCCTTGAACCCTTCGCCGAAGGACCACTCGGTGCTGGTGCGGTCGGTGAAGCTCTCGCCGATCGCGGTGCCGAAGTCGTAGTGGGAGAGGGTCGCGGCAACGGGGGCCGAGCTCTTGAGGATGAGGGCGTAGGGGACGTCCTGGCGGGCCAGCATGCCCTCCTGGCCCGCGGTGTTGATGGTGACGCCGCCGCGGCTGTGGGCCGCGATGGTGCCCGAGGCCAGGAGCTGGTCGCGGTCCCCGGTCTCGTAGCGGGCGTGCAGCTCGTACTGGACGTCCGAGGCGTTGGTGTTGGTGATGGGGACGAACTCGGAGATGCCCGCATGCACGTACCCCTCGGGGTAGTACAGGGTGAAAGGCAGGTCCGCTCCCAGGAGGGTGCGGTTCTCGAGCGCGTCGAAGAAGTTGACATCGGGGGGAACAGGGGCGCCGTCGTGCCGGAACATACTGGCCTCCTTGCGAGTGGACGGGGCGCCGGGACAAGCGCACGGGACCGGCGCCGCAACCCTCAACCAATACCCCATGCGAACCGCGTGCCTCGTCCGGCGCGGGCGGGGCCCGGGCGCGAATCGGATCGATTCCCGCCGCTTTCCGGCCCCCGCTGGCCAGGGAAACCACGGGCCGGGTTCCGGGTGGCGGAACCTGTCGCCGCCGGACCGGGCGTCGAGGCCGGTCGCCCGGCCGGGCGGGGGGGGCGGACCGGCAAGCGGCAGCGCGCTTCGTACAATCCGGGCATCGTCACGGCGACCGCGCGCGGTTCCCCGGCCCCGCCCGGGCCCGGGCGGCGCGGCGTTGTACGGGAAAGGCGCACGTGAGAACCCTGATCGCCGACCAGTTCGAGCAGAGCGGTCGTGACGGCCTGGCGTCGCTGGGGTGCGAGGTGCTCTTCGAGCCGGCCCTTACGCCGGACGCCCTCGCCGATGCGGTCGCCCGCCTGGACCCGATGGTCATGGTCGTGCGCGGCAAGAAGGTGAAGGGCGCGGCCCTGGGCGCGGGCCGGTCGCTCAAGCTGGTGATCCGGGCGGGCGCGGGGTACGACAACATCGACCTGGCCGCGGCGAGCCAGCGCGGGATCGCGGTGTGCAACTGCCCGGGGATGAACGCCGTCGCGGTCGCGGAGCTGGTGATGGCCCTGCTCCTGTGCTGCGACCGGCGCGTGCCGGACCAGACCCGGGAGCTCAGGGCCGGCGCGTGGAACAAGAAGGAGTACTCGCGGGCGCGGGGGCTCAAGGGGCTGACGCTCGGGATCGTGGGCGTGGGGGCCATCGGCCGCGAGGTCATCCGCCGGGCCCGGGCCTTCGACATGACGTGCCTGGCCCACTCGCTGAACATGACCCCGCAGCGGGCCGCGGACCTGGGCGTCGGGCACGGGGGCTCGAGCCGGGCGGACCTGCTGTCCCTGGCGGGCGCGTGCGACGCGGTCTCGCTGCACGTGGCGGCCAACCCGCAGAGCCAGCGCATGTGCGACGCCGAGTTCTTCGCCGCCCTGCGCCCCGGGGCTTACTTCATCAACACGTCCCGCGGGAGCGTGGTGGACGAGGCGGCCCTGGCCCACGCGGTGACCACCAAGGGCGTGCGCGCGGGGCTCGATGTCTTCGCCGATGAGCCCGCGGAGGGAACCGCCGCCTGGACGTCCCCGCTGGCGGCGCTCCCGGGCGTGTACACCACCCACCACGTCGGCGCCTCGACGGACCAGGCTCAGAACGCCGTCGCCGACGAGGTGGTCCGGATCGTCAGGGTGTGGCGGCAGACGGGGGCGTTCGAGAACCGGGTGAACTAGCCGGGCGGCCGGCGCGAACCATCACCAACACCGCGGACGCCCGGCGTCCGCCAGATAGAGGGCTTGGAGCATGACCACGATGACGACCCCGCACGCCGGCCCGGGCGCCGCCGGGCGCTCCCAGGGCGGCCGGATCTTCAACTTCTCGGCCGGCCCGGGCGTGCTCCCGGAGGAGGTCCTCCGCCAGGCGCAGCAGGACCTGTGGGACATCGACGGCTCGGGGATCGGCGTGCTGGAGCACAGCCACCGCGGCAAGGTCATCGACCGGGTGTGGGACGAGGCCGAGAAGGACACGCGCGAGCTCGCGGGCATCCCCGGCAACTACAAGGTCCTATGGCTCACGGGGGGGGCCAGCTCGCAGTTCTTCCAGGTGCCCATGAACCTGCTCCCGCGCGGCGGGACCGCCGACTACCTTGTCACCGGGCACTGGGCCAAGAAGGCGCAGGAAGAGGCGGCGAAGTTCGGCACCGCCCACGTCGCCTGCTCGAGCGAGGACCGGAACTTCTCGTACATCCCCGGGCCGCAGCAGACGCGCTACTCGGCCTCGCCCGCCTACGTGCACTTCACGAGCAACAACACGATCTTCGGGACCGAGTGGACGGGCGAGCCGCAGGGCCTGCCGGCGGGAGCCCCGCTGGTGTGCGACATGTCCAGCGACATGTTCGCGCGCCCCGTGGACGTCTCGAGGTACGGGCTGATCTACGCGGGGGCCCAGAAGAACCTGGGCCCGGCGGGGGTGACGCTCGTGATCATCCGCGAGGACCTGCTCGAGCGCGCTCCCAAGGAGCTGCCGACCATGCTGCAGTACCGCGTGCACGCCAAGGAAGGCTCGCGGTACAACACCCCGCCGGTCTTCGCGGTGTACATGGTGGGGCTGGTGCTCAAGTGGATCAGGGCCAACGGCGGGCTGGCCGGCATGGCGCGGCGGAACCAGGAGAAGGCCCGGCACATCTACGACGTGCTGGACTCGAGCTCGTTCTTCCGGGGGACGGCGGAGCGCCCCAGCCGGTCGCTGATGAACATCTGCTTCCGCACGCCCGGGGAAGACCTCGACGAGAAGTTCGTGAAGGAGGCCAAGGCGGCCGGCTTCGACGGGCTCAAGGGGCACCGCTCGGTCGGGGGCATGCGCGCCAGCGTCTACAACGCCTTCCCTCCCGAAGGGGCGCGGGCCCTGGCCCAGTTCATGCGCGACTTCGAGACGCGCAACGGGTGAGGCGGCGGGGGACGGGTCACCCCGCGGCGGTGGTCACGTCCTCGGCGGCCCAGGCCAGGAAGCCCGGCTCCCAGAAGTACCGCAGCAGGTGTCCGTTGCTCCTTGCGCCGAAAATGTTCAGCGACCCGTCCTGGCCCGCGGCGCCGTGAAACTCGCCCAGGAGGTCCGGCGTGCCCGCGGGCAGGGCGGAGTGCGACAGGTTGCTCGCCGCCCAGCCCAGCTCGGTCCGCTCCGGCGACCACCAGTACATCACGACGTCGCCGGCGTCCGCGCCCGCGCTGACGGGCACCCGTCCGGCCAGGTTGAGGCCGCCCCAGAGCGTGACCAGGCCGGTGAGCGAGTCTGGCTCGAGGCGGGGCCCGTTCGCCAGGGCCGTCAGGTCGCTCACCTCCCAGCGCCCGCCGAACTGCGGAACCCACCACGTGACCATCACGTGCCCGCGCTCGTCGACTCCTGCGAGATTGATGCCGTCCCACGGCGTCAGAAGAACGGCGGGGGTTCCCGCGAGCGCGGGCGCGCCGGTGATGGCCGAGAGGTCCGTGCTGGACCAGCGGTCCCGTCCCGGCGCCCACCACAGCGACCACAGTCGCCCGCCCTCGGTGAGGCCGGCGAGGTTGAGGCCGCCCCACCGCGTCGCGTACGCGGCGAGCTCGCCCTGGAATACCGGCAGCGCCTCGCCCGCGGGGCGGAGGTCCTGGTCATAGATGTTCAGGAACGACCAGGCGGGCAAACCGCCGGGGGTGGCCCCGCCGGTCTGCCGGTAAACCACGGCCTCGGACCCGGCCGTGAGTCCCGCCAGCGCGACCAGCCCGTCCGGGCCGGTCATGACGGTCAGACCGCGGACGATGGCCTCGGCGCCGAGCTCGCTCGTGAGGTTCCGCCAGGACCAGGTCCCGTCTGGGGCGCCGCGGTACAGGACCAGGCCCTGGGCCGTCTCGGCGGCCACGTGCGTGAGGTTGTCCTTGGGGTCGGTGAAGGCCAGCGAGGCGCCCGTGATGGCCGGGCCTCCGGCGGCAGCCGCGACGTCCGTGGCCTGCCAGGCGCCCGCCTGATCGAGCTCGAAGGCCCGCGTGCCGGGGCCGTCCGCCGGGTGGGTGAGTGACAGGACCGCCGGCGCGGCGGCGGCGAGGGGCACGGCGCGAACGCCCAGCCCCAGCACCGGGTCGGTGATGCTGCCACGGACGGACCGCGTGCCGAGGAGGGTGCGCCCGCCGGCGGAAACGATCAGGCTCGTGCGCGGGCCCTCATCCTCGGCCTGGAGGCGGAGCGTGCCGCCGGCGAGCGACCAGGAGCCGCGCTCGATGACGCGGCGCTCGCCGTCGTCGTACCGGTCGAGGTCGAGAACCTGGTAGGCGCCGTCCGCGCCCAGCTCGAGGAAGTACTGGGCGAAGGCGATGGGAACGTCGGCCAGGTCCTGGTCCGGGTCGGTGAGCGCCCAGGAGAGCAGATACCCGCCCGGCAGGCCCGCCGGGTCGGGACCCGGGCCGCCGGAGCGCACCGCCACGCCCACGAAGACCTCGCCCTCGCTCTCGTCCATGTCCGCAAGCAGGAGGGTGGAGCCGTCGCGCGAGAGATACAGGTGCTCGCCGGCCCCCGTGACGCCCCGGCCCTGCGGGGTGAACTGTGAGATGAAACTGGTGCTCCGCCCGAGCAGGCCCAGGTCCTCCGACCAGTCGACCCGCGACAGAGCGATGTTCATGAGCCCGGAGGCGGAGAAGAACTCACCGACCCGGTAGTCGATCCCGACGAGGCTGAAGCGCCACTGCCCGCCCAGGTCGCCGAGCGTGGCCGAGCTCGGCTGCTCGACGATGAACTCCAGCTCCTGCCCCTCGCGGCCGCCGTAGTCGCCGAGCCACCATCCCGCCGGGAAGCCCTCGGCGGTCACGAAGCGCGTGCCGTTGGTCTCGTCGGGATCGTCGCGCCGCCCGCGGTTTGGGAGGCGCTCGAGGCGGCCGTCGGCCAGGAAGCGCACCGCGCCGTAGGGCAGATCGCCGTCGAACTGCCGCCCGCCAATGTCAGAGACGAACATGTCGCCCCCGACCGGGGCGACGCCGTCCGGGTCCGGATTCCCGAGCTCCCCCTCGACCGAGTAGACCACCGCGGCGATGGACCCGGGGTCGGAGGCGTTGTACGCCAGGCCGACCGAGGCGAAGGCCCCGGAGGGCAGGACGCGGCCTTCGAGCCGGTCCAGGGTCGGCCTTTCGATACCGCCGTGAGTCATGTCCGCGCTGAGGTCAGCCATCGGTGTTCGCTCCGCCACGCCTTTTCTACGGGGCGGCATCTGCTCGCGTTCAGCCCGCGGTCGGCGCCGGGCCGTCCGCCCCGGGTTGCCGGGGAGTGTGGGGAGGTAACGGCTTGAAATCGCGGGCGGGTCGGGCTTTACTTTGGCCCGCTCGGGGCCGCGGGCAGCGCACGGACGGGGTGGGGACAGGGGCGGCCCGGCGAGCGAAGGAAGGTTCACAGCGCATGTCGATCCGAATCAAGGCGCGGGGCGGGGAGAGCGTCGAGCAGATGCTCCGGCGCTTCAAGAAGCTCTGCGAGAAGGAAGGCCTGACCAAGGACATCAAGCGCAAGGAGTTCTACGAGAAGCCCTCCGAGCGCAAGCGCCGGGACATGCGCAAGTCCATCGCCCGCCGCGCGCGCGAGGCGATGGACGTCGTGCGCGCCCCGGGCGGCGGCGGCGGTGGCCGACCGCCGCGGGACGAGGGGGGACGCTGAGGCCAGGCCGGCGCCGGCGCCGGGCCCGCCGCGAGCCGGCCGCGGTCTGCTGAAACTGCCGGATTCGGGTATGATGCGACCGATACAGCGACCCGGCGTTCAACCGCGCCGGGTTTTTTTCTAGAGGCTCCTGGGCTCCCGGGCGGGAGGCACGACGCGGCTGGGTCGCGGCGCCGTCCGGGTCTGTTGGGCCCAGAACAGTTCGGCCACGAGGCCCTTGGCCACGACAGTGGGGAGAATCACGTGCACGCGACTTTGTCTGGTTTGATCCGGAGCGCCGTCCGTCCCGTCGCGCTCCTCGCCGCCGTCTTCATGCTGGCCCTCCCGGCCTCCGCCCTCGCCCAGGACACGGCCGGGGACGCCACCGTGCCGCACAATCCCCGGACCGAGCTGCTCGCCGAGGCGCAGCAGCAGCTCGGGCACGCCCGCCCCGTCCACCGGGGCGGTGAGGCCAACCTGGTCCTCCCCGACCTCTCCACCCGGGACTTCCTGGGCGTCGACGGCCGCACGCTGCTCATGGGCGGGCTGGTGATCTGCGCCCTGGGCCTGCTCTTCGGCGGCGTGATTTACGTCCAGCTCAAGAAGATGCCGGTGCACCGGTCCATGCTCGAGGTCTCCGAGCTCATCTACGCCACGTGCAAGTCCTATCTCTTCCAGCAGGGCAAGTTCCTGATGCTGCTCTGGGTGTTCATCGCGGCGGTGACCGCGGTGTACTTCGGCAAGCTGGTCGAGAACGTGGACCCGGTGAGCGGGGCCGTGATCGGGCACGGCTTCCCCGTCCCCAAGGTCGCGATCATCCTGCTCTTTAGCCTCATCGGCATGGCGGGGTCGTACGGCGTCGCGTGGTTCGGCATCCGTGTCAACACGTTCGCGAACAGCCGGGCGGCCTTCGCCAGCCTCCGCGGGAAGCCTTTCCCCTGCTACTCGATCCCGCTCAAGGCGGGCATGTCGATCGGCATGGCCCTGATCAGCGTGGAGCTGCTGCTCATGCTGGTCATCCTCCTGTTCGTGCCCCGCGACTACGCCGGGCCCTGCTTCATCGGGTTCGCCATCGGCGAATCGCTGGGGGCGGCGGCGCTCCGCATCGCGGGCGGGATCTTCACCAAGATCGCCGACATCGGCTCGGACCTGATGAAGATCGTCTTCCGCATCAAGGAGGACGACGCCCGCAATCCCGGGGTCATCGCGGACTGCGTGGGCGACAACGCCGGCGACTCGGTGGGCCCCTCGGCCGACGGGTTCGAGACCTACGGGGTCACGGGCGTCGCGCTGATCAGCTTCATCCTCCTGGCGGTCGGGTTCAACGCTCCCGCCCAGGTCCGGGACGCTCTGCAGGTGGACCTGCTGGTCTGGATCTTCGCCATCCGCGTCATCATGGTGGTCGCCTCGGCCCTCTCGTACTTCATCAATGAGGCCCTCGCCCGGGCCAAGCACGCCAACGCCGATCGCATGAACTTCGAGCACCCGCTCACCGTGCTGGTCTGGCTCACCTCGATCGTCTCGGTCGTGCTGACCTACGCGGCCTCGTACCTGCTGATCCCCGACCTGGGCGACGACCCGAGCATGTGGTGGAAGCTCGCCACGATCATCACCTGCGGCACGCTCGCCGGGGCGATCATTCCCGAGTTCGTCAAGGTGTTCACCTCGACCACCTCCCGGCACGTCCGCGAGGTCGTCACCAGCTCCGAGCAGGGCGGGGCCTCGCTGAACATCCTCTCCGGGTTCGTCGCCGGCAACTTCTCCAGCTATTGGCTGGGGATGGCCATCGTCTTCCTCATGGGGATCGGCTATTACGTCGCGACGTCGTTCCCCGAGGGCATCATGCTGGCGCCCGCGGTCTTCGCCTTCGGGCTCATCGCCTTCGGCTTCCTGGGGATGGGCCCGGTCACCATCGCGGTCGACAGCTACGGCCCGGTGACCGACAACGCCCAGAGCGTCTACGAGCTCTCCACCATCGAGCAGATCCCCGGGATCCGCGAGGAGATCCAGCGCGACTTCGGCTTCGTTCCCAACTTCGAGAAGGGCAAGGAGTTCCTCGAGGAGAACGACGGGGCCGGCAACACGTTCAAGGCGACCGCCAAGCCGGTGCTCATCGGCACGGCGGTGGTGGGGGCCACCACGATGATCTTCGCGATCATCGTGGCACTCACGCACGGGCTGCAGCCCGCGGAGGTGGCCAATCTGTCCCTGCTGCACCCCCCGTTCCTGCTCGGGCTGATCACGGGCGGGGCGATGATCTACTGGTTCACCGGCGCCTCGACGCAGGCGGTCTCCACCGGCGCGTACCGCGCCGTCGAGTTCATCAAGCAGAACATCCGGCTCGAGGGCTCGACCAAGGCGAGCGTCGAGGACAGCCAGAAGGTCGTCACCATCTGCACGCAGTACGCCCAGAAGGGGATGTTCAACATCTTCCTGGGTATCTTCTTCGGGACCCTGGCCTTCGCCTTCTACGAGCCGTTCTTCTTCATCGGATACCTCATCTCCATCGCCCTCTTCGGGCTCTTCCAGGCCATCTTCATGGCCAACGCCGGCGGGGCCTGGGACAACGCCAAGAAGATCGTCGAGACCGATCCGGCCTTCAGGGCCAGCGGCCGCGGCAAGGGCTCGGACCTGCACGCCGCCACCGTGGTGGGCGACACCGTGGGCGATCCCTTCAAGGACACCAGCTCGGTCGCCATGAACCCGGTGATCAAGTTCACCACGCTCTTCGGCCTGCTGGCGGTGGAGCTGGGCGTGAGCCTCTCGCACCGCGACGGCCGGACCGACCACACGCTCAACTACGTGCTCGCCGCGGTCTTCTTCGTGGTGTCGGCGTTCTTCGTGTGGCGGTCGTTCTACGGGATGCAGATCACGGGGCGGACCGCGACGATCCGGTAGGCGGGGCGTGGCATGGCGAGTTCCGCCGCGACGCGTCACCCGCCGAGATATCGCGCGTAGATCGAGCGGGCCCGGGCCGGGTCACGCGTGCCGCGCACCAGGGCGCGGCCGTCGGCGAACACGGTCAGCTCCAGCGGGACGGACGGGGGGTCCTCCGGGCCCGCGGTGCTGGCCCCCGCCCCGGGGCCTTCGCGCGGCGACGGGAAGTCGGCCCGCTCCTCCCGGAGCACGGCCCGCACGGCGAAGGCCGAGGCCGTGACCGCCGCGGACCGGCCCAGGTGGGACGCGAGCGCCGGCAGGTCGAGCGCGCCGGCTGAGGGGGGCCAGACCTGCACGCTGTCGGCGCCGCAGAGGGCGGTGGACTCGGTCTCCCCCGCGTCGAGGTAGTCGAAACGGCGCTGGGCACAGCACGGGCAGTCGCGCTCGGGCCCGGGTGGACCGGGGCGGTGCCCCAGCACGAGCGAGCGCCACGCGCCCTCCCATGGGTCGAGCTCGACGAGGCGGCAGTCCTCGGGCGTGGCGGCGCCAACGAGCACCTTGAGCGCCCACGCGGCCTGCTGGGCCGCGACGAGCGCGGAGGCGGCGCCGAGCACCCCGGCGCTCTCGCACGTGGGCGCGGCGCCGGGCGGCGGGGGGGTGGCGAGCAGGCAGCGGAGGCAGGGGCCGGCCCCGGGCAGGAACAGTCCCGCGGTGCCGCGCGTCCCGACCACGCCGGCGTACACCAGCGGCAGGCCGTGCTTC